>CAZLWY010000020.1:0-6565 GCA_964563425.1 uncultured Acidobacteriaceae bacterium | reverse complement strand
GCCAGCATCGTGTTCGGAGTGAACTGCTTGGTGCGAATGTAGTCGGTCACTTCCTCGCGCGAATCGCCGATGACCGCATTGGGATCGACGTATTTGCTCAAGGCCTCCGCCGTCTGTGTGGAAACCGCCACGAAATCGGCCGTCTGCGAGGGCGACACCGCATGATTCACCGCGTATGCCGTCGGCACCGTGCCGATCAGAATCAGCATGATCAGTCCCATGCCCTTTTGTCCGTCGTTTGAGCCGTGCGCGAAGCTTACTCCCGTGCACGTCAGCACGAGCAGGCCGCGAATCCAGAACGGAGGCGGCTCGGTGCCCTTGGGCGCCTCATAGAGCGCCTTGTTGGGGATGAGCGCCTTGCACAACAGCAGCAGCAGCGCCGCGCCGACGAATCCCACCAGCGGCGAAAGTAGCAGCGATTTGCCGATATTCGCCGCCTGCGCCCAATCGACGCCGCTCGTTCCCGTCTTCGCGGACATCAGCTGGTTGGCGATGCCCACGCCGATGATCGACCCGATCAGCGTGTGCGAGCTTGAAGCCGGCAAGCCGAAGTACCAAGTGCCCAAATTCCAGATGATCGCCGCCACCAGTAGCGCGAACACCATTGCGAATCCCGCGTTGCTGCCGACCTGCAAGATCAGCTCCACCGGCAACAGCGAGACGATGCCGAACGCCACCGCCCCGCTCGACACCAGCACGCCGATGAAGTTCCAGGCGCCGGACCAGACCACCGCAACGTGCGGCTCGAGCGAGTGTGTATAAATCACCGTGGCCACGGCGTTCGCCGTGTCGTGAAATCCGTTCACGAATTCGAACGCCAGCGCGATAAACAGCGCTACTCCCAGCAAAATGAATGGGACCGCACTGGCGGGATGAAAATCCCGCAGATCGCCCACCAGATGGGTTCCCGCGTAGATGAATCCCACAATCAGCGCAACTCCGAAGATCAGCACGCCGATTCTTCCCGGCGTAGATGCTCCCATCTTCTGATCAAGTACACTCGTCCCCGTCGCCATCTCTTGCCTTCCTTTCGGTTCGCTGTACCTCGAGACCGTTTCGCCGATCTTGTTTCGCCCGCCGGTGACCTGTGGCCCGGCCCTCGCGCAACGCCCCCCAGCCTCGCGCTAGCGCCCCGCCGCCTTCACCCGATGACCGTGGTGCTCCACGTGAGACTTTGCCGCTTCCGAAGCATGATGCGTCGCATGTTGCAGGTGCCCGTGTGCCGTATGCGCGTGATGCGCCGCCGACAGATGATCGTCGGCCTCGTGGTGTTTGGCGGCTTCGCGATGGTGGCGCGCCGCATGCTCGTGATGCTCCGCTGCCTTGTGATGATGTTCTGCTGCTTGTTTGGACATGCTCCCTCCCCAGTGTGAATTTGGGCCGAGGGGCGCGACGGTATCGACTCTCTATGAATGGCGTGTGACAACCGGATTAAGACTTCTCGTGCCAGTCGGCGTAAAATCCCGGGTCAGGAGACCCATCCATGCCTGACGACCGCAACGACCTGAAATTTTCGCGCCGCGGCTTTCTCGAAGTCAGTTCCGGCACCCTGGCCGCTGCCGGCACGCATTCGGTCACGAAATTTCTGGGACCGGATCCCGCGTCGGCCGCGCAGAGCGAGGACCGCAGCACCAGCGATCCCGGCACCGGTAACGCGCCGCTGGAAACTCAAAATCCGTCCGCTGTGAATCCTCCGCCGACCGACGCCGGCAGCGTGCAAACGTTCAAATACCCATTCGGCTTCGCGCACAAGCGGCTCCACGAAGGCGGCTGGTCACGCGAAGTAACGGTGCGGGAACTGGAAGTCTCAAAGACGATGGCCGGCGTCAACATGCGCCTCACGGCCGGCGGCGTTCGCGAGCTCCACTGGCACACCGCCGCGGAATGGGCCTTCATGCTCACCGGCAGCGCGCGCATCACCGCCGTCGACGCCGATGCCAAGAGTTTCGTTGCCGACGTGAAGGAAAACGACCTGTGGTATTTCCCCACCGGAATTCCCCACTCGATTCAGGGACTGAATCCTGACGGCGCGGAATTTCTGCTCGTGTTCGACGACGGCAATTTTTCGGAGTATGCGACCGTGCTGCTGTCGGATTGGATGGCGCACACACCGAAGGACGTGCTGGCGAAGAATTTCGGCGTCCCACAATCCTCGCTCGAAAGACTGCCGCCAAAAGAGCTCTTCATTTTTCAGGCGGCCGTGCCGGGCCCGCTGGAGGCGGATCAAAAAGCCGCTGCTGGCACGCGCGGACTTTCACCGACCGATTTCGCTTTCCGCACTCTCTCCATGCCCGCAACCAGGCGCACCAAGGGCGGCGAGGTCCGCATCATCGATTCGAATGTTTTCAAGGTTTCCAAATCGATCGCCGCCGCGATCGTAACGGTTCATCCGGGAGGAATCCGCGAACTGCACTGGCACCAGAACGCGGACGAATGGCAGTATTTCTTCGCGGGCAAAGGAAGGATGACGGTCTTCGCCACCGGCGCCCGCGCCCGCACCATGGATTTTCAGGCTGGCGATGTCGGCTACGTCCAGCAAACCCTGCCGCATTACATCGAGAACACCGGCGACACGGACCTGAAATTCCTCGAAATGTTCAAGAGCAGCGTCTATCAGGATTTGTCGCTCGCGGAATGGCTCACCCACACGCCGCCCGAGCTCGTGATGGCGCACCTCAACATCGACCGATCGACGCTGGACGCCATTCCCCGCGAGGAAACAGTGGTCATGCCGGAGTAGGCGCGTGTTGGCGGCTCGCCGTCAAAACAGCCAGACCACGTAACTCTCGAACATCACCACGCCAATCGCGAGAAGCGTCCCCGCCCGGACCGCCACCACGCCCCACTTCCCCAGCCGTGGACGCGAACTTGGCAGGCCCAGCAGGTAGGCGGAATTGTCCACCTGCGCAAACTGGCTCCCCGGCTGCCCGCTGCGAGTCCGTGCCATAGGTAATGGTAGCCAGGAGACGGGTGATCAATCCAGGCACCGGTACGGTCTGCTTGCTATACGAAATAACTTTTAGGGCACACCGCTTCGGGCCTAAAATGCCCGGTTTATGGCCACTTTCCTGCTGGTTCACGGTGCCTGGCACGGCGGCTGGTGCTGGCACCGCGTGGTGCCGTTGCTCGTGTCCAAAGGGCATACGGCGGTTGCCCCGGACCTTCCCGGCCACGGCAACGACAAAACTCCGACCGCCCGTGTCACTCTGAAAAGCTACACCGACCGCATTTGCGAAATCGCCGGAGGGCAGTCGGAGCCCGTCATCCTGGTCGGCCACAGCATGGGCGGCGTCGCCATCACGCAAGCCGCCGAGGATTGCCCGGAAAAAATTCGCGCCCTGGTCTATCTGTGCGCGTTCCTGCCGCGCAACGGCGACTCGCTCACGACCTGGGCCTCGGAGGATTTTGAAAGCAAGGTCAACCCGTCCAGCTTGGAGATCGGCCCGGACGGAACGACCGTCTTCAGGCGCGACTGCGCTCGCGAAGCGTTTTATATGCAATCGAGCGACGAAGACATCGCCTTCGCCCAGGAGCGCCTGGTCGCGCAATCTCCCGCGCCAATCAGCACGCCGGTGAAAACGACCGCGGGGCGTTGGGGACGCATTCCCCGCTACTACATCGAGTGCGACCGCGACCGCGCCATCACGCGAAAGCTCCAGCGCGCCATGGAGAAACAATCGCCCTGCCGCCGAACATTCTCGATCGACACGGACCACTCGCCATTCTTCTCAAATCCTCGGGACCTTGCGGACATCTTCGACCAAATCGCAACTCTTCCGTAGGGGCGCTGCTCGCTGCGCCCGGCGAAGGGACTCGGCGCGGTCCAGCCGTCCGCCGGGATCGAATCTTGCCCATCGGCACGGCCCCGTTCCGACTCATTGACCACAACGACATCCCCAACTTGCGGGCCGCATCTCCGGGTGATAGCTTGACTAGTCCGAGCTCCCTTCCGGGTTTGAAGCGATTCGCCTATGTTTCGGCCCGCCGTGGGACCGCACCGCGTCCGGCCGTGCATTGCCCGCCGCGCAGGAGCTGGTTTCATTGCCATCGTGGAACGTTAACGACCAAAAAATCCCGCAGGGACGCTTGTCCCTGTTTTCCTACTTATCCGCTTTCTTCGTGGTCCTGCTCTTGGTCGGATTCTGGAAATTGCAGGTCATGCAGTCGGAGCATTTTTCCGACCTCGCGGAAAAGAACGGCATCCGCTCCATCGCCATCATTGCCCCGCGCGGCGCCATGCTCGATCGCGAAGGCCGCGTGCTGGTCGATAGCTACCCGTCGTTCAGCATCCTGTTGCTCCGCGATAATCCGAAATTGCTCGAAAAAAACCTTCCGCAAATCGAGGACGGCCTGGGCATCGACAAGCAGGATCTCGATCAGCAACTCGACGCCGCCAAGACCGCGCCGAAATTCCTGCCCATCATCATCAAGCCGGCCGCCAGCCAATCCGACATCGCCTTCGTCGAATCGCACCGCGCCGATCTTCCCGTCCTCGACCTGATGATGGTGCAGCGCCGCCGCTACCCGCACGACGAAATGCTCGCCAACACCATCGGCTACGTCGGCGAGGTTTCCGTACAGGACATGGAAAAGAATCCGGATCGTTATAAGCCCGGCGACATCGTCGGCAAAGCCGGCCTGGAGAAGGAGTACAACGACGAGATCGTCGGCACCGACGGCATGCGCCGCGTCGTCGTCAACAGCGTGGGTAAAGTGATGCGCACGCTCGACAACGTCGAAGCCATTCCCGGCAAGCCCATCCAGCTAACGATCGACGAGGATTTGCAGCAGATCGCCGAATCCGATTTTGTCAATAAAGAGGGCGCTCTGGTCGCCATGGACGCGCGCACCGGCGAAGTACTGGCCATGGTCAGCCGGCCCACCTTCAACCCCAACGACTTCGCCGTCCGGATTCCGCCCCAGGAGTGGGCCGCGCTGAACACCGATGCGAATACGCCGCTGCTCAATCGCGCCATTCAGGCGCAGCTCGCGCCCGGTTCCGTTTTCAAGGTGGTGATGGCCACGGCTATGCTGGAGTCGAAAGCCATTCCGCCCACCTACACGGCGTACTGCAATGGCTCCGCCGTCTTCTACGGACGCGTCTTCCATTGCGACCATGCGCACGGCGAGGTGGATCTCCACAAAGGGATCGTGGCTTCCTGCGACGTCTTCTTCTATCACGTCGGCCAACTGCTCGGGATCGACAAGATTTCCTACTACGCCAGCGGCCTCGGCCTCGGCCAGCGCACCGGCATCGACCTGCCCAGCGAGCAAACAGGCATGGTCCCCTCGGAGGAATGGTCCGAGCGCGTGAACCATCACAAATGGTATCCGGGGTCGACGATTTCCGTCGCTATTGGACAGGGCGCCGTCACCGCTACGCCCATCCAACTGGCCCGAATGATCGCGGCGGTCGCCAACGGCGGCACTCTGATTCCGCCGCATCTGATGAAGGACGCGATGGGCCTGAAATCCGCGTCATTTCCGCTTTCCGACGACACCGTCCAGCAGGTCACCGACGGAATGTGGGGCGTCGTCAACGAGCCCGACGGCACCACTTCCGGTGCAGTTAAATTGCAGAACGTCGACTTCTCCGGGAAAACCGGCACGGCACAAACGGAAAGCTTTGAGCTACAAAACAAACTTGGCAAGCATTTGAAGGAAAACGGCTGGTTCGTCGGCTATGCCCCGCGTCGCAACCCCGAAATCGTGGTCGCCGCGCTGGTGCAGTCCGGCGGCTGGGGCAGCACTTCGGCCGCGCCCATCGTTCGCGATGTCGTGAAAGCCTTCTACGACAAGAAAAATGGCCATTTCACGCCGCCTACTTCCACGGCCGACAACATTCCACCGTCTTCCGCGGTTCATCCCGTCGGCGTGAGCGCCGGGGCACAGCAACAATGAAGGATCGCCCGCGCGTTCACGATTTCGATTGGCCGCTGCTCGCCATCGCCGGCACCATCAGCGCGATCGGCTTGGTCGAAATCTATTCGTCCACGCACGCCAGCGCCATGGCCGGCATGCAGTGGAAGCAGCTCATGTGGATCGGCATCGGCATCGCCGGCATGTTCCTGATTTCGCGCATCGATTACCACTCCCTGCTCGATCAGGCCCCTGCTCTCTATCTCGTGGGATGCGTGGGCCTTCTTGTCGTTCTGCTCCTGGGGTTTTCGCGTCTGGGAGCCAAGCGCTGGATCTCTCTCGGCGGAATCATGAATTTGCAGGTGTCGGAGATTATGAAGTTGATTATAATCATCGTGCTCGCGCGATTCTTTGCCGAGGTGCGCACGGATCGCCTGACGCTGATGGACCTGCTCAAGATTGGCATTTTGACGCTAATTCCCGTAGGCTTGATCTTGAAGCAGCCCGATCTGGGGACCGCGATGGTTCTGGTTCCCGTTGCAGTGGTCGGAGCGCTCTGCGCCGGTATTCAGTGGAAACACGCGGCGGTTGGACTTGTGATCGTCGCCTTGCTTGTGCCGCTCGGCTGGAACATGCGCAAGCACCTGAAGCCTTACCAGCAGCAGCGCATCCAGACCTTCCTGCATCCGGAGGAAGACCAGCGCGG
>CAZLWY010000019.1:0-3558 GCA_964563425.1 uncultured Acidobacteriaceae bacterium | reverse complement strand
GGGGGCTTTCGGCGTGGGGCTGATCTTGTTCGGGTTCTCGCGGCATTTGTGGCTTTCGCTGCCGCTGATGCTGGTTTGCGGATTTGGGCTGATGCAGCAGATGGCCGCGAGCAATACGATCATTCAAACGATCGTCGAAGAGAACAAACGCGGGCGAGTGATGAGCTATTACACGATGTCGTTCGTGGGCATGGCACCGTTCGGCAGCTTGCTGGCGGGCACGCTGGCGAACTGGATTGGGGCGCCACGGACAGTCATGATCAGCGGGGCGTGTTGTATTGTGGGTGCGTTGTGGTTTGCGACGCGGCTGCGGTTGGTGCGATCGCTGATCCGGCCTATTTATCGCGATCTTGGGATTCTGCCTCCGGCGGATGCGCCTGTGACGGCGATTATTCAAGATAGCGTGGCGCGGTGAAGCCGACGTCCCGCGCTGAAACCGCGCCGCTACATTTACTTCCACACCGGGCGAGCCCAGCAGTAAAGCCCGCTTCGCTTCCAGTGTTTTTCTGGTGGGCCCGAAAGGCCCCCACTCTCACCTGAGCAGTGCCGTATTTCCTGGCCAATTCTATTTTTTCTCGGCTTTTGCTTTCGCCGCGGCTTCGGCGGTCCACGGCGGGACGATGCCGTTCACCCGCGCATAGGCTACGGACTGGCCGAGGTGTTCGTGGTCGTCGGCGATGATGATGTAGATGATGTCGCCGGCGTTGGCCTGCGGGCCGAATTTCAGCTCCGGTTTGGCGAAATCCGCGTTGGACATGCTCTCGACGTAGGCGTGCACGTAATCGAACGACTGATTCAACTGCGCGATGATCGCGGCTTTGTCCGTGGTGGAGGATTCGTAGCCGTCTTTTTTATAGCCGGGCGCGGGAGTGGCGCCAATCTGCGCAGGCATCCCGAAATTCATGGCGGCGACGTGCAGGTAAGCTTCGCTGACGGAGCGGACGCCCTCGCCGGGCCGCCAGGCGAATTTTTCTGCCGGCGTGGCTTGGGCGAGACTGACGAATTTCTTATGGAGATCGTCGAGATCGGCGAGCGATTGGCCCTTCATGTCATAGCTCGGCGGCGTTTTGTCCTCAGGCTGCGCGGCGCGGGCCCGCGAGGTAGAGCCGGATAGCGCCAGTGCGAATAACGTGGCCGATAGGCAGAGTTTCTTCATGCAAGGTTCTCCTCTCGATTCTCGATGCGAGCGCGGCGCGTGCAAGGAACGCGGCGCGTTGCCCGGTATAGACGCGGCTCGCAGGAAAAGGTTTTGCGGGTGTCACGATTTCGACGGACGTGTGTTTGCCGACACGCGTGCCCTATGAACGTGCGCGGGAAGTCCTGTGATTACCTGGTTCTCTGGCCTTGAATCAGGGCAGGAAAACGGCAGCGGACCTGCTGTTACGCCAGTGGAAGGAGCCGGCCATGGGAAGCTCGCCGCTTATCACCGCAGGCCACCCAGACGTGCCCGAAGCACTGCCGACGCGTCTTTCGGCGGCGCTGTTTCGAATCCGGGTTCTGGGGCACCAGCTGCGCCGCGCGATTCAAGACTTCGCCGACGGACCGCTGCCTTTTGATCGCGTGCTGGGGCGCGAGTACCTGTTCGTGGCGGGCGAATCGCGTACGGCGCTTTGGTCGGACCTCCGCGCGGTGGAAGTGGCCTTACAGCGCGGCAAAGTGCACAACCTCGGCATCGCGGCTGAGTCGCTGGACGGCACGTTGCTGCTGCCCGGGCGCGTTTTCAGTTTCTGGATGCAGATCGGCCGGGCCAGCAAGCGCCGCGGGTACCTGAAGGGCCGTATGCTGCAGCAGGGCTGCATGATTCCGGATGTCGGCGGAGGGCTTTGCCAGCTTTCGAACGCGCTGTACGACCTGGCGCTGCAAACCGGCTGCGAAATCGTCGAGCGGCACGCGCATTCGCGCGCGGTTCCGGGTTCGGCCGCGGCGGACGGACGCGACGCCACCGTGGCATGGAACTACGTTGATCTGCGTTTTCGCGCGCCGCAGCGTTTGGTGATTCGCGCGCAAGTGACCCGTGAGAATTTAGTTGTGTCGTTTTGCGCCGCTGCCGGGACGCCGCTGGCCGCGCGGACGCGAAACTCCGCGGTGGTCAAAATTGCGAGCCGTCCGGCTTTGGCGACCCCGCATGGGGCCGCCCATACGTGCGGCACGTGCACGCAGGCCGGCTGCTTCCGAAAGGAAAGTTAGCCGGCGGGCGCGAACCGTAGCGGGAGCGCCGGGGTGAATTCCCAGTGCTGAGGTTGGCCCCGATGGCGGGGTTAACGCTCCGAACCTCAAGTCTCGTTTCAGGGTTGAAACGGCGCTTCCACTCACCTATTCGGATTCGGACAGGTCGGGATGGGCGCCGCCGGTGAGGCCGCGGAGCTCGGTGCGGATGATGTCCGCGGAAAAACCGGCGCGGAGCAGGCTGCCGTATAGCGAGGCGATTTTGCGCTGATCGAGCGCGCCACGGACATGAGCGAGTTTGCGCTTGATGCGGGCGCGGACCGAAGCGGCTTCGTCGGTTTCGGCGAACACGGAATCGAGCGCGGCGTCGATGTAGGGGTCGGGCACGCCGCGGGCGCGTAGCTCGCGGGCGATGCGGAAGCGGCCTTGCTTGCGGAAGCTGGCATGCTGCCGGGCGAATTCGGCGGCGAAGCGGGTGTCGTCGAGATAGTTCAGCTCGCGGAGGCGGGCGATGACGTTGGAGACCAGATCCTTGTCTTCGGCGCGGGGATTCAGATATTCCTTCATCTGGTGGATCGAATGCGCGCGGCGCATCAGGGCCCGGAGGGCGGAGGCGTAGAGTTCCTGTTCAGTTGAAAGCTGGCGCGGTCTGGACCGGTTGCGCATGCGGCGAGCATAGAAGCATGGAGGTGAGTAGCGCAATCGGGATTTGTGGAAAAACCTCCAGGGATCCAGAGTCTGTGTCGCTCGGGCAAATATCGATTTCCACATCCCTTGTCGGTTTCTTGGGAGCGACGCGACTGATGCGATTCTCGAGATAATACAACCTGTGGACATCGAGGTTGCGACACAGTCTCCCAAGCCCCGAACATTGGGCCGCTTTTTGAATGGGTCTGTCAGGCCGGCTTCTATCCGAAGAGAAAACCCTAGCGTTTGCCGAGGCGCTCGAATTCGTTCATGGCGCGTTCCATGTCCTCGCGCGCGGAATCGGCCGAGGAGCGGATACCCTGGACGCGGAGGTGAAAATCGTCCGGGTTCGAGGCGCGCGTCAGAGCTTCTTCGAGAGTGATCAGGTTGCGTGAATAGAGATCGAAGAGCGATTGATCGAACGTCTGCATGCCGTACTGGCTGGTGCCGGCGGCGATGGCATCGCGGATCATGCGGGTTTTGTCCGGGTTGATGATGCAGTCGCGGATGTACCCGGTCGCGATCATCACTTCGACCGCCGGCACGCGGCCGGTGCCGTCGCTCTTGCGGACCAGGCGCTGGCTGACCACGGCTTTCAGCGTTCCAGCGAGCTGAAGACGAATCTGTTTCTGCTCCGGCGGTGGGAAGACGGCGATGATGCGCTGAATCGTTTCCGTCGCGTCCAAAGTGTGGAGAGTCGAAAGC
>CAZLWY010000018.1:0-3369 GCA_964563425.1 uncultured Acidobacteriaceae bacterium | reverse complement strand
CATTTTTCTGAGGGCGATTGTCAACGGCGCGAAAACAACAATAGAGAAAACAAATCTCGCCGCGCCCGGCGGTTCGCGCTGCACTCAGCGGAAATTCGGGCACGACGAGATTTTTTCTAGCGGTCGCGCTTAGCGAATTTCAATCGTGCCTGAGCTAGTGCTCAACTCGACGGTTGGACCGCCGCCGCCGACTTTGCCGTTAAGTTCGCGCGGACTGATTTTGCCCTGCACCGCAATCTCGCGATTCGAATCGATGGAGCCCGAGCCGGTGTGCGCGACGAGGTTGAACGATGCTTGCGGCGGCAACTTCACCGCCACGTCGCCCGAGCCGGAGTGCAACGTCCATTCACCCGCCGGATTCCCCGCGACGGAAATTCCGCCGCTGCCGGTCTGCGCTTTCACGGAGCCGTTCGCACCGGTGACCTCCACGCTGCCCGAACCGGTCTGAATTTCCACGTTGCCCGGCGCCGTCTGTTCCAGCGAGATGCTTCCGCTGCCGCTCGAAGCGTCGAGGCCGCCCGCGATTCCCTTCGCCGAAATCGAGCCACTGCCGGCCGAAAGTTTCGCGCCGCCCTTCACGTTCGAGAGTTCGACTTCGCCCGAGCCGGTGTGCGCCTGCACTTCGTTGCCGATGTTTGAAATCTTCAGCGAGCCCGAACCGCTTCGCGCTTCGAGCGGCCCCGCGATACCGTCGATGCTTTCGCTGCCCGAACCGGACTGCGAAACGAGCTTGGTCTGCGCCGGCACGACGAGCTCGTAGCTGATCGAAATGTTGTGTTTCCAGTTTTCGTTCTCGATGCGGCCGATGTGAATCGTGTTGCCGTTCTGCTCGATCGGAGGATTGGCTTCGATCTCGCTAACGTACTTCTGAATGTCGCCGCCAGCCCCGTGGTTCGTGTGAATCTTTCCGTGGACTTCGACCCTAGACGAATCGCCGGTCCTCACGGTGATATCTCCCGAGCCGGTCTGCACGTCAAGGTCGACGGGACCGCTCACCGTGAGCGTGCGGTCGAAGTGACCCTCTTCGCCAAATGGCACCCGGTGCATCGATGGGAGGGCCGGCAGCGCGGGGAGTTCTGGCAGCGCTGGAAAATCTGCAAGCTTGGGAAGGCCCGGAAGCGGCGGTGGTGCGGGAATTGGCGGCAGGTAGGACGTCACCTTATACATTTCCGGCGCGGTTGGGGCCCAGTAGTGAGCCGGCAGAACCGACGGTGCGGTGATCACAACACCGACCGTTAGAGCAGCGACTGCGGGCAAAAGCCCGGATTGCAAATTCATGGCGAATTCCTCCATACGGATGGATGCCTGTCAGACGGGGATACGCAAGGGCTGGGGGAAAAGTTCAAAGGAAAAAGCGCGCGTCCGCCCGGGAGTGGCCGGTTCGAAATCGCACGCTCGATACACATACGTGAGGCTCTAGCGGTCTGTGCCGTGGCACTTCTTGTATTTCTTGCCGGAGCCACAGGGACAGAGGTCGTTGCGGCCGACTTTCGCCGCGCTGCGCGCAGGCTTAGGCGGTTCCGTGGGCGTGGAGCCCGCCTGAAACTGCATCTGTTGCTGCTGGCGGCGCTGTCGGCGCTCGAGTTCTTCGGGCGAGAACTGCGAAAGGCCGCCCAATGCCGGAGGCCGCGGCCCACCGGTAGAGGTGGCGTTCGCTAGCGGCTGCGTTGGCGCTGCCGAAGCCGTGGCACTCACGGCGGACGGCGCTGGACCGCCCTGCGAAGGCGGAGCAGGCACAGGAGCGACCGCGCGCTGCGTCGGAGCGTTCGTCGGATCGGCTGGCCGCACGAGGAACAGAAAGCGAACCGCTTCGGTGTCGATGCGGTTCATCAAATCGTCGAACAGCGTGAAGGCTTCCTTCTTGAACTCAACGAGAGGGTCTTTCTGGCCGTAGCCGCGGAGGCCGATTCCCTCTTTCAGGTGATCGAGGGTGAGCAGGTGGTCCTTCCACTGGCCGTCGACGACGTCCAGCAGGATGTGGCGCTCGAGCCAGCGTAGCGTGGGCGCGCTGAAAAGCTTTTCCTTTTCGTCGTAACGGGCGAGGACCTTTTCGCGCATCTCGTCGGCAAGCTGATCGTGATTCAGCTTGGCGAAGTCGATGCCCGCGGCTTTCGGATCGAATCCGAACTGGTTCAGAACTTCGTTGGAAAACTGCGTGATGTTCCACTGATCCGGATGTTGCTCGCGCGGGCAGTAGGTTTCCACGAGTTCGTTCGAAATAGCGTCGGCGCGTTCGAGAACGAATTCCTTCTGATCGCGGCCTTCGAGGAACGAGCGGCGCAAGTTGTAGATCGTCTCGCGCTGCTTGTTCATCACGTCGTCGTACTCAAGCAGGTGCTTGCGCGCTTCGAAGTTCTGCGCTTCGACGGCTTTTTGGGCGTTCTCGATGCGGTTGCTGATGATGCGCGATTCGATGGGCACGCCTTCGGTCATACCGAGGCGGAACATCAAGTTCTTCACTTTCTCGCCGCCGAAGATGCGGAGCAGGTCGTCTTCGAGTGAGAGGAAAAACCGCGACGAGCCCGGATCACCCTGGCGCCCTGCGCGTCCGCGAAGCTGGTTGTCGATGCGCCGCGCTTCGTGGCGCTCCGTGCCGAGAATGTGCAAACCGCCCATCGCGACTACTTCGTCATGCTCGGTCTTGCACTGCTGCGCGAACTGGTCGAACACCGGCTTCCACTGCTCCAGCGGCACCTGGAAAATTTTGCCTTCGATCTGAAACAGGACCATGCCGCCGCTCGAATTTCCGTTCGTCGACGCCGGCTGCCCGTTTCCGCCCGCCGCAGCGCCGTTACCCGCTTGCGCAGCAACGGCTGCCGCATCGGCCTGCGCAGCAGTCGCGGTTCCCTGCGGCGCGTTGATCACCGAACTTGCGGGCGCGTACGGCAGCGCGAGCTTGTTCTTCAGAAAATAGTCGCGCGTCATCGCTTCAGGGTTGCCGCCGAGTAGAATGTCGGTTCCGCGGCCCGCCATGTTCGTCGAAACCGTGACCGCGCCCTTGCGGCCCGCTTGCGAAATGATGATGGCTTCGCGCTCGTGCTGCTTCGCGTTGAGCACCTGGTGCGGAATGCCCGCCTTCTTCAGGTGTGCCGCGATCTTTTCCGATTTTTCAATCGAGATGCTGCCGACCAGCACCGGCTGACCCTGTTCCCAATACTGGCGAACGCCGCCAAGGCGCGTTCCGTCTTCCTGCAGGATGCCGTTCACCGCGGCTTCGTACTTCTCCGCTTCGGTGCGGTAGACGACGTCTGAATTCTCGATGCGGATCAGCGCGCGGTTGGTAGGAATCGCGACGACTTCAAGCTTGTAGATCTTGTCGAACTCAGGTGCTTCGGTTTCCGCCGTACCGGTCATGCCCGCAAGCTTCTT
>CAZLWY010000017.1:0-48314 GCA_964563425.1 uncultured Acidobacteriaceae bacterium | reverse complement strand
AAAAATTTGCGTCTGAAAGTCGATATCTTCCTGAGCGCCCGCGACGCAGACGGTCATGTGATGGAGACCTTTTACGAGAGACATATCGGTTCACCCCCGGCCGGGATTCTATCCAATGACCGCGAGATTAGGCAAGCTGCGCGGCGTGCGGGACAGCGGCTTTGGCAACGTGGGGCCCAAAGCTTGCGGGACGTATGCGCAATCAAAGGCGACCCGCGAATTTGCTGATGCGCGGGCGGCCTTTTGTGATAAAAACTGCTGACCACGAGCAGCGCATTGCACTGACCGGAATATCGGGGGGGAGTGCGGGGTATGGGGCAGTTCCATCGGATCAGAATTGCGGGCGGATTGATCGTGCTATTGTTTTTCGGCGCTCTGGCGGGCCGCCCGGCGCGGGCGCAACAGGATCCTTCGGGGGAATGGTCGCCGCGCTTTGACGAAGACTGGGAAGAGCGCATCCCGGGCCCGGAAATCGGAGATTACCTGGGAATTCCGATCAACGAAGCGGCGCGTCTGCGCGGCGACAGTTGGGATGCGACGCTCGTGGAGCTGCCCGAGAATCAGTGTCGCGCGCACGCATCGGATTACGGCTGGCGCGGACCTTCGCAGCTGAGCATCTGGAAGGAAGTGGATCGCGCGTCACAGAAAACGATCGCTTTCCACACGCATCTTTCGGCTTACGGCGCGGAGCAGACGATCTGGATGGACGGGCGTCCGCATCCTCCCGATTACGCGCCGCACACCTGGCAGGGATTTTCGACCGGGAAATGGGACGGCGGCACTCTGGTGGTCACCACAACCCATTTGAAGGAAAACTGGGTGCGGCGCAATGGATTGCCGCGCAGTGATATGGCGACGGCGAGCGCGCACCTGCTGCGTCACGGGAATTATCTGACGGTCGTGGCGATCACCTACGATCCGGTGTATCTGACCGAGCCGTTCATGCGGACTTCGGATTTCGTCTACAACCCGCAGCAGGCGATGGCGCCCTGGCCCTGCGAATCGGTGGATGAAGTGGATCGCCCGGCCGGACAGGTGCCGGCACATTTAATCGGAGCCAATACATTCCTAAACGAGTTCCCCGCCAACTACGGAATCCCGGTGCAAGCCACCCGCGGCGGCGCGGAAACGATGTACCCGGAATACCAAATCAAAATGAAAACGATGAAGACGCTGCCGCGCCCCGCCAAGAAAGTAATCAATCAATGATGCCCTGGACCGATCGAGTGACGAGGATGGCGAAAAATCTGGGATGGGCCGCGCTGCTGGTCGTTGCGGGGGCGGCTTCCCTTCTGGCCCCACCGGCCTATGCGCAGGCTCCGCCCGCCACACCAGCCAACGTCGAAGTCCACTTGCTTCACGTGCAGGGGAACGTCTGGATGCTCGTTGGCGCGGGCGGCAACATCACCGTGCAGGTGGGCGATGACGGCGTGCTGCTGGTCGATGCCGGGTTGGCGGGAACGACCGACAAGGTGTATGCGGCGATCAAAACGCTTTCCGACAAGCCCATCCGTTACATTATCAACACGCACCTTCACGCCGACCATACCGGCGGCAATGAAGCGCTGGCCAAGCTTGGCAATACGATCGCCGGCGGAAACGTGGTGGGCGATATCGGCGCCAGCGCCGGCAATCAAGCGACCGTGGTTGCGGCGCAGGAAGTGCTCGATCGCATGAGCGAACCGGACGGCAACCGTCCCGCTGCGCCACAGGGCTCGTGGCCGACGGAAACCTACACCACGCCGGAGCGCAAGATTTATTTCAACGGCGAGGGCGTG
Source organism: uncultured Acidobacteriaceae bacterium (assembly GCA_964563425.1). Taxonomy (GTDB): domain Bacteria; phylum Acidobacteriota; class Terriglobia; order Acidiferrales; family UBA7541; genus Palsa-295. The sequence continues at coordinate 46,536 of CAZLWY010000017.1, read as the reverse complement.
CTGCTCACGCACGTGCCCCATGCGCACACCGACGGCGACACGATCGTTTTCTTCCGCCGGTCCGACGTGATCAGCACCGGCGATATTTTCACCACCACCGGCTATCCTTTGGTGGATATGGCGCACGGGGGCAACATTCAGGGCGTGATCGACGGCCTCAATCGCATCATCGAAATGGCGATTCCAGCCGACGAGCAGGAGGGCGGAACGCAGGTGATACCGGGCCATGGCCGGCAATGCGACGTGGCGGACGTGGTCTGGTACCAGGAAATGGTGACGATCATCCGCGACCGCGTGCAGGATATGATTAACAAGGGCATGACGCTCGAGCAGGTGAAGGCGGCGCATCCCACGATGGATTACGACCCGCGCTACGGCAAAACGACCGGCTTCTGGACCACCGACATGTTCGTCGAGGCAGTTTACAAAAGCTTGGCGCCGAAGAAGGAAGGCGCGGGACAATAGAGTTTGCAGATTTCAGCAGTTGGGGAGGACAGGTATGAAGCGCACAAGTTTAATTCTGCTGGTCGCAATCGCGGCGTCGATGGTCGGAACGCGGGCATACGCGCACCATTCGTTCGCCGCCACGTATTTCGTCGACCAGGAAATCACAGTCGAAGGCACGTTGACCCAGTTCATGTACCGCAATCCGCACTCGTTCGTGAAGGTTGAGGTACCGGATCCGAAGGGCGGCCCTGTGACGGTGTACTCGGTTGAATGGGGTGGCGGGGCGCAGCTGACGCAGGAGCACGTGACGCGCGACACGCTGAAGCCGGGCGATCACGTGGTCGTTTCCGGAAATCCGGGGCGCGATCCTTCAGAGCACCGGATTCGGTTGCACAAGATCGTGCGGCCGTCCGACGGCTGGAAATGGGAAGGCGTGATCATGTAGGCCGATTCTTCGCCTGATGCGTGGCGGAGAAGAACGATTGATGGGCCGGGTCGAATCGGGGGGATGCGAATGACGGGTGGAATTCTTCGGGGAGTTCTTGCGCCGCTGGCAATGCTGGCATTTATAACGCTCGTTGTGCCCATGCGCGCGAATGCGCAGGCCCAGCAGGCCACTCCGCCCGCGCAGGACACGAATCAGCGCAGCAGAGGACCGAATCCATTCGCTGCTCCACCGCCGACCAAGATCAATCCTCGAACCGAAGGCCCGCTCGATTTGACCGGCTATTGGGTTTCCATCGTCACCGAGGACTGGCGCTACCGGATGATCACGCCGGACAAGGGAGACTATCCGGGCGTGCCGCTGAACGCCGCCGCGCGCGCCCTTGCGGCCAGCTGGGATCCGGCAAAGGACGAAGCCAGCGGCAATGCCTGCAAATCCTATGGCGCCGCCGCGATCATGCGCGTACCCACGCGGCTGCACATCACTTGGGCGGATGACAACACGCTTAAAGTCGAGACCGACGCCGGCGAACAAACTCGACTGTTTCATTTCTATAGCGATGGGCCGGGTGGGGCGCCACCCTCGCTGCAAGGGCACTCCGTGGCGACCTACGAAGGCATGCGTCCGCGAGGTTTCGTGGTACCCGTGGCGGCCGGCACTCCCGGCGCACGGTCCAATCAGGAAGGCTACATGAAAGTCGTCACCACGGACCTGAAGCCGGGGTACCTGCGTAAGAATGGAGTTCCCTACAGCGCGAATGCCTCCGTCGAGGAATATTTCGACAGCTTCACCGAAGCCGGGATTACCTGGCTGATCGTGACGACCGTGGTGACCGACCCGACGTATCTCGATCAAAGCTTCATCACCAGTTCGCAATTCAAGAAGCAAGCGGATGCGACGGGCTGGAATCCCACGCCGTGCTCAGCCAAATAACTCCGCAGCCGATCGATTCAGGGCGGCAAACTTTCCCGGGGACAAGGGATGTTCGCTAGGTTTCTGCAGTGGCTCTACGACACGCAATTCAGCGGCGTGATGCGCGAATCGCTGTGGGCGGAGCCGATTGTGGAAACGATTCACGTCCTCACGCTCACGCTTTTCCTGGGATTCGCGGTGATGCTCGACATGCGCCTGCTGGGCGTCGTGCTAAAGCGGCGGCGGATGTCCGAGGTGCTCGCGCAATTCAATCCGTGGCTTTTTGCGGGTTTCGCGGTGATGATCGTCACCGGCGTGCTGCTTTTCTGCGGCGATCCCATCTCGTTTTGGAGCACCGCCTTTTTCAAAGTGAAGATGATCATGCTGGTGCTGGCGGGCTTGAATGTTCTGATTTTTAACGCCACGATCGGCCGCAAGGTCTCGCAATGGGACCTGGATCCGAAGACTCCCGGCCAGGCGAAAGTCGCGGCGGTCGTTTCGCTGGTGCTCTGGGTTTTGATCATTTCCGCGGGGCGCGGAATCGCCTATGCCCTGCCACCGCCATGATCGGGAAGATTGCCGGGAAAAGGGCTTGCCCGAGGAGGGCCTCCCGTAATGATTAGGACGCTGCTGCTGGGTTTCTGCCAGTGGTGCAACAATTCGTTTTGGGGCCATACCATTCGCGAATCCACGTGGCTGTTTCCCTTCGTCGAGATTTTTCACCTGCTCGCACTCGGAATTCTCGGCGGAACAATCCTCATTCTGAACCTGCGCCTGATGCGCCTGACGTTCAAGACCGAATCGACGGCGGAGCTTGCTGCAGAAGTAAAACCGTGGATGATTGGCAGCCTGATCGTAATGCTGATTTCGGGCTTCCTGCTTTTTTCCACTGAAGCCGTGAAGATGTACGGCAACTGGGGCTTCCAGCTCAAGATGCTGTTCCTGTTGCTGGCGACGATCTACACGTTTACGATTCATCGCAGAATCACTCTGACGGACGACGGACGATTCGGCCCCGCGCTGCGCATCTTCGTCGCGGCTGTTTCCCTGTTGCTTTGGTCGGGCGTCGGCCTTGGCGGCCGTGCTCTTGGATACATCACCACGTCGGTGAGTTCCGTCAGCATGTTGTTGCTTCGCTAGAGCGAGGCACGAAAGCGGGGCTCGATGAGCTTGGCGCACGCCATTCTGCTGGTCGCCCGGCCCGAAGCGATTCCCGTCAACCCCATTGCGCGCTGGGAGTGGGTCTTCCCGGTCGTCGAGACTCTTCATGTGCTCGGCTTCACCCTGCTGGTCGGTTCCGTCGTGATCCTGGATTTACGGCTGCTCGGTTGGCGCCTGGAGAAACAGCCCGTTTCGCGCGTCGCAAGGGATCTGTCACCGTGGATCTGGACTGGCCTCATCGTGCAGCTCATCACCGGGCCGTATCTGTTCTCGGGCGATCCGTTCGAATACGTGCAGGTGACGGCGTTTCGCGTGAAAATGACGCTCCTGCTGGTCGCGCTGATGTTTCATTTCACTGCCATTCGCGCCGCCACCGCGCCCGTACGAGATACGCAGCCGCTCGGATGGCGCAGGCTCGCTGCGGTTGTGTCCGTTGGCCTGTGGGTTAGCGTGGTGCTCGGAGGCATGTGGATCGGAAATCTTTAGCGGCACAGGCGGCGCATTCGATCGCAGGAAAGGCAGCAGGAAAATGTCGTTCTACCATTTCTGCCAGTGGCTCAGCCAGACGCCGCTAAGTATTTGGCTGCGCGAAGCCCCATATCCGTTTCCCGTGTTTCTGATCGCTCACGTCCTTACCATCGCCGTCTTTGGCGGAATGGTGGTGATGGGAAATCTGCGCGTGCTCGGCAAAGCGCTGCGCGAAGTTCCCGTCACCGAAGTAATCGGGCAATTCCGCGCGTGGAAATGGGTCGCGTTCGCCATCCTGCTGGTTTCCGGGCTGTTCGTTGCGATGTCCGACCCGATGGAATATTACGACAACATCATGTTCTGGATTTCGATGGGCATTCTCGTGCTCGCGGGCGTCAATGCGACGGTTTTTCGTTACGGAATTTATCGCAGCGTTGCTTCGTGGGACACTGCCGCCGTCGCGCCGCCGAGTGCGCGCCGGTGGGCGGGTATATCGATTTTTCTGTGGATCGCGCTGATCCTCACGGGACGCGCGACGGCGTTTTTCTAGCGAACCTTGTTGTCGGGAAACCCTGCCACGTTCGCCGCGAGGAACACGTGCGCGACTGCGGCGGCCCAGCGCCCAGCGACAACCCGCCGAATGAGCATTCGTGGTTCTCTAGCCGAATCGCGCAAAGTCAGCTACCTCGTCATACGCCGGCAACCTTACCGCTTCGGCGCCACGTCCAACCGCACGGCAATCCCCGCCAGCTCCTTCGACACCGCAGGATAATATTTCATCACCAGCGGATCGTGCCCTGGCACAATATGCTCCGGCGAATCCGCCAGCCGGTACAGCAAATTGAAACCCTCCAGCATTTCCGCAACGCTGTAAACTATCGGAAACGGCCGCCGCTGCTCGAAATTCGCGTACAGATGCGCGGCGTCGGACGCCACGACCACCCAGCCGCGGCGGGTCCACACACGAACGATTTGCAACCCTGCTGAATGCCCGCCCACACGATGCAGCGTCAGCCCCGGCGCCAGCTCCGCGTCGCCATCGTGAAAAATCGCACGCTCGTCATAAACGTGTGCGAGCATCGTCTGAATATTTTCCAGGTCGAACGGATGGCGCAGCACCGCACCGCCCATGCTGCGGCCCGTCGCAAACGCCATATCGCGATCCTGCAGATGGAATTTCGCGCGCGGCAGCCGGTCGAGATTTCCGGCGTGGTCGTAATGAAGATGTGTGACGATTACGTCGGTCAGTTGGGCGGCATCGACGCCCACGAGCCGCAGCGAATCGATCGGACTGCGCAGCAGCTCGCGCTTGCGCCGGTCGGCAGCCGCCTGGGCGAAGCCCGTATCGACCAGATACACCGCATCGCCGCGCCGCAGCAACCACACGAAATAATCGAGGTCGGAAGCAAACTCGTGCGGATCGGCCAGAATAAAATTCTCGCCCGGATGCCGCCCGCCCAAATGCGCGTAGCGAAGAGCCAGCACTTCAAACGGTTCGATGGGCACGGCGCGCCTCGTTTGTGAGCCGCGCTATCATAGGGCATAATGCGGCGGCGGAAAATGGCAATCGCGCAGCTCCCACGTCTCAATTTCCGACGGATCGTGGCCAAGTAGGCGGAGGAACAGCGAATGGCGAAAGAAAAGATCGGATTCATCGGCGTCGGCCGGATGGGCGTTCGCATGGCGCGCCGGCTGATCGATGCGGGGTACGCGCTCAACATTTACGATACGATCGCGGAAGCGATGGCGCCTCTGGTCGCCGCCGGCGCCACGCCCGCCGATTCGCCGGCGGCGGTCGCGTCGGCTGCGGAGATCGTATTCGCCAGCGTCCCGACGCCGCCGATCGTCCTGGGCGTCGCGCTCGGCCCCAAAGGCGTGATCGAAGGCAGCCGCGTGAAGATTTTCATCGATACTTCGACGACCGGTGCCACGGTCGAGCGCGCGGTCGCAGAAGGCCTGGCGGCAAAAGGCATTGGTATGGTGGACGCGCCGGTCAGCGGCGGCATCAGCGGCGCGGAAAAAGGAACGCTCGCCGTGATGGTCTCGTGCAGTGAAGAAACGCTGGCGCGCGTGAAACCCGTCCTCGAGGTGCTCGGCAAACTTTTCTTTGTCGGCACCCAACCCGGCCAGGGGCAGACGATGAAGCTGCTCAACAACCTTCTTTCCGCCACGGCAATGGCGATCACCTCCGAAGCCGTCGCCATGGGCGTAAAGGCCGGACTCGATCCTTCGCTCGTGATCGACGTCTTCAACGCCGGCACGGCGCGCAACAGCGCGACGCAGGACAAGGTGAAGCAGCATGTGATCTCGCGGACATTCAGCTACGGGTTCGGCATCGGCCTTCTAAATAAAGATATTCGCCTCTGTATGGCGGAGGCCGATAATTTCGGCGTGCCCATGGTCGTCGGCAGCGCGGTCCGCCAGCTGCTCTCGATCGCCACGCAGACCGAAGGGTTCGACGCCGATATGACCGCCATGGCGCGAACTGTGGAAAAATTCGCCGGAGTGCAAATCGGCGGGAAATAGCTCGCGCGGGAAGCCTTCATTCGAAATTCGCGACCAAAGGAGAGTGATATGGTGATGGACAAAAAGACGTTCGACCGCGGGCTGGAAATCCGCAAGTCGGTGCTAGGCAACGAGTATGTGGACAAAGCGTTTGCCGCCGCCGACGATTTCAATCGACCGCTGCAGGAGCTGGTCACCGAATATTGCTGGGGCGCTATCTGGGGACGCGACGAGCTGCCGAAAAAAACGCGTAGCATGCTGAATCTGGCGATGATCAGCGCTCTGAATCGCCCGCACGAGCTGAAAGCGCACATCAAAGGCGCGCTCGTAAACGGCGTCACGCCCGTGGAAATTCGCGAAATCCTGCTGCAAGTCGCGATCTATTGCGGCGTGCCCGCAGCCGTCGACTCGTTCCGCCTCGCCCGCGAAGCCTTCGCCGAACTCGGCGACAAAGCCCCTAAAATCTAACTCTGCAGTCGAGGACCTACATGAGCGAGCTGAAGAAACACCGCATGCTGATCGGTGGGCAATGGGCGGAGCCTGCCTCGGCTACCTGGTTCGAGTCCGTCAATCCTTACACCGCCCTGACCTGGGCGTTGATTCCTCGCGGCAACCGAGAGGACGTCGACAGCGCCGTAGCCGCCGCGAAATCCGCCTTCTACGGCGATGCATGGCACAAACTCACAGCCACCGCCCGTGGCGCTCTCCTGTTCAAGCTCGCCGACCTGATCGCTGCTGACGCTGCAAAACTCTCGGAAATCGAAACCACTGACAACGGCAAGCTCATCGCCGAAATGCGCGGCCAGCTGAACTACATCCCGCAGTGGTTCCGCTACTTCGGCGGCCTGGCGGACAAAATCGAAGGCCGCGTGATCCCCATCGACAAGCCCGGCGTATTCAATTTCACGCGCGAAGAGCCGCTGGGTGTGGTCGCCGCGGTCACGCCGTGGAATTCCCCGCTGCTTCTGGCCGCGTGGAAACTCGCCCCGGCACTTGCCGCAGGCAACACGGTCGTCTGGAAACCCTCGGAATTTTCCTCCGTCTCGGCGCTCGCGTTCGGTGAGCTTTTCGAGCGCGCCGGATTTCCCCCGGGCGTCGTCAACATCGTCACCGGCTTTGGAGGGGAGGTGGGTGAACCGCTCATCTCGCATCGTGACGTGGCCAAAGTCGCCTTCACCGGCGGCGATAAAACCGGCGAACATGTCTATCAGCTCGCAGCCCGCGGGCTGAAGCACGTCACGCTCGAGCTTGGCGGAAAATCCGCGAACATCGTTTTCGACGACGCCGAAATCGATCAGGCCGTGAAAGGCGTCGTCTCGGGAATTTTCGCCGCCACCGGACAAACCTGCATCGCCGGCTCGCGCGCGCTGATTCACCGCCCGATTCTCGACCGCTTTACCGACGAGCTGCTGGCGCTGGCGAAAACCGCGAAAATGGGTGATCCGCTCGACATGGGCACACAGGTCGGCCCCATTACCACGCGCCCGCAATACGACAAAGTTCTCGACTACATTCGTATTGCGAAAGCAGAAGGCGCAGTTTGCCGCCTGGGCGGCGCGCCGGCACAACGGCCGGAGTGCGGCAGTGGCTGGTTCGTGGAGCCCACGATTTTCACCGGCGTGAAACCGGAAATGCGAATCGCGCAGGAGGAAGTCTTCGGCCCGGTGCTTTCCATTATTCCCTTCGACACGGAAGACGACGCCGTGCGTATCGCCAACGGCACGGTGTACGGCCTCGCAGCCGGCGTATGGACGAAAAGCATCCGCCGCGCGCTGTCAATGGCCGAACGCCTCGAAGCCGGCACCGTCTGGGTGAACACGTACCGCGCGGTCAGCTACATGTCGCCCTTCGGGGGCTACAAGCGCTCCGGAATCGGCCGAGAAAGTGGAATCGACGCCATCCGGGAATACCTGCAAACAAAAAGCGTCTGGATCGACATCGCCGGCAACGCTCCCAATCCATTCGTAATGCGCTAAGAAGCCTTCGCGAACCTTGCCCGAGGGGCACGATGGATCGTGCCCAGCTCCATGCGTGCCGCGGCGTTCCCCATCAGCCTCCATCACAGGCCGACGGTTAGGGAGCGGCCGCCTTCATGCGGGCGCATTGCGTCCGCTGCGCCCGTATTCCGAATCTGGCGGACGATTGATCCACCACCAAAGCGCGGTCCCCAGAATCGGTACCGTGCTGAGCGTCACGAAAACCGACGTATACATCTGTCGCCCAAACCACCCCCCGTACGCGAATAGCAGAATCGCCACGACCGCCGACCACGCGCCCGAGCCGATGCCTGCGACTTTGCCAGTCTCATCCCGCGGATACATCCGCGCCGCCACGTGCAATGACACAACAATGAAGCCCACTGCAATAAACATCCCCCAAGAGAACAGCGCCAATGCCGCGCCCCACGATTTCATCAGCGTGACGCCCGACAGACCCAGCGCCAGAACGGTAAGCAGAACGTATAGCCGCACGGGTCGGGTGTTATCGCGAACCCAGCGATCCGATACCCAGCCCCAGAAGTAGTAGCCGAACTCCCAGCAGACTGCCGGAATCCAGAAAACGGCTCCCACGTTTGCCTGGGATAGCCCAAGGCCGCGATTCAAATACAACGGCACGAAATAAAGGCACGGGCCGAGCGCCGCTCCGCCCAGGCCCATGCCCACCACCAGCAGCCAAAATCGCCGCTCGAAAAAATTCGGCCAGGCGATACCGCTTGGCTTACGTTCCGGCGCCCGAACCAGCGGGGGCCGCGCGACGTACCACCACACCATCACCCAGATCAAACCGAGCCCACCGGTGAACAAAAACGCAGCGTGCCATCCCCACTTCAACGCGATCGGCACGATTACGAGCGGCGCCACAATCGCTCCCACCGACGCGCCGCTATAGGAAATCCCCATCCCCCGCGACTGCCGGCTGAGCGGCAACGAATTCGCAGCCGTGCGCAGGCCGCCGGGAAACGTGGCGCCCTCGCCGAATCCAAGCAGCGCTCGCGCCGCCGCAAAACCGACAAACCCCGCGACCCACGCGTGTGACGCGCTTGCCAGAGTCCAGATTCCGACCGCCAGCAGCATACCGGTGCGCAGGCCGATGTAATCCAGCCACGCCCCCCAGAAAAGATTCGACGCCATGTAAACCAGCGAAAAAATCCCACCCACATAGGAATACGCCGACGCACTCAGCCCGGTCTCGCGCAAAATCATCGGCGAAATCACGGTCAGCGCCTGCCGATCGATATACGAAAGACACGAACAACTCATCATCACCGCGACGGGCACCCACATTCTCCAGCCGGTTGCAGCGGGAACGGAGGAATTAGAGAGGGAGGGGTTGTCGATCGTGGCGCCGCCAGGCATTTTGATTGTTCGCAGTTTCGCTAAAGCAGCGGGAGTGTATCACGCGGCGTTCAGCCCAAGCAGAAGCGTGCTAATGTCCGTTGAGCGCGAGTCCGCTGTGGTCTTTCTCGGCGCCTCTGCGGTAGATTCGGGTTTTCTCCGTGAACTCTGTGATCCTCACTGAATTCAGTGTTGAGGTTTTGGGGTTGTTACGAGGCGAATGAAATTGGAAATCGATATCGCGAATCTGCGGAAATGGATCGGCAAAACGGAATCGGCCACAGACCAGATCACGCCAACACCGGTAGTCGCGCTAGCGGCCACACTCGATCTCCAGGCAGCGCCGCCGCCCCCGGGCGCGCCGGTGCCGCCGCTATGGCACTGGCTCTATTTCCTCGAAATTCGCCGGCAATCGGCGTTAGGCCAGGACGGTCACGCAAAGCTGGGCGGGTTCCTCCCCCCGGTCCCGCTCCCGAGACGCATGTGGGCCGGCGGCCGCTTGAAATTCCACGCCGGACTCAAGGTGGGCGAAACCTACAAGCGCACGTCACGAATCGCGGACGTGCAGCTAAAAGAAGGCCGCACCGGCCACCTCGTATTCGTCACCGTGCACCACGAAATCGCAAACGAAAAAGGAATCGCGCTAGCCGAAGAACAAGATCTGGTCTACCGCGAAAACGCCAAGCCTGGCGAACGCTCCCCCAAGGCACAACCAGCGCCGAAAGAATCAGCCTGGGAGCACCCGGTCCCTGCCGACGACGTGCTGCTGTTCCGTTACTCCGCGCTGACGTTCAACGCCCACCGCATCCACTACGATCGCCGCTTCGCGACGGAAACAGAAGGCTATCCCGGCCTCGTAGTCCACGGCCCGCTCATCGCCACTCTGCTCGTCGAGCTGTTGCGCCGTCACATGCCCCCTGCAAAGATCACGCGCTTCGCATTCCGATCGGTAAGTCCGTTGTTCGATGCCGCGCCGTTTGTCCTGCGTGGCAAACCCGAAACCGATGGAAAGTCCGTTTCGCTCTGGGCCGAAAGTTCTGACGAAGCTCTCGCCATGACTGCGACCGCGACCATCAGCTAGCGGCTGTCGCTATTCGTAATACTTCGGCGATTTCTTCAATTTCGAATTCGCAGCGTAATCGTGCTCGATCCAAAGCTTCGTCTTCGTCCTCTTGCAGTAGTCCTCGATCATCGCGCGCGTCGCGAGCGTCTGTTCCTTGTTGTACTCGAACGTCGGCACGCGGTTCAGTTTCCGCTCCTCCGGATAGTGATAGAGATCGCCCGCGATCATAATGTTGCCCGTCCTCTTTAAATGAAGGATCAGAACTTGATGCCCCGGCGTGTGCCCCGGCGCAGACTTGATAATCACCTTCCCGTCGCCGAACACGTCGTATTCGTCATGCGTGATCAGCAGCGTCTGCGCATTCCGTAGCTGGTCGTAGTCCTTCGGATCGACCAGCGCCGGCGGCTTCTCCGCAAACATCGCGTCGCGCTCGGCCGGCCGCACCAGCCACGTGGAATTCGCGAATTCGTTGGCGTTGGCAATGTGATCGCTGTGATAGTGCGACATGGCTAGGTACGTGATGTCCCCCGGGGCATAGCCGATTTCCGCGAGCTGATACTTCAGCGTGATCGTAGCCGTCGACGGTCCCTGGGTCACGGGCTTTCCGTCGTCCTTAAAAGCAGTGTCGGGAATCACGCCAACGTCCCAGATCAGCGTCCCCTTCTTATCGACAATCAGATAGCAAGGCACGGCCAGCTTGGTCTCGGCCAGCTCCTCCTTCTTGAAACTGAACAGCGACGGGTCGAGGCCCTGGATGATGCCGCAATCGAACACGTAGAGGCGCAGCCGCCTCGGAACTCTGGCGTGATTGTCCTTCGAGCCAGACGCAGGTGCGGCGGCCACGCCGGCAAGCGCCAGCAACGACAACAGCGCCGCCGCCCGCGAAATCTTCCCGGAAGAATTCATTCTTGCTCCTCAGTCTCTGATGCGCCCCATCATACTTAAATCGCAGAACGCGCGGAAATCTTTCCTCCCGGCGGTATAATGCGCGCGGTTCAGGGGAGGGTGAAATGGGTGAACTCGAAGCCAAAAACGAAAAGATCGTGCGCCATTTTTTCGATACGTTGAGCGCGGGTGAGCTCGAAGAATTGCGCATGCTGCTGCATGAAAACGCGGTCTGGGGCATCATGGCCACCGGAATCCAAGGCGCGGGCGACAAGCACGGGCGCAAAGAGATCATCGACGATTTTCTGAAGCCGATTCGAGAGGGACTCTTCGAGCCCGCAGACCCGAAGGTCGTGATCCAGCACCTGGTGGTGCAGGGGCCGTACGCCGCAGTCGAAGCGAAGGGCTTGGGGAAGCTCAAGAACGGCAAGAGCTACGACAATCGCTACGCGTTCTTCATCGAAATCAAGGATGGCAAAGTGATCACCCTGCGCGAGTACATGGACAGCCACTACGTGAGCACTCTCTAGAGCCGACGCCGCGGGAGCGGGCGCCGACGCGAACAAATCCGGGAAGTAGCCAGGTTCTGGTTGCGCAAAATGCGGAATTTGGCCCCGATTTTATAGGCAGGAGTGTCGCCCTATCCCGGAATGCGACCGGTTAGGCGCCGCCGTTGACGGTTGTTCCCCCGTCGATCCGCAAAATCGCCGCCGAAATATAGGAAGCCTCCGGCGACGCCAGAAACACGGCGGCTGAGGCCACGTCTTCCGGCGTCCCGTTCCGTCCCAGCGGACACCGCAACCGCCTGGATTCATACAACGAGTCGTCGAAATTGTTCATCTCGCGCGCTCCCGGCGTCGGCACCGTTCCCGGGCACACTGCATTCACCCGAATCCGCCTTGGCCCCAGCTCGACCGCCAGCGATCGCGTGGCCGACGACACGCCGCCCTTGATCGCCGAATAAACCGTCGAACGCGGCACGCCCAGCTCTGCCGCCGGCGAAGTGTTGTTGATGATCACGCCCCCGCGCTCAGGGTCCATGTGCCGAAGCGCCGCCTGCGCGCTCCAGAAAATCGCTTTCAGGCCGACGTCCATCATCCGCCCGATCATTTCCTCGCGAATTTCCGACACGGGCTCGCGCCGGAACACGATCGCATTGTTCGCCAGGATATCGAGCCGGTTAAATTCGGCGACCAATTCATCCACGGCGCGAAGGAAATCCTCCCTCCGACTCACGTCGACGGAAAACGCGCGCGCGGTACCGGCCTTCTTCTCGATTTCGCGCACAGTCTCGCCCGCCGTCGCCGCGTCGATGTCCGCGACGCCCACGATAGCCCCCTCGGAGGCAAACGCCACGGCTATCGCCTGGCCGATTCCCCGGCCGGCGCCGGTGACAAACGCAACTTGCCCTTGAAGTCGCGGCATCCATTCGCTCCTTTGAGATTCCTACGAACGTGCGGCAGATGAAACGGCGTCGGCCTCGACTTTGAACGAAGCTGCGCCGGACGAACGATCCTGCTTGATGAGGTCCGCCGCTTTCTCGCCAATCATGAACACGGCGGGCGCGGGTCCACAGGACGGTAGCGCCGGCATGATCGAGGCGTCGACCACCCGCAGCGAATCGATGCCGCGCACCCGCAACCGCTCATCGACCACCGCCATTGGATCCTGTCCCATTTTGCACGTCCCGCTCGGATGACAGAACGTGCCTCCCGTCGCATGAAGGTAATCGCGAAGCTCCGCGTCGCTGCGGACGGCCTCGCCCGGCGCGTCCTCGGCCAGAACCATGGAGCGCAGCGGCTCCGTAGCGAAAATCTTGCGGATCAATTTCATTCCGGCCAGCAATCCCTCTTCGTCGCTTGCCACCGAAAGATAGTTCGCGTTCATTTCCGGCGATTGCTTCGGATCCGTCGATTTCAGCGTCAGCCGGCCGCGCGATTTCGGGCGCGTGAACGCGACTCCGCCCGTCACACGCGGAATCGGATCGGCCGCGATTCGCCCACTCTTGTCGTACACGTAGCTCATCGCCCGGAAAACCAGCTGCAAATCGGGACAAGGCGATTCCGCCAGTCCCCGTGCCAGCGCTGTGGCCTGCGAGGCGCCGTTTGTCAGCGGCCCGCGCTTCGCCAGGTAATACGTGATCGCGTGGCCGACTACCGCGAGTCCGCTCAGCTCGCGATTCAGAGAGTTTCCCGGCGTCGTGCGGTAGGTACAGGGAGCCGAAACGTGGTCGTGCAGGTTTTCGCCGACCCCGGGAACGTCCGCGACCACCGGAATGCCGTGCTGCCGCAGATGGTTCGCCGGACCGACACCGGAAAGCATCAGTAACTGTGGCGAGCCGATCGCACCGGCCGCGAGAATCACTTCGCGGGTCGCCAACGCTTTCTGGATCGAGCCGCCGCGCTCGTATTCCACGCCCGTCGCCCGCCGCCCCTCGATCGAAAGCCGGATCGCGAACGCCGAGGTTTCCACCGTCAGATTCCGGCGGGAACGGGCCGGACGCAGATACGCCTCAAAAGCCGAATTGCGCTCGCCACGCCGCACCGAATAAGGCATCAGGCCAACGCCTTCGGGCGACGCCCCGTTCAAATCCTCGGCCTTCGGCAATCCGGCGCGCACACCGGCTTCGATAAACGCCCGCGAGATCGGGCTGACGAATACCGGATAGCTCACCGTCAGCATGCCCTTCCCGTTCGTCGAAGCTCCGTGCACATCCTCGCGCCGCTCGAGCCGTTGGAAATAAGGCAGCACGTCGGACCAGCCCCAGCCCGCATTCCCCTGCGCGCGCCAGCCGTCGTAATCCTCTTTTTGGCCACGAATGTAGGCACTCCCATTGATCGAGCTGCATCCGCCCAGCACTTTTCCGCGCGGCCAAAAAATCGTCCGATTGTTCAGCTTGGCTTCGGGGGCGGTATAAAGACCCCAGTTCAGCTTGGGATGGGTGAAAAGCTTTCCCATCGCCAGCGGCATCTTGATCCACGGGCTGACGGGCTCGGATCCCGCCTCGATCATCAGCACGCGAATTTCGGGATCTTCGGTAAGGCGATTGGCGAGGACGCAAGCAGCCGTGCCGCCGCCCACAATGATGTAATCGAAGCTGCGAAGTTCGGGCATCAGTACGGGAAATCAGTCCGTAGTAAAGCGCCAGCCCCGCGCGTCGCTCACCAGGTGGCCAGCTGGCTCGTTGAAATGAATCGCAAAGAATCTCACCGCGCTGTTCCCGTACCGGGTGATGAAATCACGGCGCGTCTGGCGAGACATATCTTTGTCCACGCAGGCGGCCGAGCAGATCTCCGGTTCCGCAAATTGGATGGGGCTGTGAAACACGTCGCCGCTGACGACCGCTTCGTGGCCACGGGACGCGACCCGCACGCTGACGTGCCCCGGAGTGTGCCCGTGCGACGGCTCAAGCCAGATTTCGTCCGTCAGGCTGTGATTCGTATCGACAAAATCCGCGAGCCCGGCGTCGAGAATCGGCTGCACGGAATCGATGATGTGCTGCACGCTCTCGCTTTTTTCCTTCCGTACGTTTTGCCAGTACGCCCACTCCTTGCGGCCGAAAAGATAGCGCGCGTTGGGAAACGTGGGCACCCATTTGCCGTTTTCGAGCTTGGTATTCCACCCGCAATGATCGAAATGCAGGTGCGTGCACAGGACCGCGGTCACGGAGTCAGGGTCGATCCCCGCCGCTTTGAAATCCTCCAGGAAGGCGGTCTGCATATGGGCACATTGCGGCAACTCGCGTTCGCGATCGTTGCCGACGCACGTGTCGATCACGATCTTCTGATCACGAACCTCCAGCACGAACGCCTGCACCGCCAGGATGATTTCACCCGCCGGCGTCACCCATTTCGGCACCAGCCAATCGTACTTCTTATAGTGATCGACCGTCTCGGCGGGAAACAGCGGCGACCAGGGAATCCTGTCCGCCGACTCCATGATGCTCGTTACCTTCACCTCGCCGACCTGCCAGCCGCGGATGCGCGATTCGCCCGTCTTAGGATGCGCGGCAGCGGCAGTTCCGGAGCCGGCATGGCCCGCGGCTGCGCCCGCCGCCTGAAGCTTTGTGGCTGATTCGATGTGTGGGTCCATGGTTTCCTTCCTTCGACTGCTGGCGTTCCCCCCGCGGACACCCTGATGTAACACCAATTCCCGCGCGAAGCAACCGAGACCGGGAGTATCATCCGGCTGCTGTCAGGTGAGGTTTTCTGAATGCCGGGAAATCGAAAATTCTACGGGTGGACGCTGCTGGCGGTCCTTTTTTCGCTCGATTTCGTCAACATGGGCTTTCCTGTCTATGGCGGCACGGTCATCAACAGCTACATGCTCCGGCAGATTCCGATGAGCCGCGGCGAATTGGGCCTGGGGTTCACGTTTTCGAATCTGTTTGTGGGGTTGTGCGCGCCCCTCGTGGCGGCATCGATCGTGCGGGTGGGCGTGCGGAAGACCTTCGCCATCGGCTCGGCGCTGATCTGTGCCGGCTCCTTGCTGTTGGCGCAATTCACGACGAAGCCGTGGCAATACCTGGCGGGCTACGGCGTGATCGTGGGCATGGGCATGGGGTTTGGAACGCTCGTGCCGGCTGGGACCGCGGTGACGCGTTGGTTCAAGCTCTACCGCGGGCGGGCCATGGGGATCTGCCTGGGCGCGTCGGGGATCGCTGGATTTGTGGCCGCACCGCTGCTGAACCGCATTCTGGAGGTGAGCGGCGGGAATTGGCGAGCGGGCTGGCGGATCGTGGCCGGCTTCGCGGTGATTTCCGGGCTACTGGCGCTGCTGTTTGTAAAGGAACGACCGGAGGATTGCGGGCAGGTCGTTGATGGAATTCCCGTGACGGAATCCACACCGCTGCCGCGCCGCGGGGTGAGCGAGTTGTTTACCACCTACGCGTGGACGCCCGCGGAAGCCTATCGAACGAAAGCATTTTGGTTGATCGCCGTTGCCGGAATCACCTGCCAGTACCCGCTCTTCTTCTTTGTGGCCCACTGGATTCTCCACGCGCGAGGCGCGGGTATTGCGGCTTCCGATGCGGCCTGGACGATGAGCGCGTTTGCGATCGGGGGGATTGTCGGCCGGCTGATTGGCGGTTGGCTGATGGACACGATCTCGGGCCGTGTCGCGTTCGTCATCGGGTTGTGCGTTTTCGTCGTCGGCTCGCTGCTGGCGATTCGAGTCAGTGCCGATCGACTGGCAATTGCGTTTCTGGCCGCGTCGCTCTACGGCGTCGCGTTCGGCTGGACGTTTACCTGCATGAACACCTGCACGGCGCATTATTTCGGAGCAACCGCGTTTCCGAAATTGAACGGAACGACGATTTTTCTGACTTCCGTGATCGCGTCCCCGGCCGGTGCCATTGGAGGCGAGATCTTCGATGTTTCCGGAGGCTATACGCGGGCGTTCGAATTGAATATCGTCCTGGCGCTCCTGGGAATCGCCGCCATGGCCTTCGCAAAAATGCCCCATCCGCGGGGCGTCGCGCTCTCCGAATCACGAGCCGCCTAGCGGACACGAGTCACTTCTTCTTGCGCCAGACCAGAAAGTACAGGTTTCAGTGCGTGGGGCTTATTCCGTACCAAAGTCCAGTCGTCACATTCCACCTAAAGGGTGTTGTCTTTCCGGACGAGAGTGCAGGTGTTTTTTGACAATTGAGTCGCAAGTGACACGAACAGTCCTGCTGTGCGCAGGTTTTGGCTGTCTTTCCGTACCGACCGAGTTTCTAATCGACAACCAACCCGAACAGAAACCCTCGCGAGTCCCCGACAAAAAGGGGGTTGATGCACATTCGAATCGACAAAGAAACGGGGGGATGCCAAGCACAACTGTTTCATCAAGTCGCGGCGGAAACCGCGACATCGGACAAACGCTGGAATCGCTCGATATTGTCCACGCCGTTCATCACCCCAGCCGACAGAAAGACGAAGGTCATCTGCAGCACGGGATCGACCCAGAAAAGCGAGCTTCCCGCACCGTAATTGCCGAACGTGCGCGGCGAAGTCAAGGTCCCGAACATCGTGTGAATCATGTCGTCGCCGCGCACCTGGAAACCAATCCCCTGGTATGCGGGAAAAACACCCCAGCCGCGCGGTTCGACCAACTTCTTATATAACTCGTTGGGTTTGTCGCCGGTCCAATTTCGCGTCGCCAAATCGAGGATCGCAGGCGAGAGGATTCGATCACCGTCCAGTTCCCCACCGCGCCGGAGCATTTCCGCGAACCGGAACATATCCGCGACGGTCGAAACGGCTCCGACCCAGGGCATTTCGGAGTACTCTTCCTCGAACGCTCCGTTGGGACCGAGATTGCTGTGGCCCGGGTGAAGAACGGGGAACGGTTCCATGAAAATAGGGACGATCTTGCGCGGCTTCAGGTCTTTGCGCACGCCAATCGACGTGTCTTTCATTTTCAGCGGCTTCAGGATTTCGTCTTCGACAAGCTGCCGGTAGGAACGCTTCTGCGGATCGCTGCGCCGGACCGCTTCGCCCATCAGCGCGTGGGACGCCAATGGCGAGTAGTTGATCAACTCGCCCGGCGCCGCCAGCGGATACACGTTTTCGCAGATCGCGGCGATGATTTCGTCGAGCCGATCGATGTACATTCCCTCGCGCGGCGTGAAAACGCTCGGCAAGCCCGAGCTGTGGGTGATCAGGTGAAAGAAATTGATCTGTTCGCGCTGTCGGCCGGAAAATTCCGGAATAACCTCGCAAACTGGCGTGGTGAAGGCGAATTCGCCCCGCTCGATCGCGCGGAAGACGAGGACGTTTGTGAGGGCCTTGGTCGTCGAGAACAGGCTGAACACCGAATTCTTCTTAATCGGCGGCTTTTTCGTCGGCTCGATGAAGCCGATGGCCTCGTGCATTCCGACCGCGCCGTGGCGGGCGATCAGTATCACGGCGCCGTGGTACCGGCCGCGCCGGATGTCGTCTTCGACGACGGATTTCAGGTGCTTTAGCCGTGCCGAGTCCAGCCCGTGGCGATTTTTGTGGGGTGCCATGCGATCGTCGCTCCCGATGCTTATTTTCGGAAAAGCAGAGTCAGCAAAAATAGCACGAGCTTGAAATTCACGAGTTTGAGCGCGTTGCGGGCTTCGGTGCCGGTAAGCTTGGCCGTCAGCGGCATCGAGCCGAAGACTTTGCCGCGCATGACCAGTTTGCCGCCTTCGCTTTCGAGCGATGTGATTCGTATCAGCTCGTTGTCGTCCGGTCCGAAAATTCTCATCATCGCTGCTGCCCGATCTTGTCGAAGTTGATTTTCAGGTCCTCACACATTTTCATGGCGGTTGCGCGACCGGCGCCGAAGACGCCTCCGCCGGGATGCTGGAACGGCCCGACAAGGTAGAGCCGGTCGACGCCCGGCACGGTGTTCATGCCGAGATCGGGAGTGGGCCGATGCGCGCCGGATTGATAGAGGTAGGGCGCGGCGCCGTGCAGATCTCCTCGCTGAAAGCTTTCCGAACACCGCTCGAGGTCGAGAGGACTGTCGCAGACGTATGCCATGATGTTTTGCGGCGTCAGATTCTCGCAGAACTTCGCCGTGCGCTCGATCATCTGCTGGGCGAATGCCGCTTTCACCTTGTCCCAGTGCTGCGGACCGCCGTCGGGATGCGAATAAGGCACGTAGTCCCATATGTGGAACGTGGATTTGCCCGGCGGGCAGCGGGTGGCGTCGAAGTTCGACGGGCAGGCGACGCCGAGCAATGCGCTGTCGGGAATGCGGCCGTAGCGCAACTGGTCGAAGTACTGACGCAGCGTGGTCATACTGGCGGCCACGAGGTCGGTGAAGTATGCCTTGTTCACGTGCGGCCCAGCCTTGAAGCGAAGCGGCTCGTTCAGCGCACCGTGAACGGTGAAGCAAGAATTTGCCGACAGTTCCACGCGCTCGGCATCGCGGGTCACGCGGGCTTCGATGCCCGGGACATACTTTCCGAGAAAATGCGGATGGAGGGAGCCGATGACGCCGTCCTGGGCGGCGTATTCGGCGCCGTCCGCGGTGCGCACGCCGGTGGCGCGGCCATTTTTCACCAGCACCTGCGCGACCGATGTGTTGTTAACGACCTTTCCTCCGTGGGCCTCGATACAGCGCACAAGCGACGCGGTAAGCGCGCCGCTGCCGCCGATAGCAACACCAATGCCGTAGGTTTCCATGAAACCGAGGAATACGAAAATGCCGAGACCCGTGCCCTTCTCTTCCGGGCCGGTGAGGTTTTCTGAAACCATGCGCACCAGAAATAGGCGGACTTTTTCATTTTCAAAATTTTCGAGGATGATGTCGTACGGGCTCTTCTGCATCAGGGCAAAGAGCTCGCGCCCCTCGGTGCTCTGATCCAGCATTGCGAGCATGGCACCCATCGGGGGCGGCGGCGTGTAGAAGGAAGACGAGATCATCGGAAGATATTTCATCGCGGTCTCGGCGAACCGCAGATAGGTCTCCGCATCTTTCTTCGAGAACCGGGCGAATTCGTCGTAGTTTTTCTGGCGATCGCGATAGAGACCGATCGACTCGCCGTCGTCGAAAACCACCATGAATGGAATCTCGGGGTACACGTACTTCAGGCCGTAGCGCGAGAGGAGCCTGAGTTCGTCATTCTTGATGAGCGGATTGCCCTGGATGAAGATGTGGCCGGTGCTGAATCGGTCATGGAGGTAGCCGGGGCCGGTCAGCTCGGACGTAACCACTCCGCCGCCGAACCAGGGGTTGCGCTCGAGCACGAGCACGTTCTTGCCCGCCGCGGCGAGGTATGCGGCGGCGACCAGACCGTTGTGGCCGGAGCCGATGGCGATGACGTCGTGGTTTGCAGGCATCCGATGTTCTGTCCTAGCTGTCAGCGGGATTTGGGCGGGCGGCCACGTGGTCGCTCGCCTCATGTCTTTTGCCGGCGAAGTCTGTAATAACTTCGGCTTCGGTTCAATCTCTTTTTCGATGAGGCTGGTGGGTCGAGGAAGAGAGCCCCCAAAGGGCGTTCTGGCACGCAGTTTCGTTGACACTCGCGGAGGTTCCTCCTAGAATCTCGGCTGCGTGAGGCGATTCGGCCCAGCCGCCTTCCGTTTCGCGAGTCCCCACCCGGAGACCAGCCATCGCACCTGCCGCGCCGAAACCCAGAGTCGCCATCGTGGATGACGACGCAGGCCTACGGTCTCGAATCGTGGCGGCATTGCGGAGCGACTTTGACATCCTCGAGGGCCAGAACTACGAAGCCGCCTACATTTATCTGCAAGAAGCCGAGCTCGACATTCTGCTGCTGGGCCTGCCGGTTGCGTCGGGAGGCGTCCGGGAGTGTCTCGAGTTGCTTGACCGGCTGGATGGAAGCGAGATCGACACCCTGGTGATCGTGCTCAGCTCGGACGACAAGAAATCCACAGCGCTGAAAATCATGGACGGCGGTTCGTACGATTACCTGACAAAGCCCGTCGATACCGATGTGCTGCGGCATTTGCTGGAGCGCGCGGTCGAAAAGCTCCGGATTCAGCGCGAAAATCGTATCCTGCGCGAGGAACTCAGCCGCAAGAACACGTCAGGCGATTTCATCGGCGCTACCGACGCGATGCGGCACCTGTTTGAATCAATCAAGCGTATTGCACGGGCCACCACGAACGTAATTATCCGCGGCGAAAGCGGCGTCGGAAAGGAGCTCGTGGCGCGCGCCATCCATGACCAGAGCCCGCGTCGCAGCCGCGCCTTCGTCAGTGTAAACTGCGCGGCCCTTCCGGAAACCCTGATGGAATCCGAACTATTCGGATACGAAAAAGGAGCCTTCACGGGCGCCGCCAGCACGAAAGAGGGAAGGATCGAAGTCGCCCATCAAGGAACGCTGTTTCTCGATGAGATCGCCACTCTGACCCTACCCCTGCAAAGCAAGCTTCTGCGCGTGCTGGAGGACAGGTCGCTCACGAGGTTGGGTGGCAAGAAACCGATCCGCGTGGATTTTCGCCTGATCAGCGCCACCAATGAAAATCTCGAAGAGATGACGCGCGAGGGCAAATTCCGGGAAGACCTCTACTACCGGATCCATGTGGTGCCGATTTTTGTTCCCGCGTTGCGAGAGCGAGTGGAGGACATTCCGGTGCTGGCGGACTACTTCATTAAGGTCTACTGCGCGGCGAACAAGGTGAACCCAAAGCAGCTCGCCGACGACGCCCTTCTGGCCCTCAAGCGCTATGCCTGGCCCGGGAACGTGCGCGAGCTCGAGAACACCATCCAGCGAATCGTGGTAATGACGGAATCCGACTCCATCGCACTCGACGACCTGCCGCCGGAGATCGCGCAGTCCACCGGACGCGACGGCAAGGCCCGGTTTCGCCTGTCGGCCGGAGGAATCGACCTGGACAAAGAACTTGCGGCGACCGAGAAGCGCTGGGTGCAGGAAGCGATGCAGCAATCCAAGCAAGTGAAGACGGAAGCGGCCCGGCTGCTGGGTGTCGATCGCAATCGGATGAACTATCTTTGCCGAAAACATGGGATCTAGATCGAAACAGGTTCTAGTACGTTGAATTATTCACACGGCACTCGCAAGCGGTCCTCCGATTTCGGTGGCCCGACCGGTTTACGCCACTGAAATTTCGATCCGATCGTGATATCCGCGGCCCCAACGAGGTTTAGGAGCCGGATTTCAGGCCTTCGACGTGAATTCGGCGGCGCCGAAATCAGAAGCGCGAGCGAATCGCCCGGCATGCCCGTGGCCCGAGCGCCCTTCCCCCATCGAAAGGCCGGATTGAGCCCGGGAGGCCCTGCGATTTATTGAGTTAGTCAACGAATGTTAGAAAAGTCAACAGATCCCACAATTCGGATATCGTCACACAAATGGCGGCATGCGCATAACTTCTTCATTCACATAGAGTTAGAGGTTCTCTGTATTTGGCCAGACTTTGGCGAAGTGATTGCAATAGTGTACCGCGTAGTGAGAAACACAAAATTTCTGGAGGAAACGACATGGCCAAGAAACTGTCCGGCAAGAAGCTTGAGAAGAAGGCACCGCTGAAAGCAAGCAAGCCGTAAGATTTCTGACTGACCGCGGTCTCCGGGCTGAACTCTCTGCGTCCGACGAGATGCCTGCGCCGGGTTTTGAAGCAAACCGTATATCGCGCGGATGGCAAAAGGGCCGCCCTTCGGGGCGGCCTTTCTTGCAGGGCGCCTTCGAGTCGTTTCATCCACGGGCCACTTAGCTCAAGGCAAATCACCTGACATCATCTGGAGGAGAGACCATGACGACGGCCAAGCCTATTAATATTAAGAAGACCGGAAAACTGACTGCCAAAAAGATCGAGAAGAAGGCCCCGCTGTTGAGGCTGGGCTAGTTTCCCTGCGTTCGATTCAAACTTCACCAGATTCTGCGCGGATGGCAAAGGGCTGCCCCTGTAGGGCAGCCTTTTCTTTTTGTGCCCGCCGGTACAAGGTCGGGCGTGGCGTTTGCTACCAAACCTGCGATCGTATCCAGCGCCAGGTGCCGCGCGCTGCCTGCCAAGCCACGGGATATGATCTGCCGGCTATTTTCGCCGTCCCTGTCATCCCCTCGATCAGCGACCCGTCCGCATTGGGAAACGTCATTTCCACGGCGATATAGTTGGTGAGCTGCTGGCCAAGCCTTTCAAGCTGCTCCGGGCGACTGACCGGACGATCGGCCGCAGCGGCCGGGGAGATCCGGTCGACGGTTCCGCTGTAGGTGCGAAACGCAAATGGCGCGGCCTTCAATTCCGCCTGCGACCCGGCATGGATATCTTCGAGCTCCCAATCGCGAACCAGAATCCGCGCTCTCATCGTCGTGCGATCCGCGACCTCACAAAATTCGTCACCGGCCGATAGATATTGACCCGTCCTTTGGTCCGGATTCGACGTCGTTACGATACCGGCGATCGGCGCTCGGACCTCCAGTGAATCGATCTTCTTCTGCGCAACCGCGGCTTCCTGGTGCAATCTCCGCTGTTCTTGCAGGGCGGAAGCAAGCTGGGCTGAATCCGGCCGGGTCTCGCCCAAGCGCACCGCGCCATCCGCCAACGCCAGCTCTTGGTTCAGGACGCCCGATTCGGCTTCGGCACCGGGACTGGAAAGAACTGCCAGCACTTCGCCGGCGCTTACCCGATCACCTTGTTTCACGAACACCTGCCGGACCACCCCCGATACATCCGTCCGAACATGCGCTTCGCGGCCCGCTTCGAGCACGAAATCTGAGGCGACACGCGTGGGAACGGGCGGAATCAGAAACAGGAGAGCGAGCCCGACCGCGCTGATCTGTTGCCCGCGAGTCATTTTCCAGGCCATGTATTCCTCCTTCTTTTCGCGCCACCCAGCACGCAGCTGGTGCCAGGCCTTTTGGAGGGCTCTCCTGGCGAAGTAGTAGACCACCAACACGGTGGCCGCATATCCCCAAAAGCCCAATTTGCTGACGAGCACGTTCTTGGCGAAGACCACCGCGAGGAACACCAGCGCCGCGCTATAGACGATGGCGGCGAATCCGAAGATCATGTAGATGCGCCGGAGCCTCCGCGTCGAGGGCGGCAGGTCGATATCCTCGCGCAGCAGGTATTTACGCGCCCAGGCCCGCAGATACATAAAGGATTCGTCGCGGAGATTGTCGACGCGCAGATATTCCGACAGCGCGTAGTAGCCGTCCGCCTTAATCAGCGGGTTCATGTTCAAGAATGCGCTCTGTATGCCGCTCAAGAGCATCATCTTGTAGGCGACGTCATTGGCGAGAGAGCCCGGAAGGGTAAAACGCCAGAAAATTGCCGAGAATCCGCAGATCACTAGCTCGATCCAGATTCCCGCGAACAGCACCCACTGCCGACGTCCGATCCGGTCGAACAACATGATGTCGGTCGTATCGGTGAAAAATGCAGGGGTAAAATAAATCAGCAGAAATCCCATCTGATGAACGTCACCGCCGAAGTGCTTGCAGGTGAGCCCGTGTCCAAATTCGTGAATGGCCCCGAGACAAAACATCAGGATCCAGAACATCCAGAGATCGTAGGCGGTCTTGCCCGCAAAATTATATAGGGAAAGAGTGTCGCGCTGAACTTGCGGCCACTGTCCGGCCAAGAAATAGGCGGCCACCGCAAAAAGCCCTACTGAGAAAATTACAAAGCCACGCGTGAACATCCATCCGAAATAAGGGTCCATCTTCGCGAGAGTTTTGTTGGGATCCCAAGCCTTGAAGGAAATATAGAGCACGCTCGACTGGTCGAGGCGGCTCTTTCGTTCGTCGCGGATCCTTTCGAGGACCGCGAGATTCTTTTCCCCGGCGGACTGCTCCCACATTTCCGGCTCCACACCTTCGAGGAACTCGGCGACCTCCTCTTCCGATAGCGGGTCGTCAGGATGCGCATGGTTCCAGAGTGCGGCGACTTCGCCGCGGGTACGCGTGCCGTCGCATCGAGTGAGCAATTCGTATTCGGTAGCGCCGAACCGGTTGTAGGAGTTCGTCTCGAGAATCTTGACGACGTAACTTCTCTCGCCGGCGACGGTCTGTTCGCTGATGCGCAAATCCGAGCGGAATTTGGGGCGGTGCAGTCCTTTGGCGAGGATGCTGGATGCTTTCAGGCTGGTGGGGCCAAAACGCATGGTCGATCGCTACGGCCTCTCGGCCGGCGCGCCCGGCCATGCGACTTGCACGGCCATGCCGGGGCGGAGATCGGAGGTACCCTTCGCAGCGAGCTCGGCCGTGACACTGTAGCTATCGCTGGAAGGATCGACCACGGGACTGATCTTGACGACGGTGGCGCTGAGTTCGCGATGGGGATCGCTCACCAGGGAGAGTTCGACTTTCGCGCCACGTGACGGATGGCGCTGGGACGATTCCGGAACCTGGAACTGAACCCGAAGCGGGGCGAGCTGGCTTACTCGGAAGCACTTGTCCCCTTTGGCGACCTGCTGGCCTTCGCGAACATAGCGGACGACGACAGCCCCGGTGAACGGGGCGCGCAGACGGGTCTGGTCGAGCTCGATTTCGAGGCGCTTGATTTCTTCCTGGCTGCTCTCGGCGTTCGCTTCCCAGCCATGCAGGTCGTATTCGGCGCCTTTGGCTTCGAAGTCGGCCTGTTCGAGATCGGCCTGGCTGGAAAGGCCGGCCTGATTGAGTTTCTGCTGGCGGTCGAGCGCAGCGGCTTTGGCTCTGACCTCCGATTGCTTGTACTTCACGTTGTTTTGAGCGACCTGAAGATCATCCTGCGCTTTCGCAAGCTCAATTTGCAGGGTGCGATCGTCGAGCTGGGCGAGGATGTCGCCCTTCTTTACTTCGCTTCCTTCGTCGCGCGCGATCGAAACGACCACACCGTCGCGCTCGGTCGCCAGGTCGAGCTGGTGTTCGACGGAGAGCACGCTAAGGACTTCATGATCGTCGACCGGACGCGCCAGCGAAGCAGGCGCCGGCGGGGCGGAGGCATTGTCATTCGAGCCGGCCGCGGCAGGATGCGCGGGCGAAACGGCGGACGTATCCCCGCAGCCCCCGAGGGCGGCTGCGAAGGCAACTGCAGCTCCAAGAAGCAGCGCGGTCCGATTCGTCATGTTCACCATCCTTCTCACGGCATCCAAATCCATATCTCCTGCCAAAGCCAGCGGAACAGATCGCCCAGCAACGCGTAGCCGACCGGATACCAGCCGCTGCCAAACCAGCCGCCGCCGGCCCGGATACGCGCGCGGCCGACCATGCCGTCGCGGGCGCGCCCGCCGGTGTTGTTAAAGACGGCGTGAACCATAAAATACTGGTCCCCAGCGTCGGAGCGCGTCTGGGCGCCGATGCGCTCAAGCGTTCCCGTGAACGTATCGGTCGGAAAGGCATTGAGCTTCAGTGCGACGCTGCGTCCCACGCGAAGCAGGCCGAGATCGGATTCCGGAACGCTCATCTCCGCCGCCATGCGGTCGGCAGCGACGATTTCGCAGAAGGTCTCACCGGGCTTGACCATCGTTCCGGTGCGCTCTTCAACTTTAGGCGTGATGACGAGGCCCGCGATGGGCGCGCGAAGTTGCGCTTCGGCGACGCGGGATTGCTCAAGCTGGGCTTCGACGGTGTGCAAATTGACGCGAAGCGTGGCTTCGCCGGCGGCGGACGAGTCGTTCTTGAACTCGGCCTCGGCGAGATCATGGCGTGCCTGGCCGAGCGCGGCTTGCGCTTGCGCAAGCTTCACGACGGCATCGCTATCGTCGAGCTGGGCGAGCAATTGGCCGGGCTGGACCGCGTCGCCTTCGTGAACGAAGACGCCCTTCACCACGCCGCCGTCCATCGTACTGACGGTTCGGCGCTCCGCGGGAACGACGGTTGCATTGGTGCCGACGCGCATGGGCCACGGAACGAACACGAGAATCGCGGTGATGATCACTGCGCGCTCGAGGTACATCCGGCGACGCCCTTTGGGAACGGCTGCGAGAAGCTTCTGTTTGCGCGATGCAAAAGGTTGGAGAAGATTCGCGAGCGGCACTTGTTGGTATAGCTGAGCGTTGCGGATCGCGACGGAAGTTTGATTGCCAAGGATGGCGAGCGTTTCCTTGTTGGTTTCGGTCAAAAAATCAGCTTCGCCGCTCACCAGTGCGAGGACCCCGAGCGCTCCCTGATCGTCGCGCAATGGCAGTGCGTAGAAACCATGGTAGCCGTGTTTTTCGAGGATCGAGACGACCTGCGCGCGGGCTTCGCCTGGGCTGACCTGCCAGCCTTCCCCGCCCTGCTCAGCGCCCACGACTTCGGTCTGGTGGGCAACCCATTCGAGGCGCTCGCGGAGATCGTCCATCTCGCGCGTCTTGGGAACTTCGGTCTCGCCGGAAACGGCGCCGAGCAGGAAGCGACCGCGATCGAAGAATCCGATGATGCACTTGTCGAAGGGAACGACGGAGGCGGCTTGCTGCACAACGGTCATCAGGACGTGGTCGAGATCGAGCGTGGAGGTGATTTCCTGTGAAATCTTCAGCAGGGCGTCGAGCGCGTGGACCTTGCGCTCGGATTCGAGCAGGTTTGCGTTGTGGAGAGCGATGGCGGCTTGTTCGCTGACCTGGCCCAGAAGAAACAGTTCGTCTTCGTCGAACCTGCCGCCGTCAACTTTGTTCATCAGCTCGACAACACCCAGCACCGCGTCGCCTTTGCGCAGCGGCGCGGCCATCCAGCTTTGCATTTCGAAATGGTCGCCGGCGGCCTCGCAGCGCTCTTCGAGGCCGGGCTCGGAGGCCGGATCGGCGACCATTTTGGGCGAGGCTTGTTGCGCGATTTCGGCGAGCAATCCTTCCGAGGCCGGAACGCGGGCGCCCTCTTCGGTCGTGGGGTCTTCACCGACGCGCTGCGCGAGATGGAGTTCGGAAGAAGCGGAGTCCATCAGCCAGATGTTGCAGGCGGCGGCGCCCAGCAGCGAGCGGATTTTTTCGGCGACGACCGGCAGGAGTTCCCCGAGTTCGAGAGTGGAGGTAAACGTCCGGCCGATATCGTACAGCGCGGTGAGGCGATCGAGCGTGGCGAGGTGAGAGGTGCGCTCGCCCTCGATGGATTCCAGGTTCGTGAGCGCTTGACCGGCCAGGCGACTGGCTTCCTCAATGAAGAGCTCGTCCTCTGCGGTGAACTCGCCAGTGCGCTTGCCCAGGATCTCCATCACGCCTTGCCACTGTTGTCCGCCGGGCAAAGCCGCATAGACCGCCGATTTCACGCGGGAGCGGCTGGCGTCGTCGAGGTGAGAGAAGAGGTCAGCGGAAATCTGCTTGGCGCCGAGGCGGCGGGTTTCGCCTGATTGGCATACTTCGGCCAGAATGCCTTCGGAAACGGTGCCACGCTCGGCATGGACGCGTTCGCCTGTTTCCGCCCAGCGCGCACGGCAGCTGACTCCGGAATCGCCGGCGGCGGTCCAGATCAGCACGGCCCGCGCGCCTACAACCGATCCGACGCGTGCGGCGACCGTCTTCAGCAGTGTATCTTGATCGCGACAGGCCAAAGACACGCTGGCCAGTTCGAATAGCGCGGCAGACGCTTCCATGCTTCTCCAGAGGACGTGTGCGGGTGTCCATTTGCCGCATAAAATCAGCCCCAAATGCGGCATAGGACGGACGGCGCAGCCTAACAAATCAGGCGCGGAGCCGTCAAGGAACTGCGCGACGGAATCGCATCAGAGCCCTTGATCGGACTGCGTAATTCGGTTAGCTTGGGGCGCTGCGCAGAGGGCTACGTGAACATTAAAATCCGGAAGGCGGGTCCGGCTACGATTCTGGACCTTGAGGGACCACTGAAGCTTGGCAAGGACGAGGAGGGCTTTCGAACGCAGGTCCAGCAATTGATCGATTCCGGATCGACGCACGTGGCCATCAATCTGGGAGGGGTGACCGACCTGGACAGCTCGGGAATCGGGTCCCTCGTCCGAACCTTCACCAACCTGAAACGCGCCGGGGGAAAGTGCACTTATTTCGCGGCCAGCAAACGCGTGCTGATGCTGCTGAAGATGGTGCGGCTCGATTCGGTCCTCGATCTTGCCGAGGACGAAGCCACCGCATTGACCCGGATCTGACCTCCATCGCAGTCGAAATGCCTGCGCCGCATTCGACTTCAGCCAAGCGTCGACGCCGCAAATTCGCTCACTGAAAGGCAGGGGCGTGTTCGCGGGCCCAATTTCGCCTTGCTAGGATTGCGCGTCATCGCCCGAACGGGTTGCCCTGCTGCGAGCAGTTGCGCCACTACTTCCCTTCCCACCGTGCCGGTCGCTCCCGTAACTAGGATCACGGGTGTTTGCCTCCTGCTTTTTTCCGGATGTCGGATTGTCTTGCAACGAATCGAGAGGCAGGGTAATACCCCAAGTTAGGTTGAGGTCAAGAGAAAAATGAGCACGAACGCAAAGCCCGAAGCGTCGCACCAGGAGTTGACCGTGGGACAGGTTGCCACGCGAAGCGGCGTGGCCATTTCTACCATCCACTTCTATGAATCAAAAGGGCTTATCCGCAGCTGGCGGAATAAGAGCAACCACCGGCGATATGCCCGCGCGGTGCTGCGCCGGGTGGCTCTCATCAAGGTTGCGCAACGAACCGGCCTTTCGCTCACGTCGATCGGCGAAGCATTGAAGGCGCTGCCGAAGGGACGCCCCGCAACGGCGGAGGATTGGCAGAGGCTTTCGGCGCTTTGGAGAAATGAGCTCGACGACCGGATCAAGCGCCTCACGCGGCTTCGAGACCAGCTTGATGGATGCATCGGTTGCGGATGTTTGTCGCTGGGAGTGTGCCCGCTGCGCAATCCGCAAGACAGGCTCAGAAAGCAGGGCCCGGGACCGAGGTTGCTCGATCCTGGCTAGGAATCTGTCTTCGGTCCCGCTGCGCGCTGTTTAATCGCCGGTGCCGGAGAGAATCGCGATCTGTGGGTTGATCAGCGCGTTGTCGTTGACAATCACCGAGCCACTCGCCTTGCCTGTTGACTTGGGAGCGAACGCAACCTTGATGATGCACGCGGTCGAGGGATTCACGGTGCCTCCCTTCGCGCAGGTCGAGCCGGAGGCGAGAGTGAAATTCCCATTGATTGAGATCGTGCCGAGAGTCAGAGGTGTGGTCCCCGTGTTTTCGACGGTGATGGTCTGCGTCGTGCTCGTCGAGCCAACTTTCTGCGGAGTAAAATTCAGCATCGACGGGCTGAGCGATGCCTGCGGATTGATCGGAGTTCCCGAGAGCGGCACCGATTGCGGGCTGCCGGCGACCGAGTCCGTAATCACGAGCGAGGCAGATTGTGTGGTGGTCTGGTCGTGCGACGGAATGAAAGAGACCAGAACGATGCAGCTGGATTTCACAGCGAGCGTGGGCGGGCACAGCGGCGCGGCCACGAATTCGCGAGGTGTTTCGCCGCTGCCTGAGATGGCGATTTTGTTGATCGTAATCGGCGTGGTGCCGGAGTTGGTCAAGGTCACGAACTGTATGCTGAGCAACCCCACGTACACGTTGCCGAAGTTGACGCTCGACGGCGAAGTCTTCAGCGTGCTGGTGGCGGCGGCATTGACGGTCTGGGTTACGCCCGCCGAAGTGCTTGTGTTGAAATTGCCGTCTCCCGAATACACCGCAGTGAGCGTGCGCGGGCCGGTGGTCGTGAAGATGATCGAGCAAGTGCCCGCGCCCGATGCCAGCGTGGCCGTGCAGGTCTCGCCGGTGCTCGCCTTGATTTGAACGCTGCCTGTCGGCGTTCCCGTGCCGGTAACTTTCACTCCCATCGCGACGGCCTGGCCGGTGGTCGAGGGATTCGGCGAATTGGAGCTGATCGTAGTCGTGCTCGACGCTTTCTGTGCGGTCGTTGACGACGTTTGCTGCGGGGCGGCGGCGTAATTCGAGTTCCCTGCCTGATTCGCGGCCAGCATGCAGGTGCCCGTGCCGCTGGTCATCGTCACCGTGCCGCTGCCGAAGCCGCCGGAAATCGTGCACGCGCCCGACGCCGTGATGGTGACGGTCAATCCCGAGCTGGCCGTGGCGGAAACACTGAACGTGCCGCCGTAGGCCGCCGCGGCGGGCCCTCCGGTGAATGTGATGGTCTGGCTGGCCGGGGTGACCGTCAGCGTGGTAGCGGAATTCGTGGCCGGACCAAACGTGCTATCGCCCGCGTAGCGGTAGGTAATTATGTAGGGCGTGGCCGACGCAGGAATCGTGGCCGCAGGGTAGGTGAGCGAGAATGCGCCGCTTGCGCCGATCGGAGCGGTTTTGACCACACCGTTGATCGTGACCGAGACCGTTTCGGTGGTCGGCGGATAGAGCGGCCCGGGTGCCGAAATCACGCCGGAGAGTGTGACCGTAGCAGTTCCGAACACGATCGAGTGCGACGGAGTTAACGCACTGAACGAAGTGGCATTCGCCAGAATCGTCGCGGATGAAATGCTCAGCACTTGCTGGTTCCCTGCGGTGATCGTGGCTGTATTCGTGTAGCTGCCAGCGGCCGCCGTCGGATTCGTGACTCCGACGCTGAACTTCGTGCCCGCGGCAAGATTCCCGAACGTGCAGCTTAGCGTCTGCGCGCCTGCCGCGCCAGTGATTGAGCACGTTCCCGGGCCGCTGTAGGCCGGGCTAAAGGTCCAGCTGGAGCTCGAAACGTCCGGCAGCGGATCATTCAGAGTTACGCCGTTCTCCGTTCCGGGGCCGGCGTTGCTGACGGCGATCGTGAAGCTGATCGGGCTGCCTGGAGCCGTCGAACTCGATGTGCTGGTGCTCCCTAGCTGTCCCGCTCCGGTGGTCGTGGGCGGGAAGGCGACCACCACATCGTTCAGCTGCTTCGTGGTGCCGCCGATTCCGGCGTCGACCGGAGCCGTCGGGTTGAAGAACGTGGTGATGTCGAATTCGAACTGGCAGGAATAGGTCTGGGCCACTCCGTTGATCGTCATCGGCTGCGTGCACACGGATCCAACGGCTGAGGTGGGAGTCGGCGCGTAGTCGGGATCGTCATACAGGTGCGGCGTGCTGCCGGCCCAGAAGCTCGAAGGCACGAACGTGTCGTTGTTCCACGTAATGGTCCACGCGACCGGTCCGGTATAGAAGCTCGGATTGGGCTCCGTACCGGGCGTGCCGGAATACACGGCGTAGTGGACGCAGTTGCCGTTGGCGTAGGGATAGCAGAGAGGTACGATCGTGTCGCCGCTGCCGTCTGGGCCGTAATCAAAGAACGTGGTGAAGCGGCAGTTAAAATCGTTCAGGACCGTGTCGCCGGACTTGCAAAGTCCCGTGCCCTGGTTCGGCGGAACTTCCGTCGCCGTCAGCGTGATCGTAAAAGGCGTGTTCACTTGCGGCAGCTGCAATTGCAGCGTGTGAGCGTTCTGGTCCGTGCAGGGGTTCGTCGGAGTTGGATTGGGATTCGACGGGCAGCTGAAGATGCCCTGCTGCGTTACGTTCGTGCCCGACGCGAAGTTGAAGGTGACGTTCTGCGGCGGCGGCAGGAAATTCGCCGTGGCCGTCACGCTCGACGTGAGCGTGAGGCCGCACGAAGTACCGGTGCCGTCGGGAGCGCAGGCGTTGGTCCAGCCGCCGAAGGTGCTCGGCGAGGTCGCGTTTGCCGCGAGCAGGACCTGCGTGCCCGTGGGATAGCTGGCCGAGCACGTACCGGTGACGATGCCGTTCGCTTCCGAGCAATCGATCGCGCCGGTGTTGTCCGTGACAGCGCCCGTTCCAGTGCCCAGCTCGGTGATTGTCAGCGTCACGCTGCCGACGACTGCCTTCACCGTGAGCGTTGTGCTGGAGTTCGTCGCGCTCATGAGGTTTGCATCGCCTGGGTACGCGTAAGTGATGGTGTAAGGCGTCGCCGACGCCGGAATCGTCGAAGTCGGGAACACAACGGTAAAGGCACCGTTTGTACCGATCGTGGCAGGCTGTGCTGAACCGTTGATCGTGACCGTCACGGTTTCACCGCTCGCGGGATACACCGGACCGGTGGCTGAAACGGTGCCCGAGAGAGTGACCGATGGAGTCCCTGCTGTAATCGATTGCGACGGCGTGAGCCCACTAAGTACGGGCGCCACCTGCGCCACCGTGATGGTCGCAATGCTCAGGAACTGCTGGTTATTGACGGTGACTGTGGCCGCGTTGACGTATGTCCCGGCGCCGGCGCTCGCGCTGCTGATGTGCAAGCTGGCGCTCGCACCGGAAGCGAGATCTCCGAACGAACAGCTGAGCACTTGGCTGCCCACTGCTCCCGCGATGGAGCAGGTTCCAGGCCCGCTGTAAGCGGGGCTGATCGACCAGCTAACGCCCGTGCCGGCAGGCAGCGGATCGTTCAGCGCAACGTTGTCTTCAACTCCCGGGCCGGCGTTGCTGACCGCAATGGTGATGCCGATCGGCGCGCCCGCATTCGTCGTCGCTAGATCCGGCGTGCTCGTCACGTTCAGTTGGCCGGCAGTATTGGGCGGGAACGCCACAACCACGTCGTTGAGCTGTTTCGTGGTGCCGCCAATCCCGGCATCGACCGGCTCGGTCGGGTTAAAGAACGTGGTGATGTCGAATTCGAACTGGCACGAATAGGTTTGCGCCACCCCGTTGATCGTCATTGGCTGCGTGCAAATAGTGCCGACAGCCGATGTCGGTGTGACCGCATAATCCGGATCGTCATAAAGCTGCGGCGTGCTGCCCGTGTAGCGCGAGGGCGGGGTAAACGTGTCGTTGTTCCAGGTAACCGTCCAATTCACGCCGCCGCTATAGAACGACGGATTCGGCTCAGTCCCTGGCGTGCCAGAATACACATCGTAGTGTACGCAGTTTCCGTTCGCGTAGGGATAGCACAGCGGCACGATCGTGTTGCCGTTCGAGTCCGCGCCATAGTTAAAGAACGTGGCGAACCGGCAATCAAAATCGTTCAACACGGTGTTGCCCTTCTCGCAAAGACCATCCGCCAGCGTCGGCGGAACTTCCGTCGCAGTAACCGTCACCGTGAAGCCGGTGCCCACCGACGGAATCGCCAGCTGCAGCGCATGCGCGTTCGCGTCCGTGCAAGGATTCGCAGGCGTCGGGTCCGGATTCGACGGGCAATCGAACGCCGCCATTTGCGTCACGTTGCTGCCGGGATTGAACGTCACGTTAATCGACGTCGGCGGCGGCACGAAGTTCGCCGAAACGGCCAGGGCCGACGAAACGGTGAGCACGCACGTCTGCGCGCCAGCCGACGAAGCGCAGGCATTGCCCCATCCGCCAAATGTAGTGGGCGCCGTGGCGTTTTCAGTCAGGGTAACCTGCGTGCCGCTCGGGTAGCTGGCCGTGCACGTCCCCGATACGATGCCGCTGGCCTCGCTGCAATCAATCAGGCCCATGTTGTCGGTCACGGAGCCGGTTCCCGTGCCGAGGTCGCTGACGGTGATCGAGAACGTGGGCACGATCGAAGCAAAGGTCACCTGCTCGGTGGCAGTACCGCTCACGGTGACGCTGCACGTCGAAGTGCCCGCGCACGTGCTCCAGCCGGTGAGGTTGCTCGCGGTGTTGGGGGTCGCGGTAAGAATCGCAACCGCGCCACTCTGATAGGTCCCTGTGCATGTTCCGCTGACCACTCCTGACGTGATCGTGCAATTGATCTGCCCCAAATCGTCGGTAACCGTACCGCTGCCGGTTCCCGTGCCGGTGATTCGCAAAGTCGAAGAAGCAGGACTGCCCTGGCCGGCCGTCAGAACCACGGAAGTCGCATTGTAGGCCACCGACCAGGCCAGCCCCGCGGGCAAAGCCGGCGAATTGATCGTCGAGAATGTTCCAGTCACCGATGACGCGGTCAGAATCGTGAACGAGTTATTCAGCGACGGCGTAAATCCATTCACGAACCGAACGTTGAGCGCTCCGGCCAGGCTCGCCGAACCACCAACCGCCAGCTGCGAATACTGCGTTCCAGCCGTCAGCCCGCCGATCGCCACTTCGTATGCGCCGCCAGAGCTCTGCACGAAAGATTGCGAGCTGCCAATCGTCAGCTTCCCCGCGGCGGGAACGTCGCCGCCTTCCGTGATGCCGGCGTTCGCGACGCCCGAGGCAATTGTGCCCGCGCCGGAGACCACGCCGGTTCCCGAAGTGGCCACACCGCCTGAAACCGTAAGGCTTCCGTCAATCTGCGCGTCGCCGCCGCTGATATTGAACGTTGTGATCGAATCCGAAATCCCCGTGGGAATCTGGATGAAACCGGCAGTCTGCATATAGATCGGCAATTGCATCTGGCCCGGACCGGTGATCGAATTCCCGGAGTTCGTGAGCGACGAGTTGCCCGCATCCTGGCGGATCACCGGCGTACCGCCGCTCCCGCCGATCGACATCACCACCGTGCCGTTGCCTCCCAGCGTAATGGCTCCGACCATGCTGAGATTCGTCTGGTTGCCATTGGCGGCGACCTGGAATGAGCCGGTATTCGTGATCGTGCCCATCAACTCGGTATCGCCGTTATTCCCCACCGTGAACTTCGCGGCGTTGGCCAACGTGCCGTGCGTGGTGCCGTCGAGCACCATGCTGTTGCCACCGACCAATCCGAAGTAGGTCGCCGCAGGATCGCTGCTCAGCGATCCACCCTGAATGTCGGCACCGTTGGAGAACAAAACCTGGGAGCTGGCGCCGGCGCTGATCGTGCCGCCGGAATTGTTGACGGTGACGTCGAATTGCAGAATTCCGCCGCCCGTCGATTCCAGAATGCCCTGATTGACGGTGCTGGCGGCATTGAAGAGCAAGGTCTGGCCGGAAATACTCGCGATCACTTTGCCGGCGGGATCGTTGACGAACGGCAAACTGCCGTTGCCGACCTGCCCGGCCCCGGAAAACGTATTGTTAACGTTTGTGAGCATGGAGCCGCCAGAATCCTGGCGGATCACGGGAGTGCCGCCACTCCCGCCGATGGTCATCGAGACGAGGCCGCCGCCGGTAAGCGTCACGGCCCCACTCGCACTCAGATTCGTCTGATTCCCGTTCGCGGCGACGATGATTGAGCCTTCGTTGTTGATCGTGCCGAACATCTCGGCGTCGGCGTTATTTTGAATCGTGAAAGTCGTCTGGTTGGTCAGCGGACCGCGCGTGCTGCCGTCGAGCACCATGGTAGTGCCGCTGGCCACACCGAAGAAACTTGCGCCTGCGGCGGCGTTCAGCAAACCGCCTTGCACGTCGGCGCCGTTTGAAAACAGCACCTGCGAGCCGCTGCCGGCGGTGATAACACCCGCGGAATTGTTGAGCGTCACGTCGAATTGCAGGATGCCGCCATTGGCTGATTCGAGCAAACCCTGGTTCACTGGGTTCACGGCGTTGAACAGCAGCGTGGCGCCGGAAAGATTCGCGTCGACCGTGCCGCCCGACTCGTTGATGAAAACCACATTGCCATTGCCAACCTGCCCCGCGCCGGAGATCTTGTTATTAACGTTGATGAACGTGCCGCCCGCGGTGTCTTGGCGGATCACGGGAGTGCCGCCGTTGCCGCCAATCGTCATCAGGATCGAACCGCCCCCGGTCAGGGTCACTGCACCCAAGGCGCTGAGATTCGTTTGATTGCCGTTGGCGGCGATCTGGAACGAGGCGGTATTGTTGATGGTGCCGATAACTTCGGCATCGCTGTTATTCGCAATCGTGAACGCAGCCGCGTTGTTTAGCGGTCCCTGCGTGGAGCCGTCGAGCACCACGCTGTTGCCGCTGGCGATGCCGAAGAATGTCGCGCCGCTGGCGCTGGAAAGCGTGCCGCCCTGAACGCCCGATCCGTTCACGAACTGCACCTGCGAACTGCTGCCGGCGGTAATGAGGCCGCCCGCGTTGTTCAGTCCTGCGTTCATTTCAAAGATTCCGCCACCGGTGGCTTCGAACACGCCCTGATTCACCGGATGCACCGCGTTCATCAGCAGGACTTGTCCCGAGCTGTTCGCGTTCAGCACGCCGCCGGGCTGGTTGATAAACGTCAGGTTTTCATTGCCCACTTGTCCCGTGCCGGCGAATGTGTTGTTGACGTTGGTCAGCGTGGAATTGGAACTGTCCTCGCGGATAACCGGAGTGCCCCCGCTGCCGCCGACGGTCATTTCCACAAGGCCGCCGCCGGTCAGCGTTATGGGCCCGCTCGCGCTCAGGTTCGTCTGATTGCCATTCGCTGCCACCTGAAACGATCCGGTGTTGTTGATCGTGCCAAGAAGTTCGGCGTCGGAATTGTTCTGGATCGTGAACGTCGCGGTGTTGATCAGCTGTCCCAGCGTGCTGCCGTCGAGGATAACGGTGTTGCTCGAGATAATACCGAAGAACGCTGCGCCGTTCGTCTCATTGAGCTGCCCGCCTTCGATGCGCGTGCTGTTGAGAAGATCAACGGCCGCTGCCGTGCCGGTTGCAGTAATATTGCCGCCCGCGTTGACGATCAGCGTGTCGGTTTCAAGCGTGCCGTTCGCCGTGGCTTCCAGGAGCCCCTGGTTCGTGAACTGCGTGGCATTGATCAACAGGGCGCTTCCGGTGGCTTCTACCTTGCCATTGGCCTCGTTGGTGACCGCGAGGTTACCGTTTCCGACTTGCCCGACGCCCGAAATCGTATTGTTGACGTTTATGAGAGAGGAGCTGGCAGAATCCTCGCGGATCACGGGCGTGCCCCCGTTGCCGCCGATGGACATCACCACCGTGCCCCCGCCCGAAAGCGTGACGGTGCCGCTCATGCTCAGGTTGGTCTGATTCCCGTTCGCGGCAATCTGGAAGGAGCCGGTGTTGACGATCGACCCGATCAACTCCGCGTCCCCGTTGTTCTGCACTCCGTAGATTCCGGCGTTCGTCAGAGCCCCGTGGGTGCTCCCGTCCAATACCACTGTATTGCTACTCGCCGTGCCGAGGAACGTAGCGCCGCTGGCGGTGGTCAGCGTTCCGCCTTGGATGTCCGTGCTATTCAAAAACTGCACCTGCGAGGCGCTCTGAGCGGTGATCGTGCCGCCCGCGTTGTTTATCGTAACCTCGGTCTGAAGAACGCCCTGGTTCGACGCTTCCAGGAGGCCCGCATTCACAGCGGCCGACGGGTTGAGCAGCAGCACGGTCCCGGAGGTGTTGGCATTGACGGTTCCACCTGCTTGATTGATAAAAGCGACGCTGCCGTTTCCGATCTGGCCCTGGCCGGAAATCGTGTTGTTGACGTTGGTGAACGAAGAGCCGCTGGCGTCTTGCCGGATTACGGGCGTGCCACCATTTCCGCCGACGTTCATCAAGATCGAGCCGCCACCTGTGACAGTAATCGCTCCGGTTGCGCTCAAATTCGTCTGGTTGCCGTTCGCCGCTAGGATGACTTGACCGGCGTTGTACAGCTTTCCGGCGATATTAAGATCTTCGTTGTTCGTGATCGTAAGGCTGCTGCCCGAATCGATCACCAGGCTCAGAACCTCCGCGCTGATATCCAGGTTGACGGCTGCCGCGGCATGCCCGTCGCTAATGCAAACCGTCACGGTGGCACTGTTCGGAACTGCGTCGGTGCTCCAGTTCGAGGCATTACTCCAATTGCTATTGCCCCCGCCGCCCGTCCAGATTGTAGCGCCCGACGCACTGCAGGCGGTCGTCCCGACCAAATTGAACGTGGCTGTGACCGTCTGGTTGGAATTCATGGTGACGATGCATGAGCCGCTGCCGCTGCAGGCGCCGCTCCACCCGGCAAACGTCGATCCCGTGCCAGGACTCGCGGTAAGCGTCACGCTGGCGCCTTGATTGAAAGCCGCCGAACAATTCGGTTGGCAGGTGATTCCCGTGGGAGCACTCGACACCGAGCCGAGACCCGACCCGGATTGAGCGACCGCCAACGTGAAAGTCGGCACCGCGGTGCCGCTACCGTTGAGCTGCACGGTTTGCGAACTGCCGCTGATCCCGTCGGAATTATCCGTAAACGTCAGGCCGCCGCTTTCGGACCCGTTCGTCGATGGCGTGAAGATGACCGAAACCGTGCAGCTGGAATTCGCGGCCAACTGGCCTCCAGCGGTGCTGCACGTGTCGCCGGGACCTTCGCTGAAATCGCTCGCATTCCCTCCCGTGAAGGCGTAGGTGAACGTAAGCGGGTTCGCGCTGGGGTTCCCCAGTAGTACGGTCTGCGCCGCGCTGGCGGTGTGTGTAATCTGCGTACCGAAATTCACGCTCGCAGGCGACGGATCGGCGATCGGAGGAGCCACAATGAATCCGTACGTCGCGATATTGCCGATCAGCGGGCTGCTCTGCGGCCCTGTGTTGGCCGAAGTTCCCTCTTCGCCATCCGTGCCGAAGGCGTAACCGAGGTGGAAGCCGGGCGCCAACGGCGAAGTGACCGCGGCCGAATACTGGTTGGCCGTGGCCGTAGGCATGGCAGCCGTCCATGCGCCCGCCCAGCTGTCGAGCTGGAAGAAGCTGGCGTCGAGCGTCTCGTTCGCCGGGCTCGTAGAGTCGTAGATAACGGTCGGTGTCTCGGTCGCCAGGACGTTCGACGACTGGTTGACCGGCCCTTGGAACTTGCTGACCTCGTTCGATTGAATCGATTGTTCCGCGGCGTCGGTGATGTTGCCGCTGGTATTGTTTGCGATGTAGATCTGGCTCGTGGCTGGATCGATCGCCAGCGCAACCGGCGCGGATGCGTTCGGGTCGCTGAGCGTGACGCTCGTCAGGCTGAAGCCGTCGATATCCGTGAGGCTGCCGGGATCCGTCCCGCCGTTGCCGTTGTTGACGACGTATATTTGATTCGTCGCCGCATCGACGGCAATCGCGTGCGGCGACGTGCCCGCCGCGACGGTCGCGGCCACCGTAAGCGTCGCTCCGTTGATCACCGTGACATTGTTGCGGCCCGAATTCGCCACATAGATCACGTTTGTATTCGCATTCACGTCCAGCGCGATCGGGTTGAGATCCGCGTCAATGGTCGTCGATATCTGGTTGGTGGCGCCATTGATCACCGTCACGTTGTCGCTCGTGAAATTCGCCACATAGACGGTGCTCGTCGCGGAGTTCACGGCGATAGCCGTCGGGCGGCTTGCGGATGGATCGGTGATCGTCAGCACGGTGGAATCCAGCGGGTCAAAGACGGACACGTTGTTGCTTCCGCTGTTCGCCACATACACTTTGCCGGTCGCGGGATTCACGGCGATCGCCCCAGGCGCAAGAGCGTTCGGATCGCTGATCGTGGAAACCGCGTTGGTGACGCCGTCGATCACCGTGACGTTGTTGCTCGTCGAGTTCGCCACGTAAATCTTGTTGGTTACCGGATTGACGGCGACGGCAATCGGAGCTTTCGCGTTCGGGTCGGTGATCGTGGTTGTAGCGCCCGAAGTGGTGATCAGTGTCACGTTGTTGCTGGTTTGGTTGGCGACGTACTCCTGATTCGTGACGGGATCCACGGCGATCGTCACGGGGTGGACGGCGTTGGGATCGGCGATGGTGAGCGCCACCGTGGCAGGCGCACCGAATACCGATCCGCTCAGCGCGGTGACGTTGTTGCTCCCGGAGTTTGCGACAAAAACCTGGTGGTTCACAGGGTTCACCGCAACCGCCGCGGGCTGAGTCGCTTTCGAATCCGTTAATGTGGTGGTGCCGTTTGTCGCGCCGTTGAAGCAGGAGACGCTCCCGCTGCCCGAGTTCGCGACATATACCTGGTGCGTCACCGGATTCACGGCGATTGCTGCGGGCGTCCGGGCGCCCGGATCGCTCAGAGTTCTGCTCGCGTTGTTGCTTCCGGCGATCGCGGTAACGTTGCTGCTGCCGCTGTTCGCCACGTAAATCTCGTTCGTCGTCGGATTCACAGCCACGGCCACCGGCGCCGTTGCGTTCGCAACGGTAACCGTCGTGGTCGCGTTCGTTCCCGTCGCGATTTCGGTTACGTTGTTGCTAGAGCTGTTGGCTACGTACGCATTTCCCGTAACCGAATTCACAGTCACCGCGACGGGGCCCATTGCATTGGGATCGCTAACCGTCGTGGTCGCGTTTGTCGCACCGGCGATCAAAGTGACGTTGTTGCTGCCGTTGTTCGCCACGTAAATCTGATTCGTCAGGGGATTTACAGCCACGGAAACGGGATTCGTTCCTGCCGTGACGGTTGCCGAAACCGTATTCGACGCTCCGCTGATCACACTGACGTTGCCGCTGCCCTTGTTCGCGACGTAAATTACGTGCGTCTGGGGATTCACAGCCACGGCCACGGGACTGGTGCCCGTCGTCACGGTGGCCGACACCGCGTTCGTCGCTTCGGGAATTACGCTCAGA
The DNA here is from genome assembly GCA_964563425.1 of uncultured Acidobacteriaceae bacterium. Lineage (GTDB taxonomy): Bacteria > Acidobacteriota > Terriglobia > Acidiferrales > UBA7541 > Palsa-295. Next base: position 5,765 of record CAZLWY010000017.1, on the reverse strand, counting down.
TTGTTTGTGCCGCTATTCACGACGTACACGACGCTGGCGAGTGGATCGACGGCGATCGCGGCCGGAGTGGTGCCCACGGTCACGGTTGCGATGACGGCGTTGCTCGCCCCGCTGATCACGCTGACGTTGCCGCTTCCACTGTTGGCGACGTAGATGGTGTTGGTAACGGCATCAACGGCGATGGCCGAGGGCGTCGTGCCAACCGGAATAGTCGCTACGACGTTTTCACTCGCGCCACTGATCACCGTAACGCTCGCGCTGCCATTGTTCGCGACGTAGATTTGGCCCGTAACGGGATTTACCGCGACGGCCACCGGAGTGCCTTGGACCCCGACGGCAACCGTAAACGATTGCGCGGCGGCCACAGTGGAAAGGGAAACGAACGCCGCGACGAGCACAAGCCACGTGCTCGGGCGAAGCGACTTCGAGCTCACCAAACGCCTGAAACGTCCGGGGCACGCACTGCCGCCCCGGCTAGACTCCATCATTCGTGGCTCCGGGAATCGCGATTACCTCTGGTTGAGAGACTTGGCTGTTAGTTAAATCAGGGCCTTGCTCAGGATTCCGAGCACATCTTCATGCACGTCCCGGGCCAGTACTGCGCGCCCGGCCGAAATTCGGCCACGCGCCAAAATTGAAACGAGAACCCGCTTCGCCGCGGGTGGCTCTGTGCTGGGGAAGCAGAGTCAAATCCCACCCGGGCTACCCACACGTCAGAATGCCCACTAGCAGTCCGGCCGGACGCAAAATGCCGTGCTCCTAAAGCTTTGTGACACTTCAGTTGCAGGGACCGAAACACTAGAAGGGGAAAAAGTCAGGGAGATTCTGGCTGGCAGCGCATGTTATGTCAAGAGATAATAGGCCCAACAGCCGCCCGAAACCGCTGGCTTTGGGGGTTTTAGTACGCCCACGACACGAGAACGTCAGTGTTCTTCCCGATCCCAAAACCGCCGGCAAAACCACCGTACGCGTGAGTATCGAGGGCCTAGGAGTGGAACTTGTTTGCACAATGCGCATGCGGCGATCGCCGCGCGTATTCCCGGTCGCCTTCCGGCGGGGGGTTCCCGAGCCTATGCGCGCGGAATTTCCAGGGCTGGTTCCAACCTTCTTGATTTATCAAATCGGAAGACTTACCCTCATTTCGACTTGTCCGCAGGCATCGCCACACAGACATGATGGAATGTCCGCACTGTCACTCCACTAACTCCCCCACCGCAGAACGCTGCAGCAAGTGCGACACTCCGTTTGAGTTTTCCGGGGCCACTCTGGCGGGGACCGGCGTGATGACTCCGCCGCGCACAGATCTTGAGAACTTCGCAAAAGGCTGGTCGCTTCCCTCGCCCGGCGCCGGCGCAGCCGGTGCATCTCTCGCGCCCGGCGCTCTTCTCGGGACCCGCTACGAGATCGTGCAAATCCTGGGGCAAGGGGGCATGGGCGCGGTTTACAAAGCAAAGGACCTGGAACTCGATCGCGTCGTCGCCGTCAAGGTGATTCGCCCCGATCTTGCCTCGCATCCCGACATCCTCGCGCGATTCAAGCAGGAGCTGATCCTCGCGCGCCAGATCACGCACCGCAACGTGATCCGCATTTTCGATCTAAGCGAAGCCAGCGGAATCAAGTTCATTACCATGGAGTTCATCGAGGGGCAGGACCTGAAGTCCCTGGTGACCGGAAAAGGCCGCATCAGTTTCGAAGAAGCCGCAGGTTTCATCGAGCAGGTTTGCCTGGCACTCGAAGCGGCGCACGGCGAAGGCGTCGTCCACCGCGACCTGAAGCCGCAAAACATCATGGTCGACAAACAAGGCCGCGCCTCCGTGATGGATTTCGGCATCGCACGGTCGGTTGAAGCCGGCGGCATGACCATGACCGGGATGGTTGTCGGCACTCCCGAGTACATGTCGCCCGAGCAAGTGATGGGCGAGCGCGTGGATGTTCGCTCCGACCTGTTCACGCTCGGAGTAATTTTTTATGAATTGCTGACCGGGGCGACGCCATACAGATCGGATTCGCTGCAAAGCGCGATGTTCAAGCGGACGCGCGAAATTCCGAAGCCGCCGATCGAAGTCGATCCGACCGTACCGCAGATTTTGAGCGACGTCACCGCGAAATGTCTTCAGATCGATCCCGCGCGCCGATATCAATCGGCGCGCGAAATCATCACGGACCTGGAATCATGGCACGGCGGCGCCAAACGCAGCCCCGTCACTGGCCTGTCGCGCAAACCCTTCGCGACTTCGCCGCTGCTAATCGTCGCTGGGGCGCTTGTGGTGATTGTCGTGGCGGCCGCCGGATGGATGCTGCGCGGGCGGCTGTTCTCGTCATCATCGTCTCCGTCGCCGGAAGGCGCTAAAGCAGCCACCACTCCCGACGTTTCGCTTGCGATTCTTCCGTTCCGCAACGCTTCGGGCGATCAGACTCTCGACTGGCTGGGCTCGAGCCTGGCGGAAACCCTCAGCACCGACGTCGGGCAGTCGTCCCATCTGCTGGTAGTGTCGTCTGAGCGAGTCAGCCAGATCTTCCGCGATTTGCGGCTCACCTCCGACGTCGCTTTCGACCCGCCAACGCTGCAGCGCCTCGCGCAGTTCAGCAATGCTGACAATCTCGTCTGGGGTAGCTACGCGAAATTCGGCGATCAGATTCGCATCGACGCAACGGTTCAGGACATCAAACGCGGCCGTACCGCCAATCTCTCTGAGTCCACGACCGAAAAAGACATGCTCAGCGCGATTGACCGGCTGGCGGCGGACATCCGCTCGAACCTCGCGCTATCAAAGAGCATCGTTCAAGAGCTACAGGGCCAATCCTTCAAGCCGTCCACGAATTCCGTGCCCGCGCTGCGCGACTATGACCAAGGCCTGCAACTGGAGCGCCGTGGCGATTACCTCGGAGCGATCAAGGAATTCCAGACATCGACGCAAGAAGACCCTAATTTCGCGCTCGCCGATTCCGAGCTGGGCCGTACGTTCGCGCTGCTAGGGCAGGATAACGAAGCCGAACAGGCCTCTGGAAAAGCAGTGGAGCTGAGCGATTCGCTTCCGATTCAGGAAAAATATCTCATCCAGGCAAGCCACTACCAGATTCTGCGCGATTATCCGAAGGCGATCGAAGCGTACGAGAATCTCGCCAAGGTTTGGCCCGACAATACGGACGTGCTTTTCAGCCTCGGGCTGCTCTACGAGCAATCGAGCAGCTACGACAAAGCCCGCGAAGCGTTTACGAAAGTTCTCTCGTTCGATTCCAACCGCGTGCTGGCGCTACTGGAAATCGGGAAAGTGGAAATCGAAAGCGGCGATGCGCAAAAAGGCCTCGAATACCTGACGCGCGCGCAGGCCAAGGCGATCGAATCCGGAAACGACGAGGAGCGCTCCGACATTCTGCAGTCAATGGGTGGCGCGTACGCGGCGCTGACCAAGTACGACGACGCGATCAAGAATTATCAAGACTCGCTCGACATCCGCCGCAAACTCGGCCTGAAAAAAGGCATCGCCGACAGCCTCCAGGCGATGGCCTCGGCGGAAGCGGCCATGGGCAAGCCCGACCTCGCGCAGAAAAACTATACGGCGGCGCTCGACCTCCGCCGCGAAATCGGCGACAAAGCCGGCACCGGCGACGCGCTCAACGATCTCGCCCAGTTCTACGACGATCGCGGCAATTACGATCAAGCGCTCAAGGGTTTCAAGGAAGCGCTGCAGATTGAAATCGACGTCGGCAACGAAAACAATCAGGGGCTGGTGCTGAACAATATCGGCAATACCTATCTTTCAAAAGCCGATTACCAGAATGCGCGCACCTACTTCGAACAGGCGCTCGAGGTGCGGGAGAAGCTGAAGGTCTCCAGCGACATCGCCGACACGCTTCACAACCTGGGAGAAACCTTGGGCAGCATCGCGGACTACGACCAGGCGTTGCAGTATTACGTCCGCGCGCTCGATCTTCGCCGCGGCGCCGGTGACAAGCTGGGCGCGGCCATCGAATCTTCCAGCATGGGCAATATGTTCGCTTATCAGGGACGCTACGGTGCGGCGCTCAGCTCGGAGGAAGACGCCGTGAAAACCATTCGCGACATTCAGGAGCACGGCTTCTGGTTCACGAACGTTCTGGGCGCCTACGGCCACGCTCTGGCCCAGGTCGGCCGCAGCGACGACGCGCAAAAAGCCCTTGACGAGGCCCTCGCATCAGCGCGCGAGCAGAAAAACGACTCCAACGCGGCCGAGGTTCTCGGCTTCGAGGGAGACAACGCCTTCTATCACGGCGATTTCAAATCCGCCGCCGCCTTCTACGGCCAGGCGATGGAAAAGGCCGCTCACAGTGCCGACGCGCACTTGATTCTAGTTTCCAAAGTGAATTTCTCAAAGACGCAGGTCTCCCTAGGCAACTACAAGGAAGGCTTCACCGGACTGAAGTTGTTAACGCAGGAAGCCGACAGCATGGGGCTGAAATATGTCTCGGTCGAATGCGCGATCTACATGGCGCAGGCGGCGATTGGAATGAAAAACTACGGTGCGGCGAAATCGGCGCTGGAGGCGGCGCTGAACACCAGCGAGAAGCTCGGCATGCAGGGGCTGCTGGCGCAAAGCCATTTCCAGATGGCGCGCGCGCTGGAACTTTCGGGCAGCGCTGTCGAAGCAAAGGAGCACTATAAGCAGGCCAGCCAAATCGCGGCCAGTATTCAAAAGGAAGCCCACACCGATACGATCACGAAACGCAGCGACCTGAGCCCCATCTTCGCGCACGCATCCTGATCGCCGCCACAGATGACGCTCGCTTCGATGCTCGTTGAGTGGTTTCGCCGAGCCGTCGAATGATGTATATGTGTAGAGATAGTCCGTGGCTGGCCACGGCCGGAAGCCCCGAACTCGGAGTGACCGATTTCGATTCGCTCCGGATTCTCAAAATCACTTTAACTTTCTAAATCCTTCAGCCCCTTAGCGACATCTATTGAGTCACCCTTTTTTCGCTCCGGAGAATCGATCGACGGAGCACGACGTATTTCGCGCGACTGGCTTCGAAGGAGACTCGGACAGGTGAAGGATCGGAGGCGCACATGAGTTTTTCGTCGAATCGAACGCCATGGATTGCCGGAGTGGCCTGCTTGATCGTCGCCGCGGCGATCGGCGGTGAACTCTACCTGAAGCACGCGTCCGGCGCGCCGCCGGCAACTGCGCCCGATGTCCAGGTCGCCAAGGTGCAGCAGAAGGACGTTCCGATATACGGCGAATGGATCGGCACGCTCGACGGTTTCACCAACGCCGACGTCCGCGCGCAAGTCACCGGCTATTTGCTGCGCCAGGATTATCAGGAGGGCGCGTTCGTGAGGAAGGGGCAGCTGCTCTTTGAAATCGACCCACGGCCCTTCCAGGCGGTTCTCGATCAAGCCGAAGGCCAGCTCGCGCAGGCCAACGCCATACTCGAAAATGCACAGGCCGTGCAAGGGCGCACACAGCTCGATGTGGATCGGTACACGCCACTAGCCAAGGAGCAGGCCGCCAGCCAGCAGGATCTTGATAACGCCGTGCAGAACAACCTCGCGGCCAAAGCTACCGTGCAAACCGCCAGGGCGCAGATTCAAACCGATCGCGCCGCGGTCGAAACCGCGCAGATCAATCTCGATTTTACGCGGCTGATCGCGCCGATCGACGGAATTGCCGGCCAGGCGCAGCTTCAGGTGGGCGCACTGGTAAATCCAGCCAGCGCTCCGGTCACTTCCGTTTCCACTGTTGATCCGATCAAGGTTTATTTCACCGTAAGCGAGCAGGAATATCTCG
>CAZLWY010000016.1:0-17424 GCA_964563425.1 uncultured Acidobacteriaceae bacterium | reverse complement strand
TGATCGATTCATTGACACTGGACATGAACAAGATTCGCCAGGCGGGAATTACGAAAGAGCTTATCGAAATTGTCAGCGGCGCCGCATCGGCGACGTCGTAGCCAGAGGAGACGAAATGGCAGCGCCTACAGGGAAGCTTGGCAAAGTAGTCGAGGTTATCGGACCCGTGGTGGACGTGCAGTTCGAACAGGGCCACCTGCCGCGGATTCACAACGCCGTGCGGATCACCAGCGAAGGATTCGATGTCGCCGATCCGATTGACCTTGTCGTCGAGGTGCAACAGCATCTCGGCGAAGGACGTGTTCGCGCGGTGGCGATGAAGCCGAGCGAGGGCCTGGTCCGCGGGATGAAGGCGGAGGATCTTGGCGAGCCCATCTCCGTGCCGGTGGGCCGCGGAACGTTGGGACGTGTGATGAACGTGCTGGGCGAGCCAGTGGATAACCTGGGCCCCGTGAAAACGGACAAGCGTTACCCCATTCACCGACCGGCCCCTTCGCTGGAAGATCAGTCGACGAATCTCGAGATGTTCGAGACGGGAATCAAGGTGGTCGACCTCCTCGAGCCGTACCTGAAGGGCGGCAAGATCGGACTGTTCGGCGGCGCGGGAGTGGGCAAGACCGTGCTGATTCAAGAGTTGATCAACAACGTCGCGATGAAGCACGGCGGCGTGTCCGTATTCGCGGGGGTGGGCGAGCGCACGCGTGAAGGAAACGACCTGTGGCTGGAGTTTCAGGAATCGGGCGTCGTGGTTCCCGGGAACTCGGAAAAGTCGCGCTGCGCCCTGATCTACGGGCAGATGACGGAGCCGCCGGGCGCGCGCCTGCGCGTGGGATTGACCGGTCTTACGGTCGCCGAATATTTCCGCGACGAGGAGCACCTCGACGTGCTGCTCTTCATCGACAACATTTTCCGATTCGTGCAGGCGGGATCGGAAGTATCGGCGCTGCTGGGCCGCATGCCTTCGGCCGTGGGATATCAGCCGAACCTGAATACCGAAATCGGCGAGCTGCAGGAGCGCATCACGTCGACCAAGAGCGGCTCGATCACGTCCGTGCAGGCGATTTATGTGCCTGCTGATGACTACACCGACCCGGCGCCGGCCGGCACGTTTACGCACCTGGACGCGACCACGAACCTGAGCCGGCAAATCGTGGAGCGCGGAATTTATCCGGCGGTCGATCCACTGGCCAGCTATTCGCGCATTCTGGATCCGCGCATTCTGGGGCAGGAGCATTACAGCGTGGCCCGCTCCGTGAAATCGGTGCTGCAACGCTACAAGGAATTGCAGGACATCATCGCGATTCTCGGCATCGAAGAACTTTCCGACGAGGACAAGCAGACGGTGGCGCGCGCGCGGAAGATCGAGCGTTTCCTTTCGCAGCCGTTCTTCGTGGCCGCGCAGTTCACCGGCATCGAAGGAAAGTACGTGAAGATCGAGGACACCATTCGCGGCTTCAAGGAAATCGTGGAAGGAAAGCACGACGATCTGCCCGAGCAGGCGTTCTACATGGTGGGCGGAATCGAAGAGGCACGCGAGAAAGCAGAGAAGATGGCGGCGACCGCGTAGTTTCGGCGCGCGGACGCTGACTGAATCGAACCCATGGCCACGCTACCGGAAGCCATCGAGTTGCAAATCGTGACGCCGGAGCGGCACGTCTTGCAGGAGACCGTGCAGTCGGTTGAAATTCCCGGCAAAGAAGGCTATCTCGGCGTGCTGCCGGGGCATGCGCCGCTGCTGACGGAGCTGGGTGTGGGGATTCTGGCGTATCGCAAGGGGTCCGAGAATCGTTTTCTGACCGTGATCGGCGGCTATGCGGAGGTTTTGCCGGATCGGGTGATTGTGTTGGCGGAAATTTCCGAAAAGGCCGAGGAAATCGACCGGGCGCGCAGCCAGGCGGCGCACGACCGGGCGCAGGCGGAGCTGGCCAAGCACGGCATCGCCGCCGACGAGTATGAGCGCGAAAGGCTGGCGCTTGAGCGGGCGCTGATCCGCATGCAGGCTGCCGGGCGCACCGGCGCCGGCGCTGCTGACCGCAGCGCGCATTAAGAGCCGTTGAGCGAATACCCCCGCGAGATATGAGGATGTCCCCTGGTGGTTACCCGGTGGCCGATCCTGGCACTTCCTGTTGCATCCAATAGATGGCACTATAGAAGCAGGTTTGAAAGCAGTTTTGGTGTCTCCGCCTCCAGGCTGCACGGGCGAACATGGCTGACGTGACAATCTACGGGACGAAGTGGTGCTGCGACTGCCGGCGCGCGAAGCAGTTTCTGCGCGAGCGTGGCGTGGAGTTTCGCGAGGTCAATATCGACGACGCGCCCGACGCGGAGGAGCTGGTCCTGAGAGTAAATCAGGGGCGCCGGAAGGTGCCGACGCTTGAGGTGGAAGGCCGGTATTTCGCGTGCAGCCCGTTTGATCCTTACAAGCTTGCCAACGAGTTGAAGATTCCGCTCAACGGTAAGTAGCGATCGACGGTTCGTCGTTCGCAGCCCATCGCAGTTGCGTACTTCTCAAATCGAAATACTCAGCCACCTAGGCTAGGCCCGCTCCGCGGGTCATGACACCGCTGACGCGCAGGTCTGGCGTCAGGGCGACCAGATCGGCATCGGCGCCTACGGCGATGATTCCCTTTTTCCCTCCCAGGCCGAGGCGGCGGGCTGGGAGGATTGTGGCCATGCGGACGGCATCTTTCAGCGGGACGCCGATAGCGACGAGCTCGCGCAGGGCGCGATCGAGCGTGAGGGTGCTGCCTGCCAGCTTGCCTTCGGAATTGCGGGCGACTCCGTCTTTCACCGTCACCTCGAAATTCCCGAGGCGATACTTTCCGTCCGGCATGCCGGTGGCGGCGATGCCGTCGCTCACGAGAACAACCGTGTCGAATCCTTTGCAGCCGAGCAGCACCTGGATGGCGGCGCCTTCGACGTGGACGCCGTCGGCAATGACTTCGGCGGTGACTTCGGGATCGGTGAGGATCGCGCCGATCACACCCGGATCGCGATGGGAGAAGGGGCGCATGGCGTTGTACATGTGCACGGCGTGTCGGGCTCCGGCGCGAATCGCGGCGCGCGTCTGCGCGTAGTTCGCGTCGGTATGGCCGATGGCGGCGACGACCTTTGCGGCGACGGCGTGCTCGATCAATTCGCACGCGCCGGAAATTTCAGGAGCCACCGTGACGATCTTGACCAGCCCACCGGCAGCGTCGAGGAATTTCTGCAGGATTTCCACCGACGGCCGCGCGATGGATTCCCACGGATGGACGCCGCGGCGCGTTTTGCTGATGAACGGGCCCTCCAGATGGATGCCGAGAAATTCGGCGGCCGGTTGGACGTTTTCCTGATCTTCTATGGGCTCCTGATGCGCGCGGATGTAGCGAGCGATGCCTTCCAGGCTGTGGCAGGTTTCTTCAACCGGCGCCGTCACGGTGGTAGCCACGAGCGACGTGGTGCCGCGGCGCGCGACGGTGGCGGCGATGCGATCGAGCGACCGGGCCGTCGCCTCCATTACATCGTGTCCGCCGGCGCCGTGAATGTGGATGTCGACGAAACCAGGGACGACGGTCATGCCGCCGGCGAGGTAATCGACGGCGTCGGGCGGCAGGCGGATTTCATCGCGATGGCCGAGCGCAGCGATCTTGCTGCCCTGGACGACGATGATGCCGTCGGCAATTTCCTCTTCCGGCGTCAGGATTCGGCCGGCGTGTATGACCGTTGTGCGCACTCTGGATGGTCCGGGGTACAGGAGAATGATATTGGAAGCCGGGCGGGAAATCACAGCCGAGCTTGCATCCGTGTGCTTCTTCGTTACAATCGAGTGTCGCTCAAATTCGAAGGAGAACGGGATGGCATACGACAAGCGTTACGTGGCGCAGAAGCGCCAGCGCCGCAAGCGCAAGGCGGCCAAGGGCAAAGTGAAGCTGTACGAACAAGGAAAAATGCCGCACGACAAGCTGCCTGCACTGGCCAAGAGGTTTCTCGCCCGCAAGCTGCGCGCCCTCAGCAGGGCCGAATAAATTCACGCGCTAGCATAAAAAAGGGGCGGCCGCCGTGGCGACCGCCCTTTGTTGCGCTTGCCGATCCCGGCACGGGAAAGGCAGCGGTTGATTTAATTACCGGAAGCTTGCGCGTGTGCGGGCTGCACCTTTGGCACGCTCAGGTAACCGGCGATCTTGTCCTTACCGATCGTATTCACCACGAATTCGAGCGGCGCACGGTTGCCGTTCTGGAAGAAGTACAGCGGCTCGTTGGCCGACAGGTTCTTCTTTTCGTGGAGCTGATCGTCGACGAAGATGCTGACCGAATACTGGCTCTTCTTGGTGTTGACGGTGCGGAGTTCGACCATCAGGCTGCCCACCTTTTCGCGGGTGTTCTTCTTGTCGATGGTGAACTCGTAGTAGTCGCGCTCGCCGAGGCGGCGGAGCTCTTCGACTTCGTCGTGATTCTTGGCGATCAGCGTGCCGAATTCGCCGCGAGTCATGTTCAGATTGTTCTTCGTGGTGTCGAGGTCGGTCTTCACGCCCGTGACGTCGGTTCCGAGCTTGTTGACGTCATCGACGGTGGCCTTCGTCGCCAGCTGGCCGTTCAGGTTATTCGTGAGGTCGGTCAGCTGCTTGTCGTCGTCTTCCTTGATCTTCTTGGCCTGGGCGCGGGCACGGCCGAGCTCGCCCTCGGTCAATTTCATTTTGTCAGTCACGACGCTGAGTTCACCCTGCAGCTGCGCGTTGGTGTCTTCAGCCTTCGAGAGGCGCTGATTGAGCACGTCACCGTCCTGGGTTGCTTGGCGCTGCTGCGCGGCCAGCGATTGCTGGAGCGAAGCCGCCTTGTTCGACGCCGTCCAGCCCACACCGAGGGCTGCCAGCGATACAATGGCCAGTACTACGACTACGATCCCGATCCAACGGGGTGCTGCACCTTCCGTTTCAATCACTTCCGGTCGTTCGTCGATCATTTTCGTTCTCCTCCGTGGGAAACCCCTTGCTGAAACCCAGTAGAAGCAAGACCCTAACCAAATGGTCAAAATCGGAAGAGCGAACGTAAGTACTTGCAGACGAGTCATTTACGGGCGCGTACCCGCCCAACGGGATATGCGGCCCTACAGCTAACCCTGCAATTTTTACGTGGAATAAATTATTTCTGCGCGGTGGAAATCTGACTGCGAGGGCGCGTGCCGAAAATGCTCGGGTTAGCGGCTGGGAGCAATCGTCATGGCCTGCAGGCGTGCGATGCGATCGGCCAGCGGCGGATGAGTGCTGAAAAGACTGGTGAACAATTCGCGGCTCGTGAGCGGAGCAACGATGCAAAGAGCTGAGGTGGTGGGCGAAATATTCATGGGAATCTGCTGGTTGTAGGCCCCGAGCTTTTCGAGCGCGCGAACCAGTCCATAGGGATGGCCGACCATTCGCGCGCCGGATGCATCCGCCTGATATTCCCGCTGCCGCGAAATTCCGAGCTGAAGAAGAAGAGCCGCCAGCGGCGCAAGAATCAGCATCAGAAGGGCGGCAATCCCACCTCCATTACGATCGCGATCCCGCCCCCCGCCCATCCCTCCGAACATCATTCCCCAACGGCCGATATGGGCGATCCAGGTGATGGCGCCGGCAAGAGTCGCTGCGATGGAGGAAGTGAGAATATCGTAGTTGCGTACATGCGAAAGCTCGTGGGCGATCACACCTTCGAGTTCCTCATCGTCCATCAATTCCATCAAGCCCTGGGTGACGGCGACGGAGGCGTGCTGCGGGTTGCGGCCGGTGGCGAAGGCGTTGGGCGCCGCTTGCGGAATCAGGTAGAGTTTCGGAACGGGCAAATTCGCTTTGGCTGCCAGTCGCTCCATCACCGCGTAGAGGCGCGGCGATTCCTCGCGGCTGGTCGGGCGCGCGCCGCTGGACATCAGCGCGATCTTGTCTGAATAAAAGTACGCCACGCCGTTCATGACCACGGCAGCCCCGAGGGCAAGGGTCATACCGTTTCGGCCGCCGAACGCTTGACCGATAAAGAGAAGCAACAACGTTAGCGCCGTCAGCAAGAATGCCGTCTTGAGCGTCTTCATGCCACGTTCCCCTGGCGCCGAATTAGGCGGCGCCCGCCTTTGCTTGCTGCTTTTTGAATTTCATTTCGCCGGACTTGGAATCGGCGTCGACGACGACGGCATCGCCGGCCTTGACCTCGCCGTCGAGGATTTTCAGCGCCAGAGGATCCTGAATGAGACGCTGTATGGCGCGCTTCATGGGGCGCGCGCCATACGCCGGGTCGTAGCCTTCGCGGAACAGCAGTGCCTTCGCCGCGGACGTCAGCGTCAGCGCGATCTGCTTTTCGGCTACGCGCTTCATAAACGACGCCATTTGCAGATCGATGATGCGCTCGATCTGGTCCTTACCGAGCGGGCTGAACATGACGATATCGTCGATGCGGTTCAGAAACTCCGGCCGGAACGTTTCGCGCAGAGCGGCCATAGCTTCCTCGCGCGCTTTCTTGGGATCCTTTCCCGCGAGCTCGAAGATAGCGGAGGAACCGACGTTGGAGGTCATGATGATCACGGTATTGCGGAAATCGACTCGGCGGCCCTTGCCGTCGGTGAGCTGCCCGTCGTCCAGAACTTGCAGCAGCACGTTAAAAACGTCCGGGTGCGCCTTCTCGATTTCGTCGAGCAGCACGACCGAGTAGGGACGGCGGCGAACCTGTTCGGTGAGCTGTCCACCCTCTTCGTAGCCCACGTATCCGGGGGGCGCGCCGATCATCCGCGCGACCGAGTGCTTTTCCATGTACTCGGACATATCGAGCCGCACGATGGCGCGCTCGTCGTCGAAAAGGAATTCCGCGAGCGCCCGAGCGAGCTCCGTCTTGCCCACGCCGGTGGGACCGAGGAACAGGAACGAGCCGATGGGGCGGTGCGGATCGCTTAGCCCGGAACGACTACGACGAATTGCGTTGGCGACGCTCGCGAGCGCCGCGTCCTGCCCGACGACGCGCTGGCGCAGCCGTTCCTCCATGTGAACGAGCTTCTGCACTTCGCCTTCGAGCAGGCGGCCGACGGGAATTCCGGTCCACTTGCTGACGATCTTTGCGATTTCCTCCTCGCCGACCTCTTCCTTGAGCATCGGATGGTCCTTCTGCATCTCGGCGAGGTGATCCTGCGCTGCCTGCAGTGATTTTTCGGCGGCGGAAAGCTTGCCGTAGCGGATTTCCGCCACGCGGGACAGCTCTCCGGCACGCTCAAACTTCTGCTCCTCGACTTTCAGGCGCTCAATTTCCTCTTTCTGCGAGCGAATCTTGCCAATGGCGTCTTTTTCCGTCTGCCAGTGCGCCTTCAGGCCGTTTGATTTTTCCTTCAGGGCGCCGAGTTCTTTTTCGACTTGCGCGTAACGGTCCTTCGAATGTGTATCCGATTCCTTTTTGAGCGCTTGCCGTTCGATTTCGAGCTGCATGATCCGGCGTTCGATTTCGTCGATCTCGGTCGGCAGCGAATCGATTTCCATGCGCAGGCCTGCCGCGGCTTCGTCGACCAGGTCGATGGCTTTGTCCGGCAGGAAACGATCGGTAATATAGCGCTGCGAAAGCATGGCCGCGGCGATGATGGCGGCGTCCTTGATGCGCACGCCGTGATGCACCTCGTAGCGTTCCTTCAGGCCACGCAGAATAGCGATGGTGTCCTCGATCGAAGGCTCGCCGATGGTTACCGGCTGGAAGCGGCGCTCAAGCGCCGGGTCTTTTTCGATGTATTTCCGATATTCATTGAGCGTGGTTGCGCCGATAGCACGCAGCTCGCCACGCGCCAGCGACGGCTTCAGCATGTTGGAAGCGTCCATCGATCCTTCGGCGGCGCCTGCACCGACCAGCGTGTGCAGTTCGTCGATGAACAGGATGATCTGACCTTCGGATTCGGTGACTTCCTTCAATACGGCTTTGAGGCGGTCCTCGAATTCACCGCGATATTTGGCACCGGCGACGAGCGCGGCGAGATCGAGAGCGACAATGCGCTTCGGCTTCAGAACTTCCGGCACGTCGCCTGCAATAATCCTTTGCGCGAGGCCCTCGACGATGGCCGTCTTGCCCACGCCGGGCTCGCCAATCAGCACTGGATTATTTTTCGTGCGTCGCGCGAGGATCTGCATCACGCGGCGAATTTCCTCGTCGCGGCCGATGACCGGGTCAAGCTTGCCCCGGCGCGCCGCTTCGGTGAGATCGCGCGCGTACTGCTCGATGGCGCGATACGTCGCTTCGGGATTCTGGGACGTGACGCGATGGCTGCCGCGGATGGTGGCCATCGCCTGCAGGATGGCGTCGCGGCTGGCGCCGTGGCGCGACAAAATCTGCCCGGCCGGATCTCTGTCCATGCCGGCGATTCCCAGCAGGATATGCTCGGTTGAAACGTACTCGTCCTTCAGGCGCTGCGCTTCATCGAAGGCTTTTTCCAGGGCGGTGTTCGAGGCGCGGCTGAGCGACTGATCCGAGACGCCGGAGACTTTCGGCAGGCGCTCGATCTGCTTTTCAATTTCCGATGCGAGACCGCTGGGGGACACCCCCAGCTTTTCGAGCAAGGGCGGTACGACGCCGTCGCCCTGCGCCACCAGGGCCCACAACAGATGCAAAGGCTCGATCTGCTGCTGGCCCGAGCGCGCTCCCATTTCCTGAGCGGCCTGGAGGGCTTCCTGGCCCTTGACCGTCAATTTGTCGAATCGCAGCATGGCTGAATTTTCTCACTTTTCCGGGAGGCAAGAAACATCGAGGGCTGGCCGCACGCGCCGCCAGCCCTCGGGTTGATAGGGCGCTCCGTTACTGGCCGTTCGTTGCGTTCACTTTCACTTGCTTCGGCTTCGACTCGGCACGCTTCGGCAGCGTGACGGTCAAAACGCCGTTTTTGTAGTCGGCCTGAATGGCTTCATGGTTCACGGTGTTCGGAAGGCTGAAGCTGCGGCTGAACGTACCGTAGGTGCGTTCGACTCGCAGATAGTTTTCCTTCTCGGTCTTCTCTTCGAACTTGCGCTCGCCACGAACCGTCAACATGTTGTTCTCAACCCGGACGTCGATGTCCTTCTCGTCGACCTCCGGCAAATCCGCCTTCACGACCAGCTCATTCTCCGTCTCGAAGATGTCCACAGCCGGTGCCCAACTGGTGAGGGCTGACTGATCGGCACGGCGCGAAAAGCTGCTCTCGAACAAACGATTGACCTGTTCCTGCAGGCCGGAAAGACCGGAATAGGTGTCCCAACGTGTAATCGAACTCACTTTTGCGTCCTCCTAAGAAGATTAGCGCTTAGTTAGCGCATCCGGATAATATAATCTTAGTGTATCGTTGTCAAGTATTTTCGATGTGGACCACGACGCCGTAGTATGAACCTCCGAGGTTACTCTAAGACCTTCACCATAAGACACTTAAGGTAGTGCGTTTCGGGCATGGTCAACAAAATGGGGTGATCTTGGGCCTGCGTCCGACGCTCAACAACTACGATATTCTTGTGAGCATCATTGGCAGCTTCCGCCAGCAGCTGCAGGAACAATGGCTCCGTGATGTGATAGGAGCAGGAGCAGGTGACCAGGTAGCCGCCCGGCCTCAGGAGCTTGAGGGCGCGGAGGTTGATCTCCTTGTACCCGCGGCGGGCAGCCGGAATGGCATCGCGATTCTTGGCGAAGGCCGGCGGGTCGAGGATGACCATCTGGAAACGCCGCCCAGCCTCGTCGTATTCCTTGAGCAGGTCGAAGGTGTTGCCTTCGCGAAAAGTGGCATTGGGAATCGAGTTGAGCTGCTGATTCCGGCGGGCGGCTTCGACGGCTGCGGGCGCCAGATCGATGCCCTCGACATGGGCGCTGCGGTCGGCGACGGTGAGCGCGAAGCCTCCGTGATAGGTGAAGCAATCGAGCACGTCTCCCGAGGCATAGCGCCGCGCGGCGAGATGATTTTCGCGCTGATCGAGGAACGAGCCGGTTTTCTGTCCCCTGGCAAGATCGCAGACGAACGTCACGCCGTTTTCTTTGGCCAGAATTTCGGCGGGCACTTCGCCATAAAGCACGCTGACCCTTTGTTCGAGACCCTCGAGCATGCGCACCTTGGGATCGTTGCGTTCGACAATCCCCTTCGGCGAGAACAGTTCCACAAGAATGTCGACGAGCATGCCTTTCAGGCGGTCGCTCGCCTGGCTGAGTGTCTGAAGAACGAAATAATCGCCATAGCGATCAACGATCACCGACGGCAGCAGATCCGCTTCGCTATAGACCAGGCGGCAAGCCTGGGAGTTTTCGACCACCAAGTCACGATAGGCAGCGGCGCGGCGAATCCGCGCGGTCAGAAATGCACGGTCGATGGCCACGTCCTCGCGAGTCAGCAGGCGGATCGAAATCTGCGATTGGTCGCTGTAAAATGCGCGGCCGGCAAAGTTTCCGCGTTCGTCAACCAGGCGGACGACCGCTCCCGGTTCGGCGCGCGCCGAACGAACGTCACTGCGATAAACCCAAAGATGGCCGGAACGGAGACGTTCGAAGCCTCGCGGCGAAATCACTACGGAGCCTTCTGTCATGGGCCGGGCTGTGGCCATCGCTGAAATTCCAGTGGAGCTTTCGATGCGATGACTTTACTACAGGAAGCGCACGATGGACAGAAACGGGGCCCCGGCCGCCACCGCGAATGCCGCAAGAGAGTTCTAGCCGCCGGTACTCATTTTGCGCTTTCGGTGTAGCTTCACGGCGGACGAACGCAGAGTTTCCGGGACGTTTTTATTGCTCGTAAGCTTCACGAGATCCGTTGCCGTAAGCCGCACAAACAGGTGCAGCGAGACGTCGAGCGGCGTCTTCGGATTGTTGGTGAGATTCCTCACCACCGAATAGTTCTTCATAAAAACGCGGCTCATGGAGATCGCGCGCAGAATTTCACCGGTCAGGTTGGTCATCGAGGCAAACGCCTCGACTTCGCTGTCCGTGAGCCGGGGTGATTGAAGCACACAGCGCTGGACGAGCTTGTTGGGATCGCGGATCAGGGTCATGCGCTCGGTGCGGCCGCCCTTGAGGGCGAGCGTGAGGCGCTGGACCACATTCATGTGCGCCAGCCTCTGCATCAGGGTCTGGCGTTTCACGACATCGGGCTCGGCCTCGGCGGCGGCCTCGGCCAGCTCGGCCGACTCGGTCGCCTTCTTTTCCATATTCGCGAGCAGTTCGCGCTGTTCGGGGCTTGCGCCGGGCGCGCCCGCCACGGCGAGCACCAGCTGAGGATCGGATGCGAAACGTTCCAGATTATCGAGCAACGACTGGATTCCCACGGGCGTCAGGTGATGGGCGATCCGCGCGACGTGAGCCGTGGGGCACGCGGTGTTTTTTGCCAGCGCGTCGGCCACGCCCGGTTTGTCGGCCAGATTGTCGGTTAGATACGTAAAAAACCTCGGGTCGGCTTCGGGCCTCGCCGCGGCAGTCAGAAAGGACTCAAGCGTCTGCGTCAGCAACGCGTTCTGGGCGCGTTCCGCGATTTCCGGCTCCGGATCGGCGGACAGCACGGCCAGCAATTCGACGCGCTCTTCGGCGCCCAGCGGAACGCTGCCGGTACAGATCGCCAGCTTCTGTTCGCGTCGCGCGTGGTCGGTGCGGATCTGGGTGAGAAGTTCGACGCTAATGGGAGCCTCCGACGGCGGATTTCAGATCATTGCGGGTCAAGGTCACGCTTCCGGACTGTCCCGGCGATCCGATCGCTGGCAGAGCCTGGCCGTTGAGGTCGAGCGTTATTGCGCTCGAATCGCCGGCCGAGACATCGAACTGGCTCTGCGCGTCGAATTGCCTGGTGTCGCCCGGCTGAACCGCGCCGTCGAAGACAATTTTGCCATCTGCGGAGACTTTCACGTTGGCTGCTTTGCTGGCCTGAAGCTTGAGAGTAAGCACCTGCGCGGGAGCGCCGCTGGCGGCAGCCGTGGCCGTAGAAGGCCCGCCCGAACCCGGCTCAGGCGCTGGTTTTCCAGCGGCGCGCACAGCCTGATAGCGCGAGTGAATCCATGCGGACAAGTCGTCGCCATAGCGATGCCACCCGAAAATTCCACCGGCAAGCACCAGGACAATCACGATGACCGACCCAGCGGCCGGTTGCCAGTTTCGAGGCATGCGGTTCCGCGCTTTCGGCGCGGCGGCCGGTGCTGGCGCGCCGTTTGAATTGCCCAACGCGTATTCGGCCACCAGGCTGTCCTCGTCCAGTCCCAGGAATCGCGCGATCGAGCGGATAAATCCGCGATTGAAGACACCGCCCGGCAGCTGATCCCACTGATCTTTTTCGATGGCTTCCAGAAATCGCGTGCTGATGCGCGTGGCGGCGGAAATTTCGTCCAGCGAAACGCCGCGCATCTCGCGTTCGCGCCGCAGGTGTTCGCCGAAAGGTGTCGATGACATTCGAAAGGGGCCAACGAAAATATAGGCGTCGGTGGAGGGGGTGTCAATCCTGCTTGCACGGGTCCGGGAAGGCCGGCGGGTCCGCCCAGGATTGGCGTTTCGGCAATCGGCGCGGAATGGCCGTTGCGGGCGGCGGAAGGCGTTTCTATAATTGCAGGGTTGCCTCCCGAATCCCAAGACGCGAAACCTCGTCAGCCTGCGGAACGGATGCGCCGGGCCGGCGACGCCAAGCCGTTTGACGGCCCGGAACGGCGCCGGCTTCCGGACATCCCTCCTCCGCTGCCTGAACCCACCGAAGTCAATGTGTTCCACGAGCTGGGTAAGGCGCTCACATCGTCCCTGCAGCTGGATCAAGTGCTGCGCACGATCATGGAAAAAATCAACGAGGTGCTGCGGCCCGATACATGGTCACTGCTGCTGATGGACCTCGACAAGCGCGAACTCTATTTCCAGATTGCCACCGGCGCGGGCGCCGAAGCGCTCAAGGACGTGCGCATCAAAGTCGGCCAGGGTCTCGCAGGCTGGGTTGCGGAATCGGGCGAAGCTGTGGTGGTGGCGGACACTAGCAAGGATTCGCGATTCTTTGGGCAAGTGGATGAGAAAACGAAGATGGCGACGCGTTCGATTGTCGCCGTACCGGTGCGTTTCCGCGATCAATGCCTGGGCGTGATCGAGCTGATCAATTGCGTGGGGCCGGAGGGATTCAGCCCGCGCGATCTGGCGCTGCTGGAAGCGCTGGCCGACTATGCGGCGATTGCCATCGAAAATGCGCGGCACGTGCAGCGCATCCACGAACTGACCATCACCGACGATTGCACCAGCCTCTACAACGCGCGGCACCTGAATTTCATGCTCGATACGGAAATCTACCGCTCGCACCGGTACGCTTTCGAATTCTCGCTGATTTTCATCGACCTCGACCGATTCAAGCAGGTGAACGACACGCACGGGCATCTGGTCGGTTCAAAACTGCTGGCTGAAATCGGAGAGGCCATCAAGGTGCACTGCCGGCTGATCGATCTGGCGTTCCGCTACGGCGGAGACGAATTCGTGGTGCTGCTGCCGCAAACTTCGAAAGAGAACGCGCTGGGCGTGGCGCACCGGCTGCACAAGCTGATCCGCGAAACCGAATGGCTGAAGAACACCGGGACGCCCGTGCGCCTGACGGCCAGCGTGGGCGTCGCCGCGTATCCCACCGATTCGCGCACCAAGGCTGAACTTTTACACCTCGCCGACGAAGCGATGTACCTCGTCAAGAACACGTCGCGCGACAGCGTCGCCGCGGCCGGCGTGGGTATGCTCCCCAGCGTTTAGTCCGAATGTTTCCCCGCTGAACTGAGATGAGCCCTCTAGTGCGTCATGGCATAGACGATGTAGTTGATGCCGATGCGAAACCCGAGATCGGAATATTTTTCAGGATATTCCGCACGGTCGGACCACTCCCATGAGTCGCCGATGTCGGAGTTAAAGCTGATCGCGACCATGATGCGGCCTTTGTCGTCGTAGATGGCGCGCCAGTGCGCTCCCTTTCCGTCCTCCGGACCCTGTGGGTAATCCGGGTATTTGTAGCCGAGCCGCAGATGCTCGGCGCCGGGAATCTGGTAGCGGTCGTCGAGGTCGTACACGGTGTGGAAGATGGGATCGTTATCCGGAATATCCACGATCGGGCGATCCGGAAATACCATCCGGATTCTCTTCAAGAACATTTGCCATTCGTACTCGCCGTGAAAATCGTCCGCCATGAAAAAGCCGCCGCGCAGCAGGTAGTCGCGCAGGACGGCCGCTTGGTGTTCGGTAAGTCCCCATTCGCCCACCTGCACGGCGTACAGCCACGGCCAATTGTAAACGTCGTCGCCGTCGTCGAGATTCACGTCCTGTTCCACGGAACGCGCGTCGATGCGCGTGAGGCGGCGGGCGGCTGCCGCCAGTGCGCGGTCGGCGGGCGGTCCGTCCTGCGTCCAAAGCGACATTCCCTGGCGCCAATCGCCATCGAAACGGCCGCGGTAGCCGTCGTTTGGACCCGGTGGGTACATCAGGCGCGCGAACGCCCATTCGCCCGGCCGCTGCCAATCCGGTGGCAGAGGCGTCGATTCGCCATATTCAACGGATGGGTATTCGCGGAAAGGGTGCTGCGCGAGCATCGCGCTGACGACGCAAAGGGCACAACAGAACGGCAACACGAGCTTCATCAGGCTTCGACCCGACTGTCGCATGCCGCCGTTTACCTCGTTGGCCGGAGCCGCCACCATGGGCCCGTCTCGGCGCTCGATTCCTTTCTAACACCAAACGGATGGGACCGGCAAATCAGGCCGGGGGCACAAAAAACGCGCGAGTCTTCGGCTCTGGTTGTAGCGCGAAAACCACTCGCCTATACTCGGCTTCTAACGAAACGAAGGAGTTCCTTCATTGCGCAACCGGGAAGCCGCGCGTTACGCGCGCTGGTCGGCGATCGCTGCGGCCTTGATCGCACTCGCGGTCGGCGGCGTGTACGCCAAACGTGCGCTGCGGCGGTTCCGCGCGCTGCGCAACGGGCCCGTCGCGGTTTCCGTTGATGTACAGCAGCAGTCGGCGCAGTTTTCTTTTTCCAAGGTCGAACAGTCCCGCACGATCTTTACCGTCCGCGCTTCGCGCGCCACGCAATTTAAAGACGAGAACCGCGCCGTACTCGAGGACGTCTGGATCACGCTCTACGGACGGGACGGCAGCCGCAACGACAACATCCATACCCACGAGTGCAGCTATGACGGATCCGGCGCCGTTCATTGCCAAGGGAACGTCGAAATCGACATGGCCAGCGCGCATCCGGCCCCCGGACATTCCGCCGATACGGTCCAAATCAAGACCAGCAACCTTTCGTTCAACCGCAATACGGGCGAAGCATCCACTCCGGAGCCAGTCGAGTTCCATTTTGCCGGGGGCCAGGGCAGCGGCGTGGGCGTCTCCTACAGCACCAGCGATTCAACCGTGCGTCTTCAGCAGAACGTGCAATTCGAGCTCGCCGCGTCCGACCAGACCGGCGGCATGCCCGTCACCGCGAAGGGGAGCAGCCTCGAACTGCGCCGCGCCGATCGCACGGTGGTGCTGAACGGCCCCGCAACCCTGCAGGAAGGCGCACGGGAGCTGACCGCCGACAGTTTTTCAATCCTGCTTGACCAGGACAATCACGCACGCCGCGCCATCGCTGAGGGCCATCCGCAAATCCAGGTAACCGAAGGCGGCGGCAAAATCGCCGTCTCCGCCACACGATTCGAGGCCGTCCTGAACCCCGCAGGGTGGGTGGATCACGTGGTGGCGGACGGCAACATCGTGGGGACGCGCCAGACCGCTGCAGGCATGGACCGCTTTTCTGCCGCGCACACCGAATTCGTGATGGTTCCGGGAAAAAATCTGATCCAAGACATGACCGCTACCGGCGCTGTGACCGCCGAATCGCATCAAGGCGTGGTTTCGCGCACGTTGAAAACGGACGCGCTCCGAGTGAAGTTTTCGACTGCTTCGGCGGAGCCGGGCGCGCGCCCCGGCCAGCTTCCGGGCAAGGCCGATCAGCAGAGAATCGAAAGCGCCGAAACGCTCGCGCCCGCCACGATTGAGTCGCACAGCGCCACCGACACCACGACGATGCACGCGAAACAATTCGTCGCGCAGCTTGGCGCCGCAGGACATCTCGACAAACTGCTCGGCCATTCGGACGTCGAAGTGCGCCGCCAGATCGGTGCGGCCGAACCGCAATACCTGTCCGCCAACGAGCTGGTCGCTACGTTCGGCGCCCATGGCGATTGGGACTCGCTCGACCAGCGCGGCAACGTCCGGTTCCAGCAAGGCGAGCGCCGCGCCAGCGCCGACCATGCGAACATCGTTCGCACCACCGACACCATCACGCTCGACGGTTCTCCGGTCATTTCCGACGCGATGAGTCGCACGACCGCCGCCTACGTCACGGTCAATCAAAAAACCGGCGACCTGCGCGCCACGGGCGGCGTCGTCTCGACCTACACGCCCACCGCAACAGGCGACACCCTCAGTCTCGGCAGCGGCACTGCGCACATCTCCGCGGATTCGCTTTCCGGCACGGTCGGTTCACGTCATGTGGTCGTCACCTACACAGGACACGCGCGACTCTGGCAGGGGGAGTCCGTGCTCGAGAGCGACCAGATCGAGGTCTGGCAGGATGACACAAAACTCGAAGCCAGCGGGCACGTGGTGGCCGTCTTTGCGCAGGTAGCGGGACCTTTCGGCGCCATGGCTGTCCCGCTGTCCGCCACAAAAACGAGCGCCGCTCGGCCGAAGCCGGCCGTAACGGGCAGCGGCAACGGTCCCACTCTCTGGAAGGTGACCGCGCCCACTCTCACCTACTGGAGCGACCAGGGCAAAGCCCACCTCGAAGGCGGGGTGACGGCCGCATCCACCCAGGGCTCGCTCACCTCGCGCTCGCTCGACCTCTACCTAAGCCAGCCTTCACCCGCCAGTTCGGTCGCGCCCGCCGCCAGCGCCTCACCAGCCGCCGTCAGCCCTCTGGGCGGCCGCCAGCTCGAAAAGGCCATCGCGCAAGGCGCCGTTGTGGTCCGCCAGGGCGACCGCCGGGCCATGGCCGATCAAGCTGAATACACCGCCGCCGACGGAAAATTCGTAATGTCGGGTGGCGAACCCACCATCGCTGATGCGGGAAGCGACACAACCACGGGCCATTCGTTGACCTTCTTTGTTGCGAATGATACGATTTTAATTGATTCGCAGGAAGGTTCGCGCACACTGACCAAGCACCGGGTTGAGAAATGAACCGGCATGTTGAAACTCCAAGCCGCCGATCTCAGGAAGTCCTATAGGGGTCGGAAAGTCGTAAACGACATTAACCTGGAGATTCAACAGGGTGAAGTGGTTGGGCTGCTCGGGCCGAACGGCGCTGGAAAGACCACGACCTTCTACATTCTGGTCGGACTTGCGCGTCCGGACTACGGGCGTGTCATGCTGGACGGCGAGGATATCACCGACCTCCCCATGTATCTGCGGGCCCGCAGCGGCATCAGCTACCTCCCCCAGGAACCATCGGTCTTTCGCAAGCTGACCGTCGAAGAGAACCTG
>CAZLWY010000015.1:0-10492 GCA_964563425.1 uncultured Acidobacteriaceae bacterium | reverse complement strand
GGGGCGATCGGTGCGGACTTGCTCCAGAGCCTCGTCGCCGGTACGCGCTTCGGCTACGGTGTAGCCCTGCGACGTCAACGTAGTCCGCAGCACCCGGCGGATTTGCGGTTCGTCGTCTACAATCAGGATTTTGCCACTGCTCATAGCTGCACGGGCACCGCAGAAACACGGCTGCGGTCAGCCGGCAGCGTAAACGAAAACACCGACCCGTGTCCGAGCTGGCTGGTCACGCTGATCGCGCCGCCATGCGCCTCCACGATCGCCTTGGCGATCGGCAGCCCCATGCCAGTGCCTTCCACGCTGTACCGCTGATCCTTGCCCCGGTAGAATTTCTCGAATATCAACGGCCGCTCCTGGTCGTCGATTCCCGAGCCGCGATCCGCCACGCTGGTCACCACGCAATCTCCGCTGGCCTCGGCCGTGATCGTGATCGGCTGATCCGGCGGCGAATACTGGTTCGCGTTCTCGATCAGGTGCACCAGCACCTCCTGCGCACGCGCCACATCCATGCGCACGCGCGGCAAACCCTCCGCAATGTGCACGAGCACCTCGCGGCCGCCCAGCGATCCATGGCAGCGGTCCAGCGACGCCGTGATCACCTTCTCGATCGGCAGCGGCTCCACGTGCAGCTCGACCTCGCCTGCGTCCAGCCGCGCCATCTCCGCCGCCTCGCCCACCAACCGGTTCAGCCGATCGCTTTCCTCGTTGATGATCGTCAGTAACTCCTGCTGCTGCGCCGGCGCGAGTTTCGGATTCGAGATCAGGTTCGTCACCGACGCTTTGATCGAAGTCAGCGGCGTGCGCAGCGCGTGCGTCACCGCATCGAGCAGCGCCGTCCGCAGCTTTTCCGCCTCGCGCGCCGCTTCCGTCTGGCCCACCTGCTCCACGGCGCGGGCGTGTTCCATCGCCACGGCGATCAACGTCGCGATCGCTTCCAGCGTTTGCCGCGGCAGCACGGAACCGGAAATTCCCAGGCTTCCCACCGGATGCACGCCCATGCGCACGGGCAGGAAACAGACGCTGTTCGCTTCATCAATCACCGGTTCATCGCGCGCCAGAATCGACTTCAACCTTTCGGTGTCAAGCTGGGGCACCACCGGTCCCGACCGGTACACCTTCTGCTTGTCCGCCAAAAACAGCGCCGCGGCACCCACCTCAAACGCATTCACAATCTGCGTCGGAATCTTGTTCACCAGCTCCATCACGTTGCGCGATTCCAGCAGCCCCTGGCTGAACGCGTAAAGCTTCTCCATATCGCGCCGGCGGGCCAGCGCATCGGCGGCCTGTTGCCGCGCTTGCGTCGAAAGCTTGCTGGATATGATCGCCACTGCCAGGAACGCGAACAGCGCGACCCAGTTTTCGGGATCGGAAATCGTCAAGGTTCCGGTCGGCGGCAAGAAGTAGTAATTCCAGGCCACCATGGACACGGCCGACATCACCACCGCAACAGCCATGCCCCAGAACGTGGAAACGGCTAAAATAGCGAGCAGGAACGTCAGCGCAACCGTGGTCGCATTCACCGGGATGGCTTTGTGGTAGACAACCGTGATTGCGGCGACGATGGCCAGCGCGGCGGGAAATTGTAAAATTCGAATCAGGATGCGGGCGCGCATCGCGTTATTCTATCGTAGCTTGGCAAGCGCCCCTAAAAGAGAATGAGTGCCAGAACCACCGAGAGCCAAAGCCGGAGAACGTCCTGTGGCTAAGACGCCTGAAGAATGGCTCGCCGTAACCACGCCCCCTGAAAAGACCAAAGGCGTTCTGAAGCTTTTCCTCGGCTACGCGCCGGGCGTGGGCAAGACCTACAGCATGCTCACCGAGGCGATTCGCCGGCACAGCCGCGGCGAGGATGTGGTCATTGGTGTGGTCGAAACCCACGGCCGCAAGGGTATCTGCGAGCTCGTGCCGCAACTCGAAGCCGTCCCGCGCAAGAAAATCGAATACAAAGGCACGCTCTTCGAGGAAATGGACGTCGACGCGGTGATCGCGCGCAAACCGCAGGTCGTGCTGATCGACGAACTCGCGCACACCAACATTCCCGGCAGCAAGCACCGCAAGCGCTACGAAGACGTGCTGGAGGTTCTTCAGGCGAATATCGACGTGCTGTCCACCGTCAACATCCAGCACATCGAAAGCATCGCGCCCACCGTGAACGCCATCACCGGCATCGTGGTGCGCGAAACGGTGCCGGATTGGGTGCTTCAGCTTTCCGACGAGACCGTGGTGGTGGACCTCACGCCCGAGGCGCTGCACAACCGCATGAAGCGCGGCGACGTCTACAACCAGAACAAAGTCGAGCAGTCGCTCAAGAATTTCTTCCGCCGCGGAAACCTGATCGCGCTGCGCGAGCTTGCCCTGCGGCAAGTGGCCGAGCAGGTCGATCGCAGCCTTTCGTCCTACATGGACGAAAAGGAAATCCAGGAAAACTGGGCCGTGCGCGAACGCCTCGCAGTGTGCATCAGCTCCAACCCGCGCGCCCAGTATTTGCTCGCTCGCGCCGCCCGCATGGCCCGCCGCATGGACGCCGAGCTCTACGCCGTACACGTCGATACCGGCAACGGAACCGACAGCAAGGACGAAAAATCGCTCGCCGCGAATCTGCAGTTCGCCGAAAGCCTCGGCGCCACGGCCGTGCGCCTGAAGGGAACCAGCGTGCCCGACGCCGCCGCGAAATTCGTCCGCGAGAAGCATGTCACGCAAATGATCTTCGGCCGCACCGCTGTCGAAGGTTGGCAAAAGCTTCTCTATATGAACGCCATCAGCCGGTTTCTCAAGGACGCTCCCGCCGTCGACGTCCACATCGTCACGCAAGAGCCGGACTGAGCACGGACGGCGAATCTCGCGCGGGCATGGCCTGCGCGGACATTCAATTTGTGTGTCACCTCGACAGCGTGCCCGTCCTACGTCTCGTCGGCAGGCAGGTCGAAGTTCACGAGGCTCGCGCGAAACCCTCGCGTTCGTACCGCGCCGTAGACGATTCCCACAGCCAGCCACGCGCCTCCGGCCACTTTCGCGAGGGCGCTTAAATGCAGCCAGATGAAAAAACAGATGGCGAATCCGGCAAGCGGAACAGCCAAGTTCACCCAGTGCTTTTCGGCCGCGCGCAGGAAATAACGAACGAAGGCCGCGGCGTTGACGCCCATGAAGGCGATGAATGCACCGAAATTCAACAACTCCACGCCGCGTTCGTAGCTGATGACAAATGCTCCGGTAAGCGCGATGGCGCCGATCAGCAGCACGTTGTTCATGGGAATGCGGCGGCGCGGATCGATGGCGCCGAAGAATCGACGCGGCAGGGCGTCGCTGCGCCCCATGCCGTAGAGCAGGCGAGCAGCGGCCAACTGCGCGCCCATGCCCGAGCCAATATTGGCGATCAAGATCGTGAAATTCAGCAGGTGGAAAAGGAAAAATCCGCCTACTTGCCGCGCGACGATTGGGAACGCCGATTCGACCTGGTCCGCGGGGAACGGCTTGTCACCCCAGACCAGCTGTGCGGCGTAGACCTCCAGGCCGGAAAGCACGCCGGTGATCACACAGACCAGCACCGTCGCCAACAGAATATTTCGCCGCGGATTCTCGGCTTCCTCCGAGAATGCCGAGATACCGTCGAAGCCGATGTAGGTGAGGACCGCGACCGACGTGCCGCGGAAGACATCGTTGAAGCTGAAGGTGCGGGGATCGTAAAACGGTCGCGCAAAAAATCCGGCGCCGAATTCGTGCATGCCCCACAGCGTGCGCGCCACGAAGACGAAAAAGATCGCCACAACGATCGTCATTCCGGCTGCGAGCACTTCGTTGATGCGCGCCGACGTTTGAATGGCGCGCAGATTCAGAGCCGTGAACAGCGCGGCGAACACGACAGCGAACGCCGCATAGGGCACCTGCGGCAACACATTGCGCGCGAGCTCGCTGCAAATTACGGTGCAGATCAGCGGGTTCAGGATGTAGTCCATGACCATGGCCCAACCGGTGACGTAGCCGAGCGCGGGATGAATTTCGCGGCCCACATAGGTGTAGGCCGAGCCGGCGCTGGGATAGGCGCGGGCCATTTTTCCGTAGCTGATGGCGGTGAACAGCATGGCCACCATGGCGATCAGGAGGGTGGTAACCACGTGCCCGCGGGCTTCGTTGTTGATCGCGCCGTAGATGCCCATCGGGGCGATGGGCTGGATGATCACGATGCCAATGATGATGAGGTTCCAAAGGCTCAGCGCGCGGCGAAGTCTTGGAACGGTAGAATCGGCAGAAGGCTTCTGCGAATTCGTGGGCATCAATGCGATGGGAAGTCGCTGATCTGGCCTAAGCCGATTGACTGCTGCGGAATGACCGTTGGCTCAACGTTCCAACCGCTGACGATGAGTTTGTTGTGGATCATCGACCGTGGATCCGAGAGGGGAGCCGTAATTTCGCGGGATTCGCCAGGCAAAAGCGAAAAGTAATTGTCGTCCCAGAGCAGCTGAGGCTGTTCCGCATCTTGGTTTTCGGCACGGACCTCCATGTGGATCTGCAAGGCCACGTGATCGCTCGAATTCCTAAGCCTCGCCTGTGCCTGCCACCGGCCCGCGACTTCCTCGATCAACCAGATGCCATCCATTGTGCCGACGCTCGGGAGGGTGCCCAACTGTCTAAGGTCTTCATAGGATTTTACGGGCGTGAACGCATCGTTGTCTTCGGCGGACCAGTCATAGACGTTTTTCGTGGCTGAGAGCCAGTAGAAATTCGTGCTGAGGATTTTTCCGAACGGATCCTTGAGCACGAGATCGATGAAATATGTGGGCGACGCCGGCTCGAAGGCGCGCTCGGGGAGGGCGCCGGCTTTGGTCACGCCGTCCGCGGGCACGTCGATCGGAACCGTGACCGAGAATCGTTCGTGCAGGCTGGAATCGAAAAGCGTTGCTGTGACACTCAGACTCAATCCCGGCTGGTAGGTGCTGTTGACGACCTCGACGCTACGGTCGTCGTAGGAATACATCACGTGGAGCGGCTCGCAGGCCTTTTTCACTCCGTAGTAGCCGCCTGCAGGTTGCAGATCGTAGTCCCAAAGGTGCCAGAGCAGCGACGGCCAGGCGTTGTTGAGCATCCACTGGATCACGCCGGTGGCATTGTATTTGTTGCGCGAGTAGGCCTCGAACATGGCGCGCTCGGAATCGTAGGCCATGGCCTGCGCTTTGCGTTCGTAGTCGGCGAGATCCGCGGGTGGGCCGTAGATCGCCTTCATGGCGTCGTCGAAATGCTGGAGATTGCTGAAGCGCTCCTCGCCGGCGTGAAAATTCCACACGGGATCGCCGGGTTTGAGGTGCTCGGCCGGCAGCATTTTTCGAAGGCTTGAAAACGGAGGGATCGCGGCGCCTGTTCCGATTTCGGTGGCGAAGCCGTAGGCGCCACCCGATCTCGACGTGTCCGCGAGCCAGAAATCGGGCGGCGTGTAGTCGTAGGGGCCGCGCATTTTCACGCCGCTTTTGCCGGTGATCGGCGTGATGTTTTCCGAGGCGGACGAGACTACGGGATTGGGCCAGTCGAGATCCTTGAGCACGGCGAGGTAGGCGCGCTCGACGACGGCGGGGGGCGGCTCGTCGCTGCCGTTGAGCCACGCGAGCATGCTCGGATGGATGCGCAGTCGTTCGATCTGGGAGCGCTCGGAAGCCACAGCGATTTCCTGATCGGACGGTTTCCAGTCCGACCATTTCATCCAGTAATCGCAGCAGGTCCAGCCGGCGAGCACGAGCATGCCCTGTTCGTCGGCGAGATCGAAGAACGCGTCCGATTCGATCTGTCCCTCCAGGCGAACGGCGTTGAGATTCAGGTCGCGGAGATATTGAAATTGCGTTCTTAGGCGCTCGGGCGATTCGCGCTCGAGCATGTCGGGCGCCCAGCCGCCACCGCGGATGAGGATGCGCTTGCCGTTGACGCGGAACAGCAAGTGGCCCTGCGGATCGACCTCGGATGTGATTTCGCGGATGCCGTAGCGCGCGACGGCGTGATCCGACAGAGTGCCCTGGACATAGACGTTGAGATGGAGCTGGTGCAGCGCGGCGGGGCCCATCTGGTGCGGCCACCACAGTTCGGGGTTTTGGACGCGCAGATCGGCAAATTTTTCGGGGCTGAAGCGGACCGTGCGCGTTTCGCCAGCGGCTAGTGTCACCTCCTGCCAGATGTTGTGGCCTTCGAGATCGGCTTGCAGTGTGGCAGAAACCTGCGCGTCGCCCGCGTTATAAAGCTCGGCTTCCAGGGCGAGATCGGCCTCCGCGAGCGAGGCGTTTGCGAAATGTGTGGTCACCAGCGGCGAGCGGATTTCGACGGGGCCCGTTTCGCGGAGCCAGACGGCGCGCCAGAGGCCCATGTCCTTGTCGGGCGGCGTGGGATTCCAGTCGACCCAGTTGATGCCGAGGTCTTTTTCGGTTTGCCCGATGGCATCGACGGCGAGCGCGTTGGGCCCGTCGCGGGTGAGCAGCGGCGTGATGTCGAATTCGTAGGTGCGATAGGCGCCGGCGACTTCGCGGGAGTCTGCGATGCGCTTGCCGTTGAGCCAGATGTTCGCACGATTGTTGATACCGCCGAAATAGAGCCAGACGTGGCGGCCGGTGGCTGCGTCCGGCGGTGTGGGGAATTCCGTGCGGTACCACCAGGAGCAGCGGAAGGGGCTGTCTTTCGGCATCGCGCGGTCTGAGAACATTTTGCCCGCGGGATAGTCCATGCCGGGCAAAGTCCGCAGGTTGTCGCCGAAATACGGATCGGGATAGGTTTTATCGGCAACCAGCGCCGCGACGACGGTCGAGGGCACGATCGTGGTGTGCCAGAGGCTGATGTCGAAGCCTGATAGCGAGATTTTCGCGCCCGTCGCAGAAACTTTGCACGACGATTGGAGCTTCCAGTGATCGCGCAGCTCGGTGCGGGCATTGGTGGCGGCAGGCGATTGGGCGAAGGCCAGCAAGGGCAGGGAAAGCCCGAAGAAAAGTAACGCTGCGAATTTCCGCGATGCGCTCATGGTGCGCCGAAACCGTCCGGCGATAAAGCATCGTACATCAACTGCGAGGAGGAACTTCGGGGCTGAAGGAATCCGAGAACCGCACCGACTCCGCGCCAGCAGGACCGCTGGCCAGGATTGGCTGAGTGTCTTCAGAAAGACGACGGCAAGATGCCGGCGCTAGAGATGCGGCAGCTGCGAGGTGTTCCAGCCGCCGCCTAGGGCTTTGATCAGCAGGACACTGGCGGCCATGCGCCGCGTCAGAACGTCCACGTCGGCGCGTTCGTCACCCAGCGCGGCGGATTGAGCCGTGGTCACCTCCAGGTAGTTCGCCACGCCACCTTTGTAGCGGCTGTTGGAAAGATCCAGCGAATGCTGCGCCGCGGCAACCGCCGCATCCTGGATGGTTGCCTCGTTTTCGAGAACGCGGAGCGCGGAGAGGTTGTCCTCGACTTCCTGAAACGCGGTGAGCGTGGTCTGGCGATAGGTGTCGACGGACTTGTCGTAGGCGGCGCGCGCTTCCTGGGTGACGCCGCGGCGCTGCCCGCCGTCGAA
This sequence comes from uncultured Acidobacteriaceae bacterium, assembly GCA_964563425.1. Classification (GTDB taxonomy): domain Bacteria; phylum Acidobacteriota; class Terriglobia; order Acidiferrales; family UBA7541; genus Palsa-295. Next base: position 2,973 of record CAZLWY010000015.1, on the reverse strand, counting down.
GAGCAGCTCGGCAGCAGAACCGGCAAGCGACCAGAACCCGCTGGGGCCGGTAAGAAGATTACTGATCGCCTGGCTTTCAAATCCTCCGCCGCCGGTCAGCGAGAACGTCGGAAAATACGCGGCCCGCGCCACGCCGATTTGCGCGTTCGCCTCCTGCATGCGGCGCTCCGCTGCGGCAATATCCGGACGCCTCTCGAGCAGCTCAGACGGCAGCCCGGGCGGAATCGCGGGCGGCGGCAGCGTGAGTGGCGAGGGCGCCTGGCTGAATTCCGCGGGCGATTTCCCGATGAGCACCGCGATCGCGTGGGCGAAAGCGGTGCGGTCAACGGCGACGTCGACGGCCTGCGCACGGGTGGTTTCCAGCTGCGTCTGCGCCTGCGCCACGTCGACGGCGGACGCGACGCCGCCTTTATAGCGGCTGTCGGTCAGCTCCAAAGCCTTCTCGTAGGAAGTGACGGTCGAATCCAAGAGCTGCTGCTGGGAATCAAGTCCGCGCAACTGGAAATAATCGAGCGCCAGCTCCGCCTGCAGACTCAGCTGCGTATTCGCCAGATCCGCCGCGGTCGCCTGCGCCTCCGCCCGCGCGGCTTCCACCGTGCGGCGCACGCGTCCCCAGACGTCGGGCTCCCAGGAAACGTCGATCGGCGGCAATTGGTAATCCGCGTACGTGACAGGCGAAGTCGTCCCGAAAAGAGCCTTTGTCTGCGATTCGCGGTTGCCGGCCGCGGAAGGAACGACACTTACGGTCGGATAATACGCGGCGCGATTGACGGTGACCGCGGCCCGCGCCTCGGCAAATTGCGCCTGCGCCTCTTTCAGCGTCTGGTTCGAGACGATGACCTGCTCTTCCAGCGCATTCAGTTGTGCATCGCCGTAAACTTCCCACCATTTGCCTTTGGCGATTTCATCGCTCGGGCGGGCGGCCTTGAAGTCCGCGGATTCCTGGTAGTCGGCGGGCACGTCGGTCGACGGCCGCTGGTAATTCGGCCCAACCGTGCAGCCGCCGAGCAGGAGCGCGGCAATTCCGAAGAAAAAAGCCAACGCTCCTGCCCGGGGTCCTGCATCCGGTGAAGCCATTCGCGTCACGAGCGTCCTACTTTTTCGCGTAACTGACTTTCCAGATCGAATTCGAACCGTCATCCGTCACCATCAACGATCCATCATTTGCCACGGTCACGCCCACGGGACGTCCCCAACAATTTCCGTCCGCGTTAACGAATCCGGTGAGGAAATCCTGGTACTCGCCCGTGGCGTGGCCGTTCTTGGTCGGCACGAGCACCACTTCATATCCCGTGCGCACCGAGCGATTCCACGATCCGTGCTCCGCGCCGAAAAGATCACCCTTGTATTCCTTCGGGAACTGCTTGGCTTCGTAAAACGCGATGTTCAGCGACGCATTGTGCGGCTCCATGAGCACGTCGGGAACGATTGCCTTGTCCTTCAGCTCGGGATGCTTGCCGGGGAAGCGCGGATCCGGATGCCCGCCCGTGTAATACCAGGGCCAGCCGTAAAAGCCGCCTTCTTTCACGGACGTTATGTAGTCCGGCGGAATGTTGTCGCCGAGCTCGTCGCGCTCGTTCACGGAGGTCCAAAGTTCGCCGGTAGTGGGATTCACGGTGAGGCCGGAGCCGTTGCGAATGCCCGAGGCGAAGACCGCGATCGTCTTGCCGTCCTGGTTCAGGGTGTTGGGATCGGCGACGAGAATATCGGCGCGGTGAAATTCGCTGGTGTCGGTGTCGATGTCGGTAACGTTGGTGTGCGAGCCGACGGCGATGAACATTCGCTTGCCGTCGAGCGAGAAGGCCACGCCGCGCGAGAAATGGTTCGGGCCGGCGGGCAGATTACCAACGACCGTTTCCGGATCGGCGGTCGCTTTCAAATCACCTTTCGCGTAGGGGAAGCGAAGAACCTTGTCGGTGTCGGCGACGTAGAGATATTTCGGATCGGGGCCGGCGGGATAAAAACGGAGTCCGAAGGGAAGATTCAGCTTCGAGGCGAACACGGACATCGACTCCATTTTCCCGTCAGGGCCGGTGTGGAACGCAATCACTTCGCCCTGATTCTGCGCGGCGACGAAGAAATCGCCATTCGGCGCGGTGACGATCGTGCGCGGGGCAATCGGCTTGCCGTCATCGCCCTTCAGGCTGTCGGCCCAGAGCTCGACTTTGAATCCGGCGGGCGCCTGAGGCCACATATCGCCGCGCGGCACGGGACGCGAGAAAACGGCCGAAGACTTCGTCGCGTACGGGTCCGGCAGATCGTTCGCCGTGATGTGATGCACATGGCCCGGCGTTTCGCTTTTGAAATCCATAAACACACCCGGAGTGCCCGGTTTAGCATTTGGATCGACCGGATGGCCCTGCGGCATAGGCGGTGGTCCACCCTGAGCGCCCGGGTTTGGCGGCGGGCCACCTTGCGCGCCAGCGAACTGCGTTCGCGCGACCAAGAAGAGCAAGAACATAATCCCAAGACCAATTGCCATGCCCTGATAAACACGCTTCATTTTCATTCCCCCTTCCACCTGCGAAATTCGAGCCCCTGAATAGTTTTGGATTCAAGCCAGGAGAATCACTCGGACGCGGCGCCGGATTCCCCTCCGGCTCCCGTCGCGTTTCCTGATACTACGCGAACCGTCTCTCCGGAGACCAGCGAATCGGGAGGATTCGTGATCACGGAGTCCTCGGGCTTCAAACCCGCGACAATCTCAACGGTGCTGCCAAGATCGTGGCCCAGCGTGACTGTCTGCAGCGACGCCTTGTTGCCGTCCTGCAAGGTTCCCACCTGGAGCGAGTCCCCCCGGAAAATCAGCGCGCTCACCGGAAGAATTAATGCGGGCACTCCCGACGGCACCTCCAAATGCACTTCGGCGTACGCGCCGGGCAGCAGCTCGCCGCTGGCATTGTCCACATCAACTTCGACGAGCAGCGTGCGCGACGCGAGATCAATGGCATCGGCGGTGCGTACCAGCTTGCC
>CAZLWY010000014.1:0-3803 GCA_964563425.1 uncultured Acidobacteriaceae bacterium | reverse complement strand
TTGATCTCGTCGATGGTCCGGTGGCCCTGGATTGCTTCCAAGTCGCGCAGGAACGCGGCGAGTCCGTCGCTGACGCCGGGTTCGTGGCGGATGGTGTCTGCCGAAACGTATTGCGGAATTTTGCTGTGGTCTCCCGCGATGTGCACGGTCTGGTAGTAGTCCCGGACGATCGATTTGTTTTTCTCCGTTTCCGCGAGATTATTGGGCTCGGTGGGGCCGTCGGTCTGGGTATGGCCACTCTTGTTCGCAGCCGGCGCCGCTTTTTCGGAGAAGATCCACTGCTCGACAATCAGACCTTCGTCCATTTTGAAAATCTCGAAGAACACTTTTTCGCCGAGCAGGTCTCCCTTGGAGTGCGTGAGAATATACGGGCCGTCCTGAAACGCGCGAATCGTCTGCAGCGGGCTTTTCATCCGCGGCAGATGGTTGATCCACGTCCGCACTCCATCAATGTCACCAGCCGCCCGGGGATTATGTTGTTTGTATTTCGCCGAGTCGATGAACTTGACCGCAAGCTCTGGGTGCCTGCTGCCGATGCCTTCAAATACAGTCAAAACCCTTTCGATGTCGCTGGCTGCCATGATCCAATCTCCTTTGTGCAGGAGGGCCGGGTCGCCTGTCTTTTTATTAGCGGCTTGCTATGCAATCCGTGCCGTCGTCGCCGGCTTCGCCGTGAAGATGCCGCTGAAACTTCCACGGTACGGAATGAAAACCACCACCCACAGCACGCAGGTCACCAGCGCGGGTGCGATCGTTGCCGGCGAAAGCGTGATGTGGAACGCAAGTATGTTGTAGAGTTCGCCCGCGAGCACCGTTAACGCCAGCGGTACGAAATAGCCGGAGAGCAGCAGCAATCCTCCCAGAACCTGCAGCGCGAAAAAGAACGCCGCAAAGTGCGACGCGCTCACCGCCACAAAAAACTGAACGGCCAGCGGATTCGTCGGTGGCGGCTGCGGGATGAAATTCAGAAACCCGTTCAGCCCAAAAACGGTGAAGATCAACCCCAGCAAAAGGCGCGCGATGATCGTAGCGATTCTCATGCGCGGCCGCCCTGCGGTGTTTGCACGTGGGTCTGCACCGCCCGCAGATGCGGAGCGAGAAATGTTTCGCGATTTTGCCCCTGGTTCAGCGCTGATGTGCCGCCGGCAGTCAGGAACTTCGCATCCGTCACGCCCAGGAAACCGAAAACCGAGCGCAGGTAGGGTTCCACAAAATTGAACGAAGCCATCTGGGTCTGCGCGTCGTAAATGCCGCCGGTCGCGATGAGGAACGTGGCCTTCTTGCCGGCCAGCAAGCCCTTCGGCGCTCCGCCGGTGTACGAAAAAGTTTTTCCTACGCGCGCGATCTGGTCGATCCAGAGTTTCAGCGCCGAGGGCACGCCGAAGTTGTGCATGGGCACGCCGATGACGTATTCATCCGCGCGTTCCAATTCCGCGACCAGAGAATCGGACAGCGTCAGGATCTCCTTCTGCCGCGGAGTGCGCGCGTCCTCCGATGTGAAAACCGCGCCGACCCATTCCGCAGATACGGGCGATATCGCCGTCGCATTGAGGTCGCGGTAGACCACCAGCCCGTTCGGGTGCGAAGTTTTCCACTCGGTGACGAACGCCGCCGTCAGTTCGCGAGACACGGAACGACCGTAGAGCGGACTGGAATCGACATGCAACAATGTGGACATGGATGAATCCTCCTATAAGACAATTGATGCATAATAATCACATGTCGATTCCAAGAAAATACACAACTGTCGTTTTTGGCTTCGGATGCTTCAAATAGGGGTATATTAATGACCGAATGACCCCGGAGACCCAGCCCACCTTGGATACCACGGATCCGCGCATCCTGCGGAGCCGCCGAATGCTGATGGACGCTCTTGCTAAACTGCTGACCCGGAAGGAGTTCGAGCAGATCTCGGTTCAGGAGATCGCGGACGAAGCGACTCTAAATCGCGCTACCTTTTATCTTCATTATCAAGACAAGGCCAAGCTGCTGCAGGCCATGACCGAGTCTCGCTTCCGCGAGCTGATCGATCGCCGGGGCATCTCGTTTACCGACTGCGATCAGGCGCTTCGGGCGATTGCCCTCGGCGTCTGCGACTATCTGACCGAGGTCACCAACTGCCCGGTGAAAGGCGCGCTCATCCCGCTTGAGGGCTCGATCATCCCGGTGGTCGAAGGCATGTTCAGGCATGGGCTCGAGAGCCACGGCCCGGCGCCGGGCGGCAACGCGGCGCTTCTTGCGACCACTGCGGCTTGGGCCGTATTCGGGGCGGCGCGCCAGTGGTTTCAAACCGCCGACCGCATTCCCGCCGAACAAATGGCCGCGAAGATCGAAGCGCTGGTAAAGCCACTGTTCCTCAGCGCCGCGGGCTAGTCGTTATGCCGAGACGGATTTGTTTCAACGTGGGGTTCACGTCCCAGAAATTTCGCGAAAGTTCGCCTAAGTGTGTGCTACTTCTGGTTGTCGTCCTTCCGAATCGGTGAAGGAAACCCCCAGCCTAGTAAGCAGGTGCTCTCCTAGCTGGGGCACACATTCACACTGAGGGCTTCTCTTGAGCGGAGCCCGAATGCCCTCGGTGAATCAGACGGGAAGGTTGGGAAACAATTTCGGCGTCTTTTTCGCAGCAAATTCCTTGAACAACTGTACAGCGCGAGGCAGGTGCCTGTTCCCGACGTGGAGCAGCCAAAGATCGAAAGTGCGCAAGCGCCAGTTGTGCATTACCTCGACGAGCCGGCCCCGCTGCACCAATTCCGGACGCACGAGCGGCGGAAGCTCTCCGATGCCAGCTCCCGCCAGTAGCGCCGGAACAATTCCGGCGTAATCGTTTATCGAAAGATGCGGCTCGAACCGCAGTTTTGTCGTTTCCTTGCTACTGGCGTGAACGAAATGCCAGCGGTTTTCTGGCTGCCACCGCGAGAATGCGATTAGGCGATGCCCGAGCAGATCCTCAGGGGTCGTGGGTCGCTTGTGGCTCTTCAGATAGGCGGGACTCGCGAGCAGTTGGTGCCGATAGGTCAAAATCTTGCGCGCAACCAGACTTGAATCCCTCAGCGCGCCGACCCGAAAGAGCAGATCGACACCCTCCCCGATATGATCGACGATCCGTTCGGTGATCATGATTTGGACGCGGACGTCGGGATAGGATTCCTGGAACGAGTTGACCAGCGGCGCCAGCAGCGAATCGGAGATGCTGGGCGGCGCGGCCAGCCGCAAAGTACCTGAGACTTTCGACGAATGATCCGCAGCGATGTTGTAGACAGCTTCGCTCAACTCTGCGCCACGTAGCGCGAACTGAAACACGCGGGATCCCACATCGGTGAGCCGCAAACTGCGAGTGGAACGTTCCAGCAGGCGCACTCCCAAATCGGCCTCGAGCTCGGCGACGCGCCGGCTCACCGTCGAAAGTGGCATCTTCAGACGGCGCGCAGCCTCGGAGAAGCTGTTCGCGTCAACGACTCTCGCGAAGATAACGAGCGAGCTCAGATCGGGCATGCTCATGGATCGATGATTGTCAGATACTCGTCACGCGCTCGATTGCCGATCGAATCTTGGCCGAGCGCACGGCCGAGAAAGTTGTGGACCGATGTCACCGCCGCTGTGCCGTCTCCGATGCAAACGCCACTCTTTTGGGCGTGCCGCTTCGGCAAGCTCGGCTTCCGTGAGGCGCGGAAAAGCAATGTCGTCCGCGAGAGGCCGAAACCCAACCTGGGTCTTTCCTGCGGGAGCCATGCTCCCGGCGGTTGTGATTCGCCCGCATCCGGCATCGCGGCCGCACCTCTCCGATCTGAAGCTTGATCGATTCT
>CAZLWY010000013.1:0-18295 GCA_964563425.1 uncultured Acidobacteriaceae bacterium | reverse complement strand
TGCTGGCCGTGCTCGGCGAAAAGTACACGCAGGCGTACCTGGTCAACTCGGTGCAGGAGGTTTACCGGCTGCAGGGTGTGAACATTAACGACAAGCACATCGAGACGATCGTCCGGCAGATGATGCGCTGGGTGAAGGTCGAGGATGTGGGCGACACCACGTTCCTTCTCGAGGAGCAGGTGGACAAGTTCCGCTTCCGCGAGGAGAACGATCGGGTGATCAGCGATGGAGGCCGTCCGGCAACCGGGCGCCCGCTGCTGCTGGGAATCACGAAGGCGTCGCTTTCGACCGATTCGTTCATCTCCGCGGCGAGCTTCCAGGAAACAACGCGCGTGCTTACCGAAGCGGCGATTTCCGGGAAGGTCGACTACCTGCGCGGCCTGAAGGAAAACGTGATCATGGGCCGGTTGATTCCGGCGGGCACGGGGCTGGAGCGCTACCGCAATATCCAGCTCCTCACGCAGCTGCCGCCTCCGGAAGAGACGGAAGGAATGGGCTCTGGATTCCCGGCGGCCCCCGACCTTTCGCCAGAAGAGGCCGCGGCGCTGGATTTCCTGCGCAAGGATACGGACACGATTGCGGAAGGCTAGATCCGAGCGTTGCGTGGAGCCCTTGCGTAACGTCAACACATAACCTCCAAAAAGGCCAACTCGCCACCGGGCGGGTTGGCCTTTTTTTTCGCACCACGATCAGAGACCGGGAGCCATCATGAACCGAAAGCTGATGTTTCTTGCGGTGTCGCTGGTTCTGTTCCCTTCGGCGAGCCGGGCGCAGAAGCGCGCGTTTACGATCGAGGATTTCTACCGCGTGAAGCACATCGACGATATGCATGTAGGGCCCGACGGCCGGCAGATCGTGTTCACGCTGGGAAGCCAGGATTTGGGCAGGGCTAAACAGACGAGCCATATCTGGCTGATGGACGCCGACGGCAGAAACGCACGCCAGTTCACATTCGCCGAGCAGAGTGACACTTCTCCGGTTTTTTCCCCGGACGGAAAATGGCTGGCGTTCGTCCGCGAGGTTGCGGGCGACGACCAGATTTTCGTGATGCCGCTGGGAGGCGGGGAGGCGCGCCAGGTGACGCATATTTCGACCAGCGTTGACGATCCGCTGTGGTCGCCGGACGGCAAGTCGATTGCGTTTACAAGCGACGTCTATCCGGAGTGTGACGCTGACGACGACTGCAACAAGAAAATCTCGATGCGCTGGGAAAAAGGGCCGCTGCACGCGCATATGGCGGACGAGCTTTTGTACCGGCATTGGACCAGTTGGAAGGATGGGCAGCGATCGCATGTGCTGCTCGCGGATGTGGGCAGCGGCGCCGTACGGGATTTGACGCCAGGAGATTTCGATTCGCCGCGATTTCAGTTGAGCGGCCCAATGCAGTACGATTTTTCGCCCGACGGCAAGGAACTGGTAGTCGATTCCGATCGCGGCAAGCATCCGGAGTCATCGACCAACAGCGATTTGTGGGCGGTGTCCGTGGATGGTTCGCAGCCGGCGCGAGATTTGACCTCTTCGAATCCGGCATTCGACGGCAATCCGAGATATTCGCCGGATGGAAACTACATCGCCTACCTGATGCAGAAGCAGCCGGCGTATGAATCCGATCTTTTTCGGCTGTCGATTTACGATCGCGCAACCCACACCTCACGCGACCTGACCGAATCGTTTCAAAACTGGGTTCAGGATTTCCAGTGGGGGTCGGATTCCAAGTCGATCTTTTTCACAGCCCCGATGGAAGGAGACAACCCGATCTTTCAGCTCGACGTTGAGACGGGAGCCATCCGCAAGGTGCTGACGGACAAATCGATTGCGGCCTTCGACGTGACCCCTGGCAACCGTCGCCTGATTTATGCGGCGCGTTCCGTGGGCGCACCTCCCGAGCTTTTCGCGGTGGATCTTGGCGCCGACGGCAGAAACGCCTCGGCACCCGAGCGGCTGTCGCATTTTAACGATGCTCTGGCAGATGAGGTCGATATCCGTCCTGCCGAACGAATGTGGGTGACCGGTGCCGGAGGCGTTAAAATCGAAGTGTTTATCGTGAAGCCGCACGATTTCGATCCTTCGAAAAAGTATCCCCTGATCCTCAACGTGCACGGTGGTCCGCAGGACCAATGGCAGGATTCGTTCCGCGGAGACTGGCAGATGTATCCCGGCGCGGGATATGTGGTCGCGTTCGCGAATCCGCATGGATCGACGGGCTACGGGCAGGATTTCACGGCGGAGATTTCGGGCGATTGGGGCGGTGAGCCTTTCGAGGACCTGATGAAAGTGACGGACGAGTTGGCCAAGCTGCCCTATGTCGATGCCGATCGCATGGGAGCGATGGGGTGGTCCTTCGGTGGATACATGATGGACTGGTTCGAGGGCCATACGACGCGGTTCAAGGCGATCGCATCGATGATGGGTGTGTTCGATCTGCGCTCGATGTTCGGCTCGACGGAGGAATTGTGGTTTCCCGAGTGGGAAATGAAGGGACAGCCGTGGAACTCGGCGCTCTATGACAAGTTCTCACCCTCGTCGTACGTGACGAATTTCAAAACGCCCTGTCTGGTGATTTCCGGCGAGCGCGACTATCGCGTTCCGTACACGCAATCGCTTGAGTTCTACACATCCTTGCAGAAGATGAACGTTCCTTCGCGGCTGATCGTTTATTCCAACGCGGGCCACTGGCCCAGCTGGTACGAGATGGCCCTCTATTACACGGCGCATCTGGAATGGTTTCATCAGTATCTGGGGGGTGCCGCGCCTCCGTGGACGACGGAGCAATTCCTCCGCAACGACGTCTTTGACCCGTCGAGCGGGAAACGCGCGGCGACGCCCTAAGGGGGCCTTCGCCTGACCCTGAACCGCTCCTTTTGACCTCGGGTCTTGTGCTTCGCCTGTTGAGAAACTTGGAATAGCCAGCCGCTTTCTTTTCCCGCAGGCTGCCTGGCGTCTGTAGAATTTTAGACCAGCACCCGAAGTGTCATCCGGCCACAGCTTCACGAGAAGAGAGCCAGGACGAACACGTTCATGTCCACCGATCCATCAGAGAGCGGTCCCCCGCCATCGGCTTCAACAACGGTCTCGGACTCGCAGTTCGACAAGCTCACCGAGGCCATTGTCCGCTCGCAGCACAACTACCGGGAACTGATCGACAATCTCGATCAGGCTCTTTTCACGCTGTCGCTCGAGGGAGAGGTTCGCGTCGCCAACCTACGCCTCGCGGAAATTCTGGGAGTCACCTTTCAGGACCTGATCGGGAGAGCTTTGAGCGACTTCGTCGACTCACCCAGCCTGGCGGACGCCCAGCGGGGTATGAATGAATTCCTGAAGGCCGGCGTATGGTCAGGAGTCATTCCGGTCTGGCTGAAGAAAGACCGAACGCTGCGGTATTTTGATTGCTGGCTACAAACGTCTGTGGAGGACGGCCATACGTCCGTCACGGGCTGGGCCCGCGACGTTACCCAGCAGCATGAATCCGAGATTCGTTTCCGGGAACTCTTCGAGACTTTCAGCCAAGGGATCTTGTTCGTGACGCCTGCCGGGCAGCTGCTCGACGCGAATCCGGCGCTTGTACGAATACTCGGGTTCAACACGAAGGAGGAGATGCAGGCGTTCAACTTCCGCGATCTCTACGCGGACCCCACCGCGCGCGACGCGATTATTCGCGAGCTCGAAGCGAAAGGCTCCATCCACGAACGCGAAATCGTCATGCGCCGGAAGGACGGCAAGCTGATCCACTGCCTCACGTCCGGATCGGCGATGCGCGACGCTTCCGGACACGCCGTCCGCCTGCAGGGAACTCTGATCGATATCACGCAGAGACGCGAAATGGAGAGGCGCCTGGAGGAAGAACAGAGCTTTACGCGGCGCCTCGTTGCCGGATTCCCTGATCTCGTGGCGGTTCTGGACCCGGAGGGCCGCTTCATCTACATCAGCGATCAGGTTGAGAAAGTTCTGGGCTGGAAGCCGACGGACTACGTGGGGCGGCTGTTCGGCACCCGCGCGAATGAGGAGGACAAAGACAAGCTCCACACGATGTTCCAGCGCGTCGTCGCAGGCACGGACACGGTGGGGCAGGTCGAGTTCCGCTCACCTCACGCGGACGGCACCTATCGAGATCTCCTGCTAACCGCTCGGCCGTTCTTTGACGAAGACGGAAAAATCGGGGGCCTGGTCACCGCGGCCCGCGACATCAGCGAACGCAAACGAATGGAACAGGAGCTGCGAGACAGTGAGGAGAGAATCCGGTTGATGGTCGAGGGGGTGAGCGACTACGCCATTTTCATGCTCGATGAAAATGGCCACGTCGCCAGCTGGAATCGCGGAGCGGAAAGAATCAAGGGATATCAATCCAGCGAAATCGTCGGGAAACACTTTTCCCTTTTCTATCCGTCGGAGGACCTCCAGAACGGCAAGCCGGAGAAATTGCTCAAGACCGCGGCCGTAACCGGCCAGGTATCGGATGAGGGTTGGCGCGTGCGTAAGGACGGCACGCGCTTCCGCGCCAACGTGGTCATCACGGCGGTGCGCGACCACGACGGCAACCTTCGAGGTTTTTCAAAAATCAGCCGCGATGTGACCGAACGTTACGAAATCGAGAAAAAACTGCAACAGGAGCAGCAGTTCGTCAAAAGTCTTGTCGAATGTTTTCCGGACTTGATCGTCGTCCTCAATAAAAAAGGCGAGTTTGAGTTCGTCAGCGACCGCATTAAGGACATCGTGGGCATCTCGCCCGCCGAGTATATCGGCCAGCCCATAGGCCAACGGATTGAACCGGAGGACCGCGCGAAACTCAGCACCATGTTTAGGGCGGCTTTGTCGGGACAGAAAGATATCGAGCAGATCGAGATTCATGCCCGGCACGTCAATGGCACCATCAAAACGGTCCGCGTCACCGCCAACGCTCTTTGCGACGAGAAGGGCAATATCGTCGGAATGGTTTCTTCGGGCCGTGACGTCACAGAATCGAAGCAGCTCGAACAGCAGCTGGCCGACAGAGAGAAATTCGCGTCGATGGGCCAGATGATGGCCGGCGCGGCGCATGAGTTGAATAATCCGCTGACAGCAATTCTGGGAGTCAGCGACCTGCTGCGGGAACGTGCGACCGATGATGCCAGCAAGCGCCAGATCGACCTGATCCACCAACAGGCGCGGCGCGCGGCTACGATCGTTCAGAATTTGCTGGCGTTCTCGCGGCCTGTGGCTCGCGGCCGGACGACTCTGCGACTCGACGAAATCGTGAAAGAGGCTGTCTCGATCGAGCGAATCAACCTGGAGAAAAGAAACATTCGGGTAAGCCTTTCGGCGCCGGACGGTGCCTGGTCCGTGGATGGCGATCGCAAGCTTTTGCTCCAGGTTTTCATCAATATCATTACCAACGCCGAACAATCGATCTCAGCGGCGCACGAACAAGGGGAGCTTAAAATTTCCCTCGCTTGCGAAGGTGACAAGTTCGCCGTCACATTCGCCGACGATGGACCTGGCATTCCCGCCGACATCATCGGGAAAATCTTCGATCCATTTTTCACGACGAAGCGACCGGGTGGGGGAAGCGGCCTGGGTCTCACGATATCGCTGGCCGTGATCAAGGAGCACGGTGGCACGATTGACGTTGAATCGAAGCCTGGTGAAGGGGCCGTGGTTCATGTGCTCCTTCCGGCGGCTGCCGGGAGAGAGGCTTTCCCGGGACCCGTGGTCCCGGCCGCGGCAAGCGAGTCGACGCCGCCCGCGCCGCAGGCGGGTTCGTTGCGTGACCATTCCGTTTTGATCGTGGATGATGAGGAAGGCATTCGAGAGATCGTGCGGGAGGGCCTTGTTGGCCGGGGTATGAAGGTCGACTGCCTCGCAAGCGCGGAGGAGGCGCTCGCGTGGCTGGCCCGGAACGGCGCCGAAATTGTCGTCTGCGATTTCAATCTGCCGGGAATGAATGGTGAGAAGCTGTTTGAGGAGTTGCGCCACCGGCTGGGCGCGAGGTTGCCTCAATTCGTGTTCATGACGGGCGAACTCGTATCGTCTTCCGTGACCGAGCGTTTCCATGAGAGGGGAGCTCGAGTTGTGCAAAAGCCCTTCCAACTATCGGCGCTGGCTGTGCTGCTGACCGAACTCTTGCAGCCTGAATCCTCGTCGGCGAGCTAGGTAGCCGCCGGAGCGTGTGCCGTTTATTTCGGGGCGGATGTCGAAGCCGCCGCATCCACACCAAAATCCCATACGTAGAGGCCGGCGCCTTCTTCCCGCACCATCTCAGCGATCGCATATTCCCCGGGCGCGAGTGCCTGCCCCAGCGTAAACCGGAAAACGCCCTTGGCGATGTCCCAACGCTGCATCGGCACCGAATCGCGTTTTTCACTCGACATGTCGAATATCTGATCGAGATTCTCCACGTGGCGGGCGTCCTTCTGCGGTTTTGCCCGGATCAGAACCAGCTCCGGCTGACGGCGGTCTGCCACGCGAATGTAGAATTCCGGCCGGCCCTGCGTGATGCGAAGCTTGGCGTGCGCTCCCTGGATCGAAATGGAATGCCGCGTCGGAATCACCGGAATCGGCACCATCACCTGCTCGATCAAGCGCCCTTTGGAGATCCTGGAGTCCGTCTCGGCCTGCGGAAGCACGATCAGAGAGCTCTTGCCGTCGTAAACGAAGAGATTTTCCCCGGGGGGCAGAAACACTCCGGGGGCGACTTCGAGGCTCGCGTCGATATCCAGAGGGGTGGCGGCGTGGGCTACCTCGGATGTATGCACCTTCGCCAGCAGAGCCGCGTCCCGCTGGGCATCCTCCTGGGCCACTTTCTTGGTCGCATCCCAATCAACCATCGACGTGGGGATTTCCTCCCACTGTGAACTGTCCAGGCTGTAATAGCGCACCCTGTCGCCGTTGACCCGATATTCCCGTACGAGCTGGTAACTGCCGTCCGTAAGCATCAGTTTCTTTCCGCGGGGGAGCGCGGGCTTGGAATTGGTTGGAGCCGATGGGTCGCTCCCGGCCCCTGCGGCAGCGGCACGGTCATCGCTCTGATCTTGCGGAAAGGCCGGGACGGACAAACAGAAACCGATGAGCATCCCCAGCAGCGCGAACGCACGGGAGGAGACCGTCCTGGGAGCGATGGATGGGTTTCGGTGATCCGAAAATGCCATTGCGATCCTGGTTCCCTTTGCGTATGTAGGATGCCCCCTCGGAGAATCTGGTTGAATCGATTTCGATAGGGCCGAGGCGAGGATACGCCGGGAAAACGGCATGCGGCAAGGGTACTTCGGGGATCGCTCTAAAAGGGATTCTCGTGCTGGCAGCGAGGATGCAGCAGGTTCACGATCATCAGATCGGATTGGCTGAAAAGCAGTTTGCTGGCTCCGGCCGCGAGTGTTCCGAGGTGCTTGTTCTGGGCCAGCCCGCGCAGGTGCTCGGTGCAGATGCCCGTCAGCGTGGTGACTTCTTCCTCGGTGAAAACCTTCTGGCTGGACTTGACCCGAACCATGTGGGTGGCCTCCGATCCATTTCGATGCTGGAACGAGAATAATCGCCGCCAGAACTCCCAGCAATAGTCGTTCCGTACTAATAAGCTAGGACTTCACGCCCCCAACCGCCGCAAATCCTTTCAATCCGACACTTAGATGCAAGGCGGGAAAATGTGTTTCACCAAGAGGCGCAATTTCTTGCGCCAAAGAAGGAAACGAAGTCCAAGTTCGGAAGATTTCTACGGGATTTCGTATTCGTTTCGCTGGTCCCGTCGGCCCAAGCAGGTCAGCTCTCGGAGTTGCGGGCCCGCTCGGATGCTTGCGCGATTTGAAGGACCAGGCCCTCCCGGAAATGCGGGCCGAAGATTTGCATGCCGACCGGGAGCCCGGCTTTGGTTGTTCCGCAGGGGACCGAAATTCCCGGAACGCCGGCCAGCGAACCGGTAACGGTGTAGATGTCCGCGAGGTACATCGTGAGCGGATCGGAAGTCTTCTCGCCCAGACGAAACGCCGGAGTCGGGGCCGTTGGCGTGATGATTGCGTCGACTTCTTGAAACGCATCGGCGAAGTCGCGGGCGATCAGCCCCCGGACACGCTGGGCGCGAAGGTAGTACGCGTCGTAGTAGCCTGCTGAAAGAGCATAGGTTCCGAGCATGATGCGGCACTTCACCTCGTGGCCGAAGCCGCGGACACGCGTCTGGCGATACATTTCGGTCAGCGTGGCGCCGGGCACGCGCAGGCCGTAGCGAACCCCGTCGTAACGTGCGAGGTTCGAGCTCGCCTCCGCCGTTGCCAGGATGTAATAGGTTGCGATCGCGTAATCCGTGTGGGGCATGCGCAGCGGGACGCGTTTGCAGCCGAGCCGCTCGAGCTGCACGATTCCAGATTCGACGCGTTCCCTCACTTCCGGGTCCAGGCCTTCGCCGAAATAGTCTTCCGGCACGCCTATTCGCAATCCTTGGACCGGTTTGGCCGCTTCCGCCACATAGTCTGCGACCGGAACCGGAGCCGATGTCGAATCGTTGGCGTCGTGGCCGGCGATGACGGACAACACGGCGGCTGCGTCGGCGACCGTGGTTGCCAAAGGCCCGATTTTGTCGAGAGACGACGCGAACGCCACCAGCCCATAGCGCGATACGCGTCCGTACGTTGGCATCAACCCGGGTATACCGCAAAACGAAGCGGGCTGACGAATCGAGCCACCCGTGTCTGTTCCAAGAGCGGCGACCGCTAGACCGGCTGCCACGGCTGCCGCCGATCCACCGCTCGAACCTCCTGGAACCCGATCAGGCGCCAGGGGATTCCGCACCGGGCCATAGGCGGAGTTTTCGTTCGAGCCGCCCATCGCGAATTCGTCGCAATTCGTTTTGCCCAGGAAGACCGCTCCGGCGGCGTCCAGCTTTTCGACCGCGGTTGCGTCGTAGGGCGGGATGTAGGTTTCAAGCATCTTCGACGCGCAGGTGGTGCGGATTCCTAGCGTACTGATAACGTCCTTGATTGCGATGGGTACTCCCGCGAGCGGTGGCAGCTCGTCGCCGCGCGCAACGGCCGCGTCCACGCGATCGGCTTGCGCGTAGGCGCGCTCGGGCGAAACAGTGAGGTAGGCATTCAGCTCGGGATTACGTCGGTCAATCCGGCCGTAAAATTCGGCGGCGAGCTCGCGGGCCGAGATTTTCTTGGCTTTGAGGGCGCTCTGTACCGCCGGGACGGTCCAACTCACCGACTCGCTCACCGGTCGATCACCTTGGGGACCCGGAAGAAGGGCTTCGCGGCGTCGGGGGCGCTGGCCAGCAAAGGTTCGGCGACATTGCACGGCAGCAAAACGTCTTCGCGCAGCTCAGGATGCTTCCGAGCGGCGTCAGGAGCCGCGGCCGAATAAGTCACCTGAGCCATGGGTTCTACGCTGGAAATGTCGAGCTCATTGAGCTTGTCGATGTAGGACAAAATTCGGTCGAGCTGATTTCGGTAGGTCTCGACTTCCTCGGGCGAGAGCCCGAGGTAAGCCAGAGAAGCTACTTTCAATACCTCTTCGCGGCTAATTTTCATGGCCGATACGAACCTTCTGCGGCGCCAGCGACGAGATAGCGGAGCGCAGATCGCGCCTCGCGCTTGATGCGAACTAGGCTCGGCGGCGGCGGATAAACGGCGTGTGGGTGTTGTCAGCCTCGTAACTCACGTATTTCGGGCCGGGCTTTGTCGCGAGAAACTCCACGTCGCGCACCAGATTGCCGCCCCATGCACGATTCACACGGTCGCGCAACTCCCGCTTCATGCCTTCGATCTGCTGCTGCCACGCTTTCGCGTCTGCGGCAACTTCAAGCAATCCGCCGTCGCAACGGGTCGGTTTCGTGTGTGCTGCGAGTGCCGTTCCGGCGATGGCCGGCCACGCGCCCGTTAGCCAGGCCAGCGTGGCTTCCGGCCGATCGAATCTGCGGATGACGCTGCCTAGAAAATCACCTGCTCGTTCCATGGGAAGAAGATTTTAGCATAAACGGTTCGAAAGACTCGGGCGCGCTTGCGCCGACGAATTAGGCGTGCGAAAATTGCAGTGAGAGCGTGATCGTGCGTCGCGCCCTTTTCCACGTTCTGCGGCTGCGCGCGATCAGGCATCGGAGGCGATATCGTCTAAGGGTTAGGACGGTGCCCTCTCAAGGCACAAATCCGGGTTCGATTCCCGGTATCGCTACCATACCTTCCGAAAGCCAATCCAAAAGCACAAGCGCCCGAAAACCTACGACGCCTACCGTCACGCGGTCACGCAGTCCCTAATTTCCATTTCGCCGCACCTGCCCCTTAGTACAGTTTCGTCAACATACCCGCCTCATTATCATTCGCCCATGCCTACCGCACACGGCCTGGCAGCATCGAAAATCGCCTACTCATTCGTAGTGGCAATTCTCTGCGTAGTGGCAAGCTCCTGCGGTCATTCCGAGGCCTCGCCGCCGGCGCCCTCGATGGAAGTGGTCATGCAAGCCGTCCACGATTACGGCCGCGGCCACCAGTCTTCCGTTCTGCCGCCCCCATCACCGATTCCGCAGGAAACGGACGAAGGATACAAAGCCAAGGTCAGGGAAGCTCTTCTTACATCGAACTTCGCTCAACTGGAGAAAATGGCCCAACAAAATCGAATGGAACGGGGCCTGGTTCTCGGCGGCGCTTGGAAGAACAACGATTTCTATGACGAGTTGGCAACGCCCGCGAGTTCCGGCGAGCCGACAGATGATGACTACCAGAACCGTATTTCGCGGCTCAATCCGTGGCGTTCTGCCTACCCGGATTCCGCAGCGGCCCTCATCGCGTTGTCGCGTCTTTATACGAACTACGCATTTTTCGCGCGCGGCGATGGAACCGCGGACTCCGTTTCCAGTTCCAGCTGGCGGCTCTATAACGATCGCAATATCTTGGCGGAAAACTATCTTCTCGCGGCAGCGGGGCTAAAGGAGCGAGACGATCACTGGTACGAGGCCATGCAACAGGTCGCCTTTCAGATCGGATGGGATAAACAGGACGCGCTCGAGCTACTCAATCAGGCCGTGGCGTTCGAGCCGAGCTACTTCCACTACTATCGCCAATACGCCGAGTACCTGAGACCGCAGTGGTACGGCGATCCCGGTGACATCGTGCACTTCGCCGAGAAAGCCTCTCTGCAAATTCCTGATCCGGAAGGCTCGATCCTTTATTTCCGGATCACCGGCTCTCTCGCGTGCAACTGCCAGCCGCAAATCGCCGATCTGCCCGGACTCGACTGGCCGAAATTCAAATCAGGCTATTCCGATGTGACCCGGCTCTACGGCCCTGACAATACCTACGCCAATCGCCTCGCGTTTGTCGCGTATAAACTCGGCGACAAAACCACCGCGCAACAGGCGTTCGCTTCCGTCGATCACATGGAAATGGGTGTCTGGTGGGGCCCGCACACATTCGCCAACGCGCGCGACTGGGCCAATCAGCCGTAGCGGCAACCACTGCCTCCTTCGTCGGATCGCAATGGTTGCCACTGATTACTGTATCCACTGTTGCCAAATCGACCTCGCTTCTGTTGGCCGAGACGATCCAGGATTGACTCCGCGTTACAGCAGGGCATCGAGCGAAGCGGCTACAAACAGCAGGGTTTTGCGGATTTTTCTCGGTTTTCTGCATTTCTAGCGATGGAATCCCGGTATCGCTTACGGCGCATCTTGAAGTCGTGTTTTTCGAATACTACGAGCGGACCCGGACTCACCTCGCTCTGGGCGAGGACACTCTAGCCAGCCGACCCATTCAAACTGCAAACCTGGGCCGAATTGTGGAGGGGCCGCCGGGTCGTGGATTGCATCATCGCTACGAGCGAATCGCCGCCTGAGGGGTCAGTCGCCAGATTCTCCGCGCCCAACTCCTGTAGCCCATCCCCTGACAACGCCCCGCACAAATCCAATGATGAGTTTCGCGCGACTTCTTCATGTTCATGGGCAACCTGGCTGCGGATGGAGTTTTCAGCATGGACAAGAGTCGTCCGGCGACCTGCGCGGAAATCGAGGCTGCCGCCCGGTTAACGCGGTGTGTTCCGGAATCCAATTTATCTTGGGCTAGTCCAAAGGCAATCTATTTCTTCTTCTGCGTCTCTTTTTCCAGCGTCTCGAGCTCACGGGTCAGTTGTTCGGCCTGATCGCGAAGATGGCCAAGCCGCTCAGCAAGCGCGGCGGTATCTGGTGCGGCGGCCACCGGAGCCGGAGCAGCGGCCGACGCAGCTACGGAGAGAGCGGGGCTGGGAGGTGCCGGACTGCCGGTCAGCTCGGCTAGGGCCTCGGCGAAGGTATCTCGGTAGATGAGCCGGTCACCCATGGCCAGCACGACCTTTTTGAGCTGCGGCATACGGGCTTCACCTGCCTGGATGTAGATGGACTCAACGTAGAGAAAACCGGCCGTCACCGGCAGAGCGATAATGTTTCCGCGCAGAACGTGGGAGCCCTGCTGGTTCCACAACGTCAGATCCTTGGAGATGTTCTGGTCCTGGTCAATGCGCGATTCAATCTGCATCGGGCCATACATCAGTTGCTGTTTCGAGAGTTGAAAATAGACGAGGTCCCCTAATCGGTCTCCGTCGCAACGCGCAGCCATCCACCCGATCAGATTGTCTTTGCCCCGGGGGGTGAAAGGCAGGATCAGCAGGAACTCGGGTTCTTTCTCTCCAGGCAGGGTGGCCACCACGTAGGTGGGCTGCATGGTTTCGGGGGCCCCGGACTGGCCCGATAGCGTATGGGCGATCTCCCAGATGTCTTCTTTGTTGTAGAAGACTTGCGGATCGCGCATGTGAAAAATACGATAAGCCTCGGCTTGTGCGCGAAAAAGAACCTCAGGGTAGCGGGCATGTCGGCGGAGGTCCGGCGGCATTTCGGAAGCGGGCCGGAATAGTTTCGGGAATAGATTCTCGTAGACCCGAATAATGGGGTCGCTCGGATCGAATACGTACAAAGACATTTTCCCGGTATAGGCATCCACCGTGGCCTTCACCGCATTGCGGATGTAGTTGGCACCTTCTTCCACCCCGGTCACGGGGAGCGTCGCCGAGTAGGGATGGGAAACAGAAGTCGTGTAGCCGTCCACCATCCATACCAACCTGCCGTCATCGGTAATCACCAAGTACGGGTCGGGGTCCCAGTTCAAGAACGGTGCCAGATGCGCCAGTCTCGCCTGCACCTTGCGGTAAATCATCATGCGGCTCTGCCCGGTGAGATAGCCCGTGAAAATCATGTTGGGCTCGCCCTGGGATATCGCAGCGGCGGCCTTTAGCAGGAACGAGCCAATCGGAAAGCCTCCCGTTCCCTGGTAGGTTGAATACTGGTTCTGATCGCCGGAAGGATAATCAAACTCCTCGCGTGCGGTATGAACGAACACCGGATCCTGGGTGCTCTCACCGTAGTAGATCTCCGGCCGAGTGAGCTGGAAGCCGGGCGCTTTGATTTCCGGCGGCGCATTTTCAATGAGCAGGACAGGCAAGCCATCGGGCGTAATTTTGTTGACTTCAGATACGACCACGCCAAAGCCGTGGGTATAAATGAATCGCGGATTCACCCAGCTCTGACTGGCCTCGGCAGACAACTGGTTCACGTCAATCTCGCGTGGAGACAACATCACCTGCTCGATGTGGCCGTTGGGGAAGTAGCGGTCTACATCGGTGTTCGGAAAGATGTAATACGGGCGCAGTGCCTGGATCTGAGTGATCGTTGCGCTGTAGGCGCGCAGATCCCACAGGCGAATGTTTTCGAGCAGCGTGGCGTCTTGTACGGCATTGACCGTCTCTTGCCCGCTAATGGCAAAGGGGCGCTCGGTAGAGTTCCGATCCAGGCCGAAGGCTGCGGCGGTGGCCTGAATATGGCGCTCGATGTAGGGCCGTTCGATCGAAATCTCATTCGGCCGTACGTAGACCGCGCTGATGATCGTCGGAAGAGCCAATTGGAGAATGAAAAAGGTTCCTAACAGGATCGCGGCCTTCTTGTATCTCGACGTCCACACGAGGGGGAGAGCCGCCAAGACAGCAACAATGAGGAGCCAACGCAGGGGGAGCGTAATCTTAGCATCTACATAATCTGCGCCCGTCATGAAGGCGTGCGAGTTGAACAGAAGGTCGTAGTTGCCAAGGAAAAACAAGCCAGCGAGGCTCACTAGCAAAAGGGTAACGGCGATGCGGACGAAGCCGCCGCGGCTGGCGCCCGGCAGCATCAGCACCAGGGCCCCCCGATCGAAAGCCTCCACGCGCCTGCCCCTCATCCACAACTGCCATCCCCGGGCAGTGGCCCAGAAGATTACGGCGCAAAGGATCACCAGCGAAATCACAAACCAGAGTATTTCCGAATAGAAAGGCAGATCGAACAGGTAAAAGGAAAGCGGGCGCGCAAAAACTGGGTCCCTCCAAGCGCCGGGCGGCAGCGCGAGCCCATGCGACCCGAAAAAGCGCATGACCGTCCAGTAGTCAATGGAGGCCGAGGCGAACAATATCGCCACGATCGCCAGCCCGACCGTAACCAGCAGGGAGTACAAAGGGAAGTCTCGTTGACGGATGCCGGCGAAGCGCAGTCCCTGCACATGAGCCGTCCACAGCCCCATAAAGGCCAAAAGACCACCCGCCGCAAAAGGGGCAATCGTGTACCACAGCATGCTGGTCCAGGTACCTACTTGGCCGACCTCTTTCCACCAGTTGTACTCGATGGTTAAATTGGCAGCGATAGTGATCGCCCAAAAGCTGAGCGTCAACAGCACCGCTAGCATTAGTAGGTTCCGAATCTTTGAGGGACGCATAAGAGATTGTCGGACCTTGAACAGCGGAGCCGACTCGGAGCAAAGCAGGGGTCGCTGGATGTGCAGGTCGATCGCGATCCTATCACAGCCTCCGTGTTACTTGTGAGGTAGGCAGTCGATGACCGTCCGTGACTGCCCAACAATTCGCTGCTTAACCCTGATTAACGTTCGTGCTGCATCGGCAGCGCGCTCCCAGCAAATAGGAAGGCGGTGGCAGGGCTCTCTCGGCGCTTTCGATAGAGCCGTTTGAACGAAGACGTTGGCGTCTGCGGCGGACAATCCTGCATCTGGCGTTGTCGGGCGGCGACATCGCTACAGTGTGTCTTGCACATGTTACACTTCAGCCGGTTTTTCGATTCGTTCTGGAGCGGCTATGAAGGAAGACGACGTCCAGACAAAGGACCTCACTCCCAACCCTGCGGCAGGGGAAAGTTCGAGCACTCCTTCCGGAAGCCCGGATCTCATGACGACCATCGCCAGCTCGCCATCGGGACTGACTGGCGGAACGGCGACCGTGGAACCCCAATTCATCGGTCCATACAAACTTCTACGCCGGCTCGGCGAGGGGGGCATGGGACAGGTCTGGCTCGCCGAACAGACCGCACCCGTGCACCGCCAAGTTGCTCTGAAGCTCATCCGAGTCGGTCGGTACGACGACCAACTCTTGCTGCGCTTCCGTTCCGAGCGGCAATCGCTCGCCATGATGAATCATCCCGCCATTGCCAAGGTCTTCGACGCCGGAGCGACGCCCGATGGCCAGCCCTATTTTGTGATGGAGCACGTACCCGGCGCCTCGATCACAAAATACTGCGACGACAAGCGCCTCACGATCGGGCAGCGCTTGGAACTGTTTTCCCGAGTTTGCGAGGGGGTACAGCACGCCCATCAGAAAGCCATTATCCACCGCGATCTAAAGCCGGCGAACATTCTCGTCACGGAAGTAGATGGCAAGCCGATGCCGCGGATCATCGACTTTGGATTGGCCAAAGCCATTGGGCTGCAGATCAGTGACGAAACGATGATGACGCGCGCCGGCGACTGGGTCGGGACGCCGGGTTACATGAGTCCGGAGCAGGCCGACGGCAATGCCGACATTGACACACGAACAGATGTGTACTCGCTAGGCGTGGTCCTTTACGTTCTGCTCACCGGCGACCAGCCGTTCGATGTGAGCCAAGGGAAGAATCAGCCGTTTTATGAAGTCATGCGGCAGCTGCGCGAGTTTGATCCGCTCAAGCCGAGCACGAAGATCCGCAAACAGGACGCAGTTACTTTGGCCAGACGGGCTCACAAGCGCCAAAATGAGCCGCGGATGTTGGTTAGACAGGTAAGCGGAGACCTCGATTGCATCGTTCTGAAGGCGCTCGAAAAGGACCGCAACCGGCGCTATGCGACGGCCCTGGAATTGGCGGCAGACGTCAATTGCTATCTGCGGAATGCGCCCGTTTCTGCACATCCGACCGGCGTCGTTTATCGCACGCGCAAATATGTCCGGCGTAATCGTGTGGGCGTCTCGGTTGCCGCGGCGGGACTGGTGTTGCTGCTCGGCTTTGCTGTGGCTCAGGCGATCGAGCTGCGCAAGATTCGGCAACAACGGGACCGCGCAGACCGCATCACGCATTTTATGACCGGCATCTTTCAGGTACCAAATCCGAGCGAGGCGCGCGGAAACACGGTCACCGCCCGCGAAATTCTCGACGGGGCCTCGCAACAAATCGGTAATAACTTGATTCAGGACCCGGAGCTCCAGGCGCAGTTGATGGAAACCATGGCGCAAACGTATACAGGGCTGGGCTTGTATGGCCGCGCGCAAGATTTGACGGAACACGCGCTGGCAGTTCAGAGGTCCATTTTTGGAGACCGAAACCGGGAAACACTGGCGAGCGAAAGTTATCTGGCCCAGATCCTCCGGGCGCAAGGACATTTGCCGGAGGCGGAAAAGTTGTTGCAAAACACAATGGAGGCCCAGCGCCAGGATGTTGGCCCCCGTGATCCCGACACGTTGGCGTCCATGGATCGCCTCGGTTATGTTTATGCCAATGAAGCACGTCACGCCGACGCTGAAAACTTGTTCCGCCAAACACTCAACGCAGAACGCAAAGCACTTGGCCCGGACGACCCTCAAACTCTGAACACTTTGAACGAGCTGGCTGAAAATCTGACTCCCCAGGGGCGGTATGCGGAAGCAGATCAGATTTATGGCGAACTGATCGAAGCGCAGAAGCGAACTCTGGGGCCGGACCATCCCGCGACCTTGCTTTCGATGTCACACGCGGCCGAGAATCTGGAGGAGGAGGGTCGCTTCCCGGAGGCCGAAAAGCTGTATTCCGACGTGATTGCCGCTCAGCGTCGCGTGCTGGGGCCGGAACATCCCCAAACTCTTAGGGCGATGACGATGCTTGCTCTCACCCTGGTGAAGGAAGGCCGTTACTCGGAAGCGGATAAACTCCAGAGTCAAGTGATCGAGAGCAAGGCCCGCGTGTTGGGTCCAACGCACGCCTCGACCTTGCAGAGCATGGAGATGGAAGCGTGGGGCCTCAGCCGCGAGGGACATGATGCCGATTCAGAGAGAATGTTTCGCGACGTGATCGAGACAGCGGAGAAAACAAGTCAGCCGGCCACCGTGTCGGAGGCTTGGTACAACTTTGCCTGCGCTGAGGCTGCTCGAGGTCGGCCGAACGAAGCATTCGCCGATCTGAACCTCGCCATCGAAAACGGCCTCATTTCACCGGGAGAACTTTCCGCTGATCCTGAATTGAAGTCACTTCACGGCGACCCACGATTTGACGACTTGGTGGCAAAGTCACGCGCGACCAACAGCGCGAGGAAAAGGCAGCCTGATCGTTGACCGGGGGACTAAGGAAGAAGGTTGCCAAACCGCCAGTGAATATGCCGTAGGCGGGCCCCACGTGATCAGAGAGCACCGATTGCACGCCAGTTTTGCTTGGCTTTTTGAAGGTGCCCGACACGCCTCCCGGTGTCGCTACCCAATTTCCGCCCGCCTCTCATTCGCGTGTGTCTCCCCGGCTGGATTCTCCTGTTGATTCTAAGGGTACGGCAATCTCTCGGATCATCGCGCTGAGCGAGAAAGCCGTGGCGGTGTCCGCCCATAAATAAGTCGATTCCCCTGTATATGATTGTCAAAGAAAGAGTTAACTATATTCTTTATGAAATACTTATGTATTGCTTATGACTTGTTTATGGCTTGGCGATTACTTTGCTGGCGTCAGTTTTGCTCCACCGTAAAAGGTTCTAATGTCATCGACTCCACAGGGTCCCTCCTTCATGCCGGGGGCGCGGCCCGTCGCCAAAGTTCTGGTTGCAACGACGGCGATGCTCGCATTCATTTCCTATTGGCGCGCCGCGGCAATCGTCCTGAACGACCTCGCCTCATCGGCCTACTACGCCGGCGGCGAAGCGGAGCAGTTCATCGGCAAGGCTGCGCCCTGGTTCATTCTAGCGACGATGCTGCTGTCGTACGCGGTCTCGCAGGTGTACGTCGAGAGTTGCAGCATGTTCGTGCGTGGCGGCGTTTATCGCGTGGTGAAGGAAGCGATGGGCGGGACGCTGGCGAAATTCTC
>CAZLWY010000012.1:0-6537 GCA_964563425.1 uncultured Acidobacteriaceae bacterium | reverse complement strand
CACGTGTTACGCACCCGTTCGCCACGAGTATCCGTATTGCTACGGACCTCGTTCGACTTGCATGTGTTAAGCACGCCGCCAGCGTTCGCTCTGAGCCAGGATCAAACTCTCATTTGAAACCTGTGCTCTAACCGTGAAGCTCTCGCTCCACGATCAGACGAACTGTAAATCGCTCGATTTCATCCACCCTCGAAATCTGCCGAAGCAGGCTCCTTGGGCACTCATAGGCCTCTGATCCGGTACACCCGGACCAAAAGCCGAGAAACCAAACGGGTTCTGGCTTGTTTCACTCGATTGTCAAAGAGCAGGTACTCCCAGGCCAGCTGGAAGAACAGCAGACAATCGCCAATTCTACGCGAGAGTGGCGCAATGTCAACTAAATTCAAAATCGTGTCGTGGATCCGTTTTGCTTGGGATGTGTGGACGAGTTTGTGGAGTGCTCGGGGCGTGAGAGGATCGCTGGCATGAAGAAGTGGCCAAGGTCCAGAGGAATACAGACCGCGATCGCTTTTATCGTCGCGTTAATTTCAGCGGCAGGCGTGTTTCTTCAGTTCGCGGCTGATTCCTTCAATCATTTTTACTTCCCACCGCATAAAGCGTACCCGTATCCCTATCTGACAGCGCGAGCGGCCCAGATAGCAATGTGGCGAGATTGCGGCCTGACCTTCCTTGCTGTGTTCGCAATCCTGTACGCGGTACAGCGAAGATTTGTGGCCGCCCCGCACACCTCGATTTCAAACTGACCCACGGCCCCAAATCGCTCAAATCCAAATTCTCGTGCTTCGCTCCTGCCTCGAGAGCCTCTCGTAAGCGGCTGACGTGGCGCTGGCTGACAAGCGCCGGAGCCTCGATCGCAATTCGCCGGCACAAAGTGCCGCGCAATGCCGGGATCGCCAACCAGGAAAAAAACAGACGTCCCGGTAGGACGATGGACGCGCTTCGCGGGTTCACAAACCCCGAGCAAAAAGCCATCTTCAGGATTAGTATGTGCACACAGGCGGGTGGCCGGATCGCACATCCGGAATGATTTTCTCGGGGGACGGGGAAATGCGCACTCGAAATATCAGCGTGTGTTTTGCCTGGGCGTTGTCGCTTTTCCTGGCGGCCGCCGCCTCGGCGCAGCAAACGCATACGGTCGACGACAAGCTCCTGCTGAACGCCGGCAAGACGGACGAGTGGCTGATGGCCGGCGGCAATTACGCGCAAACGCGCTTCAGCCCGCTCAAGCAGATCGACGCCTCCAACGTAGGCAAACTCGGCCTCGCCTGGTATTACGACACCGGCGCGCTCCCCGGCACGCTCGAAGCGACCCCCGTGATTTCCGATGGCACTCTCTATGGCACGCTGACCTGGGGCGTGGTGTTTGCAGTCGATGCCCGCACCGGAAAAGAAAAATGGCGCTGGGACCCGAAACTCGGCCACCAGAATTTTCCGCCCGGATCGGCCGGCGATCCCAATAAAGTCCGCACCGGACCGAGCCTGTGTTGCGGCCCGGGAAATCGCGGCGTCGCGGTGTATGGCGGCAAAGTCTACGTCGGCACGCTCGACGCGCGCCTCGTCGCTCTCGATGCAGAGACCGGAAAAGTGGACTGGGAGGTCGCAACCGCCGACCAGAACTCCGACTACAGCATCACCGGCGCTCCGCTCATCGTGAAAGGCAAAGTCATCATCGGCAACGGCGGCGGAGAATTCGCCGTGCGCGGCTACCTCTCCGCCTACGACGCCGAAACCGGAAAAATGATCTGGCGTTTCTACACCGTGCCGGGCGATCCATCGAAGCCGTTTGAGAACAAGGCCATGGAAGTGGCCGCGAAAACCTGGTCGGGCGATGTCGCGTGGTGGAAATTAGGCGGTGGGGGCAATCCCTGGAACTCGATCTCCTACGATCCGCAGCTCGACCTGCTTTATTTCGGAACCGGACAAGCCGGCCCGTGGGTCCAGAAATATCGCAGCGCCCTGGGCCAGGATAATTTGTATATCTGCTCGATCATCGCCGTGAAGCCGGAGACCGGAAAGTTCGTCTGGTATTTTCAGACCACGCCGGGCGATGAATGGGACTACGACTCCATCGCCGATCTCGTTCAGGCCGATTTGAAAATCGACGGCCGAGTTCGCAAGGTCATCATGCAGGCGCCCAAGAACGGCTATTTCTACGTCCTGGACCGCAAGACCGGCGAATTCATTTCCGGCGCGCCGCTTCAGAAAATCACTTGGGCCAAGGAACTCGACCCCAAAACCGGCCGCCCCATCATGAATCCCGACGCGCATTTCGGCACCACGCCGGTGATCATCTGGCCTGGCCCGGGCGGCGGACACGTCTGGCAGGGCATGTCATTTAATCCGCTGACCAACCTCGTCTACATTACGCCGGGAGCAGCCACCAGCTTTTCCTACGTTCAAGCGCCCGAATTCAAGCCCGAGCTGGGCGCGTATAACTGGGGAATCATTTTCAGGACCACTCGCGCCGGCGCCGACGCCAATGGCGCACCGCCCCCACCGCCGCCTCCGCCAACCCCTCCGGCTGGAAATTTCCTCTTCGCCTGGGATCCCAGCACCGAAACCGAGCGCTGGCGCGCTCCTGCAACCGGTGGCGGCGGCACGATGACCACGGCCGGCAATCTGGTGTTCGCGGCTTCGAACGCCGGCGAATTCGAAGCCTTCAGCGCCGACAAAGGCGGAAAACTCTGGAGCGTCAAGCTCGAGCCGGGATTCGCCAATCCCGTCACCTACATGCTCGACGGCAAGCAGTACGTTTCCGTGCTCGCAGGACGCCTAGGCAAAGGCCGTCTCTACACGTTCGCACTCGACGGAAATGCCCCGGTGCCGCCGCCAGCAGCGCCGGCGTCAGTTCCGCCACCCGCCGCCGGCGAGGCCCGCTAGTCGGCAGCCAGCGCGCGTTGTGGCAATTACAGATGCCTCATGCTCATTGCATCAGTGTGGTGCGGATGGTCACTCATCCTGCTCGCCGAGAGTCTGGACATAGGTTTTGCCATAAGGATAGAACAGCTCTTTGCGGCCTTGCTGCCACGCCGCCCTGAGCTCAGGCGTCGAAATGTCCCAGTCGGGCCGGCATTTCCTGGTGACGGCTCGCAGATCCTGGCGGAGATCCTCCAGAGTCGGCCGGCCGAAGAACCAGTAGCCGTTGTAGATCTTGTAAACCACTCGACCAGGCTCGAGGACGATCACGTGCGGGATCATGGGATTGTTCGCCGGATCCGTGTATTCGGCGATGTCGAGATCTTTTTGAATGATGCGCCCGGCATCGGACAGGAATGGCCAGTGCGCGCCCACTCCGGTGCGATATTCGTTCGTCTGGGTGATGTTGTCCGTGCTGATCGTGACCAACCGGCAATAGCCTACCTCGAGCTCGCGATGCAGTTGAACCAGCCCTTCGGCCTGCCGGCGGTCCTTGGGACAAAAACCTCCACGACTCAGCACGAGAATCATCGGATGCTGTCCCTGCAGATCCGAAAGCTTCCGGCGTTTCGCCGTATGATCGGAGAGTTCGTAGTCGGGGAAGACGGCTCCGGGCACGATGTCAGGTCGCATAAGAAGTCCTCACAAGTTGGACGGGCTGCTGCGACGTTAGGATAGCACCGGCTGACGGCTATCGATCGGACCGGCAAGAACGCGAACGATTCGAGGGAGCCATTCTATGGCGTATCCCGCGAGACTCCGTTACTCGAAACAGCACCAGTGGATCGACGTGAGTGGCGACATCGGCACCATCGGCATCACCGACTACGCGCAGTCTCAATTGAACGAAATCGTTTCAGTCGACCTGCCAAACCCTGGAGCTACGCTGGAAGCGGGCCAGCCTCTTGGCAGCGTGGAATCGGTGAAAACGGTGAACGAAATCGATGCGCCCGTATCCGGGGAGGTCCTGGAGGTGAACCGAACGCTGAAGAATGCTCCGGAAAAAATCAATGCTGACCCGCAGGGGCAGGGATGGCTGATTAAAGTGCGGCTAAAAAACCGCGGCGAACTAGACGTGCTAATGGACGCTGCAGCCTATCAAGCCTACGTCGCTGTCGCCGACAAAGACATTTCTGTCTGATCCGCGCGCCCGAGCCAAGAGTCCTTCAAGCCAGCTGACACACCGCGCAAAGTAAACCTCGGCTAATCGGCTGAAAACAAACGAAGGGCGCAGCGACAACCCGAATCACGAAAAAAGCTCCTACAGCAAACACCTCAACGGCATAACAGCTTCAGGGGATAGGCCAAATCGCGCCACACGTGTAGTTTGCCAGGTGAGGAGGGCCAATTATGACCAAGCACATTATTCGATACGCCCTGATGGGAGCACTCGCAGTTGGCATGACCCTGCCGGTCGTCAGCACGGCTCGCGCGGACGTGAACTCCGACTGCCGCGCACGCCTGCAGGCGCAGAAGGATAAAATCGACCGTGACGCAGCAAAGTATGGCGAGCACAGCGCCAAGGTCGACCACGACGTCGCCAAGCTCGATCAAGAGCGCCAATGGTGCCGCGATCACAAGGCCGATTGGGATCACAGCCTTTTCGACGTGGGCATTTACGTCCGTCACTAGTTTGACGGGCTAGCCCAGCAGCGATTTCCGAGAGACCCCGCAGGTGCTGATCGATGCCGAGTGCTTCGTTCAAGCCCGCGGGGTTTTCTCTATATGTGAGGCCGCCATGAAATCCCTCAGCCGAGTTTTTGGGATTCTCGCTGTCGCCGCAGTCGTGCTCCTGCAATCAAGCTCGAGTGGTGCAGGCGCGCAGCAGCAGAACAACACTCCGATCGCTTACATTGGCTACGTGATGGACAGCCTGTGCGCCGGAGGCGGTTCGCACGCGGCGATGGAATCCAAGGAAGGGATCAAGACCGCGAAGGACTGCGCGCTGTACTGCGTGAAGGACGGCGCGAAGTTGGTGCTCTACATTCCCGATCCTAAGACGGCGTACAATCTCGACGATCAGGACAAATTGCAGGACTACGCCGGCGAAAAAGTGAGCGTCGTCGGTTCCTACGACGGCCCCTCGAAGACGATCCACATCATCTCGATCATGGTCTCGCCATAGCCCGTAGGCGATTGAAAAGAATCGTCGTCCCACGCGGTACAATCCTGGGCTGACGATGACGTTTCCCGAATTTCGCCGCCTGCTTTCCAATATCGCATTGGCACTATGCGTTCTCTTCGTTGCCCTATTCGCGGGAGATTACCTAGTGCTGCGCTATCGATTCGCGGCTCAGGGTGTGAGTTCGGTGACGGCCCAGGTAACGACGTTCGACGCCGCGCTGATGAAAGACAGCAAGTACAGCGTCTTCGGCGACGAGCCCCAGACGGAAACTTGCGTGCGCTCGATTTTTCCTTGGCTGGGGCTCAGCCCGTGCTGGTACGTCCGGCGTCACGACGTAAAAATCCTCAACTAACAGCTGAGAGCCCTCTCGGCGGCGCGAGCACACCCATAGCGCGACGGCAAACAATCGCGCCATGGCGGAGGCAAACCCGCGAGGATTACGGACGCGAGTTCAGGAATTTGCAGACGTCCTTGACGGCGTTGCTGAGCAGCACTGTCTTGGTGGCGTAGATCGAGTCGCCACCCTTGGCGATCACCTCGAAGCGGTAGCGATCGTCGGGGGTCCAAATGGCGCGGAGCATGTAGTCTGAGCGCTGCGGATTCGTAGTGATGGTGACGTTGGGGCACTTTTCGCTGAGGTTCTTCATGATGTCGACTTCGGGAACGTTTGATTGTCGCGCCACAACGATTTTCAAGGCCTTGCCGGTCACCGGCACGTCGGTACCGTTTCCTGTTCCAGCTCCTGCGACCCCTGCGGTTCCGGCAATCAGTACGATGGCAAGAACGGCTATCAGTTTCTTCATGCTTGGTCTCCTTCCGTCCGGCCTTCGGCCGGTTATGAACACATTATAAAAGCCCGCGGGCGGGCGAGCCAGCCCCGCCGCCGGGGAAACACGTATCCAGATATTAGAACACTCCAGACGCCAAAATGTTGCATGTGCTCAAAGCGGAATCCGCCCCAAAGGGGCAAAATGGCCGCGACGAGTGGCGGACTTCGCCCCAGCCGGGTGCCCCATGGGAGCCGCTTGACAATACTGCGGGGCGCGGGCAGACTCCCGCCACTGCGGCGGCTCCACATCGTTACACGCACCTGACGGAGGCGACATCATGAAGACCAACTATGTGGCGATCATCGTTTGCGCGGTGGTCTACTGGCTCGTGGGCGGGTTGTGGTACGCGGTGCTTTTCACGAAACCGTGGACGGCGCTCGAAGGGTCGACGCCCAACAGCGTAAACCCGGTGCTGCCGTATATCGTCACATTTCTGCTGAATCTCGTGATCGCGTTCGTGCTCGCGCAGGTGTGCATCTGGCGAAACGCGAACACGGCGGGCCGCGGCGCGGCGATTGGGACCTTGCTGTGGCTGGGAATCGTAGGCCCGATCACGCTGACGACAGCGATGTATGAAGGGCGGCCGCTGGCGCTTTTTGCCATCAATAATTTCTATCCGCTGGTCGGGCTCTGCCTGATGGGTGCGATCCTGGGCGCGTGGACGAA
>CAZLWY010000011.1:0-8036 GCA_964563425.1 uncultured Acidobacteriaceae bacterium | reverse complement strand
AATCTTGGGCGGGGAACTGCGGCCTTGACCAGAACCTTGGCCGCAAGCAGGGTACTCTTTTTGTGCGTGTGTGAAGTTCTGGCCGTTGTGTGTTTGCTTCCCCTCGTGACGGGGCAATCCCTTTCGGCTCAACAGCCGGGAGGGGGCCCGCAATATACAATCACGCGAATTGAGTTCATCGGCAACCGTCGCGTGCAGTCGAACACCTTGCGGGCGCGGATTTTTTCGCGTCCCGGCGATCCGTATTCGGCGGAAGCTCTTCATCGTGATTTTCAGGCGCTGTGGAACACGCAGTTTTTCGAAGACATCCGTCTGGAAGTGGAAGACGATCCGCAGAATCCCAGCGGCAAAGTTGTAATTTTCTACGTGAGCGAGCGGCCCATCATCCGGCGCATCGAGTACAAGGGGAACAAATCCATCACGGAATCCGACATCCTCGACGCGTTCAAGGACAAGAAAGTCGGGCTCAGCGTGGAAAGCCAATTCGATCCCACCAAGATCAAGCGCGCCGAGGTGGTGCTGAAAAGTTTGCTGGCCGCGCACGGGCATCAGTTCGCCACGGTGAAACCCACCTACGAGCGCATTGCGGCGTCGAACGCCGTGAAGCTGGTTTTCAATATTAATGAAGGGCCGAAGGTGAAGGTCGGGGAAATCACGGTCGTCGGGAACCACGCGTTTTCGAGCCGCAAGATTATCCGCTCGATGCGCAATGACCGGCCGTATGGCATTCCGCTGGGAATCACCTACATTCCGGTCATGAGCAAGACGTTCGACCGGCCGAAACTGGACGAGGATCTCGAAGTCGGCGTGCGCGGGCTGTACCAGGATCACGGGTATTTCAAGGTGTCGGTCGTGGTGGACGACAAAGACCTGCACACTGTTGACGTGAAGGGCGGAGC
Source organism: uncultured Acidobacteriaceae bacterium (assembly GCA_964563425.1). GTDB lineage: Bacteria > Acidobacteriota > Terriglobia > Acidiferrales > UBA7541 > Palsa-295. Next base: position 7,137 of record CAZLWY010000011.1, on the reverse strand, counting down.
GCCGTTGATCGGCAATCGCAACGGCAAGCAGACGAACATCACCGTGCGGATCGAAGAAGGCGAGCAATATCGCATGGGCAAGCTCGCATTCCGCAGCGCGGACCCGGATCAAGGTCTGATCTTCAAGCCGGAGATCCTGGCGAGAGCGTTTCCGCTGAAGGAAGGCGATATTTTCGACGCGGACAAAATCCGCAAATCGCTGGACGAATTCCGGAAGCTGTACGGGACGTACGGCTACATCGATTTCAGTTCCACGCCGAACTTCGACGTAAACGACCAGAAAAAGATCGTGAATCTGACGCTTGAATTCGACCAGCAAAAACAGTTCTTCGTGCGGCGCATTGAATTTTCGGGCAATACGACGACGCGCGACAAGGTCATACGGCGTGAGCTGCTGCTCGACGAGGGACAGGTTTTCAATAATCGTTTGTGGGAGCTCAGCCTTCTGCGTCTGAACCAGTTGGGGTATTTCGACGCCATCAAGCCGGAAAACGCGGAGCTGAAAAAGAACGTGAAAGCCGGCACGGTCGACATCAAGCTGAAGGTGAAGGAAAAGGGCAAGCAATCGATCAGCTTTTCGGGCGGCGTCAGCGGCATATCGGGCAGCTTCGTAGGATTCTCGTATCAGACGAACAATTTCCTGGGATTGGGCGAAACGCTGACCCTTTCGGCGCAGATCGGCGACATTCAACGAACCATCAATTTCGGGTTCACGGAACCGTATCTTTTCGATCGGCCCATCGCGACCGGATTTACGATCTTCTCGACAAAGTACGATTACAACACGGCGCGGCAGGAAGGGATTCTGCTGGGGCAGAACGTTGCGATCGATCCCGCGCTGCAGGAAAATTACAACACCGATTCGAAAGGCTTCACGGTCTTTGCGACCTATCCGCTGCGGCGGCTTTCCTTCACGCGGCTGGGCGTGAGCTACGGATATTCCAGCACGGACATCACGCCGTTCAGCCAGTCCGCCACGTTGCTGTTTGAATTCACGAAATTCACGAGCCTCGCGGGTCCGTCGGCCCTGAACGGAATCCGACAGAGCTCGATTACTCCCACGTTGACCTACAACACGGTCGACAGCCCGATCAATCCGACCCACGGAAAGAGTTTCTCGTACGGATCGAGCATCGTAGGAGGTCCGCTGGGCGGTAACGTCAACACGATCAGCAACACTTTCGAAATGTCGTACTTCCATCCGAACCATCATCGCCGGAATACGATCGCGCTGCACTTTGCGGCGGCCAACATCACCGGCTACGGAGGCAAGGAAGTGCCGCCGAACACCCGGTTTTACGCAGGCGGCGAGCAGGACGTGCGGGGCTTCGACTTCTACACGATTTCCCCGTTCGTGTTCATTCCGTTCTCGACGACGACCGACGTCACGTTCGTAAATCCACACAACCTGGGGCCGACGGGCGTTCCCGTGCAGGAGTCGATTCCGGTCAATGTGCTGGAATTCGTGCCCACGCGGCCGGGCGGCGACTTGAAGGGCATCTCCAACGTCGAATACCGGATACCCGTCGTGGGCTCTTACGTGAGCATCGCCCTGTTTCACGATTTCGGCGTGAATGGCATCCTGCGGCGGTCGCAGCTGCAGCTGGATCCTTCGGCGATCGCATCGCTGCGGCAGCAGTATCCGAATCCGGATTTTCCGTGCCAGCCTGCGGGGGCTCCGTGCGTGAACATTCCCAACAATTTGCCGATTGCCGCCGGAACGAACTTCCGGCCGCACACATCGGCGGGCGTGGAAGTCGATATCCAGATACCGATCATCCAGGCGCCGTTCCGCATCTATTGGGCATACAATTACCTGCGCTTCGATCAGACGATTACGCCCCCGCTGGGAGCGTTTTTTGTTCCGCCCGCCGAGAGAGACAGTTTGAAGGACCTGGGCGTGTACGACACGCAGATCGTGCCCTCTCTGCAAAGTTTCCTGGATCAGATTCGATCGTCGCAGACGATTCCTCCGGGACTGTTTGAACCGAGGACGACATTGCGATTTGCCGTGAGCAGGACTTTCTGATGCGCCGGCCAGAGCGCCGGGGGAAACAGGTGGAAGTTCTTGGCCGCGCAAGAGGCGCGGGGAATTCATCGGAGATTGGCGGAGGGAATATGAAGGCGTGGGGATTGGCGGCAGTGCTGCTTCTCGCGATTTGGGTAGCGGGATGCGGCGGGAATTCCACCGCGGTGGGAATCACAATCACGGGTCCGGCCCCGGCGCCATTGCCGATCATCATCAGCCGGCCGTCGGTGCAGTTCACGGCCACCGTCACCGGTATTTCCGCCACGACCGTTTTCTGGCAGATTTGCGAGCCTCCCGCAACGCCTTCGACCACGATTCCCCCATCACTGTGCACCCAGGGCCAGGGGCCGACAACGGGGTGCACGATCCCCACGGTGAAGAGTCCGATCGCCGGATTCGGGACGATCACCGCAAACGGTCTTTACACGCCGCCGGCGACCGTTCCCAATCCTGCTTCTATCCTGATCGTGGCCAGCAGCTGCGTCCGGTCAAACGCGTTTGGAACGTTTTCGATCACCCTTGATTCCGGCATACGCGTGCAGGTGCTTCCCACGACCGCTCTGATCGGGCCGGGTGAGACCTTTCAATTCACCGACATCGTGACGGGTACCAGCGACACCGGCGTGGTTTGGATGGTGAACCAGAACCCCGGCGGCGACGCCACCGACGGATATATCTGCCCTTCGAATGTGGTCGGAAATCCCTGCACCGCAACTACTTCCGCGGGCGAGTATTTCGCGCCGAATACGTCGCCGGGGGCGATCACGATTGGCGCGCAATCCGGCGCAGATCCTTCCGAAGTGGGCACTGCGACCGTCACCGTCGGAGCGGGAGATAACCCGACCTTCAGCGCCACGGACCCGATCGAACCGCAGGTTGCCGCCGAGGGCTCGGTGCAGCAGGACGTCTATCTTTCGGGAACAAACATTTTCTCGACGACTCAGGTGTTTGTGAACGATGTTGCCGTGCCAACCGCGGATGTCACGGTGATCACCGAGGATCTGCTGCGGGTCACGATCCCGGGGTCATTATTAACCCAACCGGGTAATCTCTCGATCTTTCTTGAATCCCAGGAAGGCACGAAAACTTCCGGATCCGTAAACCTGCCGGTTGTCCCGGTGCGTCCAGTCGTAATCGCATCGACGCCCAACAGCGTGCAGGAGAGCAATGGCGGAACGAACCTGACCGCGAATCTCGTCGGCGGCTACTTCGTGCCGGGCAAGACTCTTGCGACGTTCAACGGAGTGGGCTGCGGCGGCGGAGGGCAGGTTTGCACGAGCTATGTCGACAGCCGCCACATGAACGTCTCCATTCAGGACGCCAGCCTGACGCTACCGGGGCTCTACCCGCTGGTTGTTCAGAACAGCGATGCGGTCACGGCCGGAGTGCCCAATCTTACGGGCTTGAATTTGGCCGTCAATCCGAGCGCGGCGTCGATTTCAAGCGGGCCGGGTGCCACGCTGACGATGGGCGCCACCGCGACGCCTGGTTCGACCGCCGTTGCGATCGATCAGGCGGACGGCTACGCCGTGGTCGCAAACACGAAGGAAGGGTCCGTTACGATCGTGAACATGGTGACGGACACCGTGGTCGAAACCATCACGACGGGCGCGGCGCCGACGGGAGTAGCAGTTGACGACATGCTCACGCCGAACCACATGGCCTATGTGGTGAATAGCACCGACAACACAATCACTACGATCAACCTGAGTGCGACCCCGCCGGCAAAAGTGGCGACCGTCTCGCTGGCCACGTACGAGCCGGCGGTGATCCCGGCTGCGACCGTGCCGTACAGCATCGCCGCAAATCCCCTGACCCACCGCGCATTCATCGCCGATCAATCCACCAACGTCGGCACGATTATTGATCTCGCTAATGCCAACCCGAGCGTCGGCTGCGCAACGCCGCCATGCCCGGTTGGAGTGATCACGGGAGGGATTACGCCGTACGGCACCGGCCAGAACCCCGGCGTCGCGGTCGACCCGCGCCTGAATTGGGCGATGGTTACACCCGCAGGCGAGGGAACAATCGCGCTGGTCGATCTGGGCCGCGCGGCAAGCGTCGGCGACGTGGGCCGCCAGCCCCAGCTGATGGGCAGTCTTTCCATCTCGGCCACCGTGCAGGGCATCGGAATCAACACCGAAACCCACGAGGCATTGCTGGCCGATCCAGCTGCGGAGACGTTGACGACGTTCAGCCTGCTGAACGACGCCGTCACCTCCGTTACTTTCACCTTCCAGGGAACCCAGCAGCTCACACCGGATCTCGGGTCCGCCGCCGTCACTCCCCTCGAGAATCTCGGCATCGCCGTTTCCCCAGGCGACTCGACGGGCGTGGTGGCCGACCTGGATAGCGGGATCATCCTGAAGAAGATCACCGGCCTGGGCGCCAATCCTCAGGCTGTGGCCGTCGATCCCGCCACGAATCAAGCCATTGTCGTGGACGCGGGCGACGCCAACGCATCGATCATTTCGCTCGGCAGCCCCTTGACGCAGCCGCAAATCCTGGAGGCCAGCCCCGCGACCACCTTGACCAGCGGCGTGCCGTTGACGCTGATCTTGACGGGCGCGAATTTCTCCGCCAACTCGATCATTCGGCTCGATCAGGGGCAAGTTGCGTTGCCGGCGCCAACGCCCAGTGGCTGCGCAGCGGGCGTTTGCCGGCAATTGACCGTGCAGGTTCCGGCAAGTGCGCTGGCGTCGGCGCGACACTTTCTGGTGGACGTACTGAACAGCAACAATGGAGCCGTATCGAACGTCGAGGACCTGACGGTCATTCAGCCGGTTACGGTGGGCAGCGGGCCGGTGGCGGTGGCAGTGGATACGGACCGCGACCTGGCCGTGGTGACAAACACGAATGACAATACGGTCTCGCTCGTTTCGCTCTCACCCGTCAACGGCCAGCTTTCCCCGGAATCGCTCGGACCTGTCGGCGTAATTCCGCCGGCGATTTCCACCGGCACCACGCCGCTCGGCGTCGCCGTCGATCCGCGGCTTGGCGTGGCCCTGGTAGCCAATAACGGCAGCAACAACGCATCGGCCATTGATCTGACCACTACGCCGCCGCTGGCCACGACGGTCGCGCTGTGCGGTGCCGACTGCTTGAATGCCACCGGCGTGGCTTTCAACAATGATACCGACACAGCGCTGGTCACCAGCACGAACTCGAACAATCTTTTCAGCACGGGCGAGGTCAGCTTCATCGACGTTACCCGGACCACGACGGGGAGCAACACTTCGATCACCGCAGCCCTGGGCGACAGCTTGCCAACGGACCAGGATCCGGTTGCCGTGGCGATCGATCCGACTCTGGATTTTGCCGCGGTGGCTACGGCGTCCTCGACGAGCACCCTGGACATCGTCGACATGAACTCGGAATCGATCGTCGGGCGCGTCAACGACCTTCAGAATCCAAGCGGCGTGGTCTTCGATCCGGTCAACCAGGTGTTTATCACCGTAAACAGTTTGTTGAACAACATTTATTTCACGGATCCTTCTTCGACGAACTCGACGACGGTCAATGTCGGAATCGCGCCAACATCGGTTGACTACAACTTTCAGACGAGCTCGCTGGTCACCGTGAATGCCACTAACCATACGATGTCGGTGATCGATTACGCGTGCCCGACCGATGCTGGACCGACGTGTTTCACTCCGAAGGTGCAGGTCGTGCTCGGCTTGGGCGGAGCTCAGACGTCGGCGCTGGTGCTCGGTCCCAACGCCGTGGCGATCGATCCGAAACTGAATCTGGCTGTGCTTGTCGATCCGGACAATAACCGCGTCCTGCTGGTTCCGCTGCCGCACTAAGCCGGCGGAACCGCGCGGCCAACCGACCCTGTCGATGGGGCATCGGACTCTAAGGGAGATGGGCTGGGCCGTGGCTGCGCCTGCGGTCATTGACTCACGCGCTGTCGCCCGCCGCCGGGCGAATCCAATTGACCATTTTCCAGGCGGGAAGCTATAATTGCACGTTTGTGTTCATTAAATTTCGCCACACAGTGTGAATGAGGAGTGAGAATGAAGATTCAAGCAGTGGTTCCAGTTATTGCCGCACTTTTAATGACGCCCGCGGTGTGGGCTCAGGCTGCTGCTCCGGCGGCGGGCAAGGTCGGAGTGATCAATATCCAAGCGGCAATCGCCAGCACGGCGGAAGGCAAGCAGGCTGCAGCCGAACTGCAATCGCAGTTTACTCCACGGATGAATGAGCTTCAGAACCTGCAAAAGCAGATCGAGGACGTGAGGAATCGTCTCCAGGCCGGTCAGTCGACGTTGAGCGACGAAGAAAAAGCCCGGCTCCAGCGCGAAGGCGACACGCTGACGCGCACGTATCAGCGGAAACAGCAGGAACTGCAGGACGACACAAACGACGCGCAGCAGGAGGTCGTCAATCGCATCGGCCGCAAGCTCGTCGATATCCTGAACAAGTACTCCAAGGACAACGCCTACGCCATCGTCCTGGACGACTCTTCGCAGCAGACTCCCGTTATCTACGCCGCGAATCAGATCGACGTGACGCAGGACATTATCCGACTCTACGACCAGAGCTATCCCGTGAAGAATGCAGGTGCCACGACTCCAACGGCTCCCCGGACGGCGCCAAAGCCTGCTCCGGGAACGCCTGCCGCACCAAAGCAGTAACGCCGTCCTCTTCGTCAATTGAGTCCCGAGGTTCGGAAGGCCTTGCCGTGAAAACCGGCAAGGCCTTTTTTTGAGCCCTGCGACGGGGCGCGGGGCGTTTGTGCGGTCTCGCCGGTTCGGCTATCATGTTTCATCGAATCGCGTTGAGCGGATTTTCAGAAGTACTTCTCGCGAAAGCGAGCCAGGAGGAAGGGCATGGCGATTTCCGTCGGGGCCGCGGCTCCGGATTTCACGCTGAAGGATCAGAACCAGAAGGACGTAAAGCTCTCCGATTTTCATGGGAAGAAGAACGTGGTCATCATGTTCTATCCGCTCGATTGGAGCCCGGTCTGCACGAACGAGCACATGTGCATGGTGAACGACATGAAGCGTTTCGAGCAGCTCGATGCGGCCGTGCTCGGCCTGAGCGTCGACAGCGTCTGGTCGCACAAGGCTTTTGCCGAAAAAATGGGCATCCATTATTCCTTGTTG
>CAZLWY010000010.1:0-5581 GCA_964563425.1 uncultured Acidobacteriaceae bacterium | reverse complement strand
TCGCGTCCGCGATCCAGATCGGCCTTGGTGATCGGGAAGGGAAACTTGTCGGCCACTACGCCGTTTTCGCGTCCGGTGAACATCAGCTCGTCGAGCCGCAACTGGCCGCGCGCGATGGTGCCGGGAACCGGCTGGCGCTCGGAGCGGCCGTCACCAAAGAAATCGGTCGGTTCGTACGGCAGGTATTTCGGCTGGATGTGCATGTCGAGTCGGCAGCCGGACACGAGCAGGGCCAGCGCGCCGAGACATCCGAGCGCGAAAACGCGCGCGCGGGATCTTTGGGCAACCGTCGTCAGCGACGCAGCTTGGGAATTACTCCTCAATTTCAAAAACTCCCTCGGGCTTCAACCCTTCCAGAAACGACTTGGCCTGCGCCAGATCGAACTTCGCGTCGCGCGCCTTGATGCACAGAAAAAACTTGTCGGTCGAGGCGCCGGCGAACCGCTCGACGTTGAACGTCGGGTGATAGGGCGACGGCAGCCCGTTCAGCGCGAGCATTCCGAAAACGGCGGTGAGCGCCGCGCCGAGAATGGTCAACTCGAAGGTGATGGGAATCCACATGGGCCAGCTGTTGAACGGTTTTCCGCCGATATTGAGCGAAAAGCTGATCACGTTGGCGTACCAGCACATTCCGAAACCGGTCAAGCCGCCGCCAAGACCGCCGCAGAAAACCAGCGCGGGCAGAACCGTCCAATCGAATCCGATGGCTTCCGCGAGTCCGTGAACGGGAATCGGCGAAAACGCGTCGATGCGCTTGTAGCCGGCGTTGCGCGTCTTGTGCGCGGCTTCGAGCACCGCTTCGGGCGAATCGAACTCCGCCATTACGCCGTAAATTTTCGGCTTGGCCATGACCTAGCTATGAATCTCCGGATTCGGATTGCGCACGCGCGCAAGGTAGGTGGTGCGCGGCCGCGTGTTCAAATCTTCGAGCAGGCCGTAATCGCGCGACTGCGCCTTGAGCTTCGCAACTTTGCTGTTCGGATCGTTGATGTTGCCGAAGACGATTGCCTGGGTCGGGCAAGCGCTCTGGCAGGCGGTAATGATTTCGCCGTCGCGAATCAGCCGATTTTCCTCTTCCGACTTGATTTTGGCGGCGTTGATACGCTGCACGCAGTAGGTGCATTTTTCCATCACGCCGCGGCTGCGCACGGTGACGTTGGGATTGCGCATGCCGTAGAGGCTCGGCGTCTTGTAATCGGAGTAGAGATAGAAATTGAACCGCCGCACCTTGTACGGGCAGTTGTTGGAGCAGTAGCGCGTGCCCACGCAACGGTTGTAGGTCATGTCGTTCAGGCCTTCGGCGTTGTGCGTGGTGGCGCCGACCGGGCAGACGTATTCGCACGGCGCGTTTTCGCACTGCTGGCAGGGCAGGGGCTCGTAATACATCTCCGGATTGTCGAGATGGCCGCGGAAATAGGTGTCGATGCGGATCCAGTGCATGGCGCGGCCGCGCTCGACCTGATCCTTGCCCACAACGGCGATATTATTTTCCGACTGGCAGGCAATCACGCAGGCGTTGCAGCCCACGCAGCGGTTGAGGTCGATCGACATGCCCCAGGCGTAGCCATCGTAGCGGTAGCCCGGATAGATCGAAAAATCCTTGGTCGCCTCTTCGTCCGCGAGCTTGGCGAAGTCGGGATCTTTCTTGAATTCCTCGAAGGTGGCGATGCGGACCAGGTTGCGCTCAGCGTCGCCGGGCTCGCCCATGGCCGCCTTGCTTTCCTCTTCGCCCTTGACGACATCGATCGTGTATTGCTGCTGCGTCGACGCGAAAGAATACGTCTTGCCGGTTTTGGCGATCTGCGCGCCCGTGGCGAAGCCCATCGCCGACGAGGTGCGCAGGAGATAGACGTTGAATCCCGGACCGGTGCCGACCTGCCCGGCACGCGAACGGCCGTAACCGAGGTGGAGCGTGATGGAATTCTCGGCGTGGCCGGGAACGATATAGACGCCGCTATGGATGCTGCCGCCATTCACCGAGACGGTGACGTAATCGCCTGTGGTGAAGCCGAGTTGCTGCGCCGTCAGAGGGCTGATCATCGCGGCGTTGTCCCAGGTAAGCCGCGTGACGGGCTTGGGCAGTTCCTGCAGCCAGCCGCTGTTGGCCCATTCGCCGTCGCCAATCGACGGATCGGGCCGGAAGACGACTTCGAGCGAGTTCGCGTCACCACTGGGTGCGGACGTGCGCGCCAGGCTGACGAAATCGGCGTGCGGCGCGACGGAAATCGCCGGCAGCGCGGTGTTGGCGATCAGGCCGTCGTGCAGTGACGTTTCCCAGAGCGCCTCGAAGGCCTTGTCTTTTTCCGGGCGCTCGGACTGCCAGTAGCCGCGGACGATGTCGTGCGGCGTCTTGTCGGAATCGCCGGTCAAGAGCGCGATGATTTCGTGCGCCGAGTGCGCATCGTAGAGCGGCGCGATCAGCGGCTGCACGATGCCAACGGTACCGTCATACGCGCGGCCGTCGCTCCAGGATTCAAGCGAGTGCGCCGCCGGGCAGTGCCAATGGCACAGCTCGGCCGTCTCGTCCAGGTACAAACCGGAATGAACGGTCCGCGTGGCTTTCTGAATGGCGTCGGCGAAATTAAAATCCGCGGGCGCGTCATAGACCGGATTCGCGCCCAGGATGAGCAGGAAATCGACTTTTCCGGCGTTGAGGTCGTTGACCAGATCGCGCAGCGATTCAAGCTGATTCACCGGATTCGCTTCGATCGATTCGGTATAGGTAACCGTCTTGCCGACGTTGCCGAGCGCGGCATTGATTGCGTGCGCCAGAGCGTGCACCAGTGGCGGTTGCTGTTCGCCGGCAATTACGATCGATGCGCCCCTGTGTGCCGCCAGATCGCGTCCCACGGCGCTGACCCACTCGGCCGGAATTTTCGCGCTGGCATTGGCGCTGGGCGGCACGGCCACGCCGGCGGCGGCGGCCAGCTGGCGCGCCAGATCGTCGATATCGGTCGAGCGGACCGGAAGCCGATGATCGGAGACGGCGCCCGTCGCGGTCGGCATGCTTTCGGCGATGTAGAGGCGATTGAGATTGGAAGAAGCGCCGTCGGCCAAGTCGCGGCGGGATCCGAAATCGCGCGCGTAGCGAACGTGTCCCGCGCCGCAGGTAAGGAAATCGGCGTCGAGCGAGACGATGACATCCGCTTGATCGAAGTGATAGACCGTGTTGACCGGACGGCCGAAGGCCATTCGCGCGCCCTCGCGGACCGAATCGGCGCCGCAGGGCTCATACTGATGCCACTTCGCCTCCGGATATTGCGCGAGCAGCGTCTTCATCTGCGCGCCGAGCGTGGGCGAGGTGATCGTTTCGGTCAGAATCCGCAGGCCAGAACCCTTGGGCAGGAGCCGTGTGCGATAGTTGCCGGTCTTCGCGGCGAAATCGCTCCAGGTGCTGACGCGCCCGTCGAGATATACCGACTGCGACCTGTCGGGATCCCAGAACTGAAGAATCGCCGCCTGGCTGAAAATATCGGTCGGACCCAGGCTGCCGGGATGCTCGGAGTTTCCTTCAATCTTTGTGGGACGCCCGGTATGGCTTTCAACCAGCACGCCCGTGGCGACGCCCGCCTGGAGGAGCGACGTGGCGTAGAACAGCGGACGGCCGGCAAGAATTTCTTCCGGCGGCTTCACGTAGGGAACGATTTTTTCGGTCGGCAGCTTGGTGCAGGCGCTCAGCCCGGCCATGGCCGCCGACGCAGCCATCAACTTCAGGACGTCGCGGCGATCGATTCCGTCGTTGCCCCTGCCCGCGCTGGGCGGAAATTCGTAATCGCGGAATTCCTCGAACTTCTGCGTGCCGGAGAGCTGCTCGAGGCTCTGCCACATACGCGTGGCGCCCGCGCCGGCAAGCTTCGCCCGCGCCGCAGCCAAGTCGATCGAATTCTTCGCGCTCGAGTCTTCGCTCATCGTCTCGCTTTCATCACCTATGGCACGTCGAACAGGTCTGCAACGGTTTCATGTCGCCCGGATGCTGCGGCACCTGAATCTTGTATTCCGCCACGAGCTCCTTGCCAAGCTTCAACTGCTCATCGCCCGGCGGCGGCTCGTAATACGGATTGAAAACCTCCGCTTTCGGCCGCACGTATTTTTCCGGCTGCCGGTGGCACTCGAGGCACCAGGACATATATAAAGTGCCGGCGCGCTCGGTGAGCGGCATTTCCGCGATTTGCCCATGGCAGGTGGTGCAGCCGACGCCCTTGGCCACGTGAATGCTGTGGTCGAAATAGACGAAATCGGGCAGCGCGTTCACGCGAATCCACTCGATCGACTTGTCGTCGCGGTAGCTCTGCCGCACCGGCTCGAGCATCGCGGCATTCGTCCAGATCTGCGAATGGCAGGTCATGCAGGTCTGCGTGGGCGGCACGCCGGCAAAGGACGATTTCTCGACCGAGGTGTGGCAGTAGCGGCAGTCGATGCCCAACTCTCCCGCATGGTGGCGATGGCTGAACGGCACGGGCTGCTGCCGCTTCACGAACTGCTGGGTGTACCACGGCGAGAGCGCAATTTCGTAGAGCGCGAAGCTCAACAGTCCGACGATCACGACGCCGCCGAAAATACTCAGCCGCGCTGCGAAGTTCGTGCTGCGATGAAAGATCTGTGCCATCGATCGATTCGTACGTTCCTTCGAAGACTATGAATGCGCCTTTTCTTCGTTCGTTTCGGCCACCAGCGACCGCACTTCCACAATCGAAATCATCGGCAGCACGCGGATGAACAAGAAGAACAGCGTGAAGAACAGGCCGAACGTGCCGATGTAAGTCGCCCAGTCCCACTTCGTCGGGTAGTACATGCCCCAGGAGGACGGGATAAAATCGCGCGACAAACTGATGACGATGATCACGAACCGTTCAAGCCACATGCCCGTGTTCACGACGAGGGAGAGAACGAACAGCAAGCCCACGTTCCGCCGCACCTTTTTCGACCACAACAGCTGCGGAATGACGATGTTGCAAGAGATCAGCATCCAGTAGAGCGGCGCGTAGGGACCCTTGAAGCGGTTCGTCATCATGTAAATTTCGTACTGGTCGCCGCTGTAGAACGCGAGGAACGCCTCAATCAGGTAGCCGTAGGCCACGATCAGGCCGGTGCCGAGCATGACCTTGGCCATGATGTCGAGATGGCGATTGGTGACGAGATCTTCCAGGTGATAGAACTTGCGGATCGGAATCGCCAGCGTCAGAACCATCGCGAAACCGGAGTAGATGGCGCCGGCAACGAAATAGGGCGGGAAAATCGTGGTGTGCCAGCCCGGAATGATGCCGATCGTAAAATCGAAGCTCACCACCGTGTGGACGGAGACGACCAGCGGTGTGGCCAGGCCCGCCAGAAGCAGTGAGGCGGTCTCGTAGCGGAACCAGTGCATGGCCGAGCCGCGCCAGCCCATGGCCAGCGCGCCGTAGATGATCTTCGCGGCTTTGTTCTTCGCGCGATCGCGCAGCGTGGCGAGGTCGGGAATCAGACCGACGAACCAGAACAATAAGGATACGGTTAGATACGTCGACACCGCGAAAACGTCCCAAACCAGCGGGCTGCGGAATTGCGGCCAGGTCCACATCGGATTGGGATACGGCATCAGGTA
>CAZLWY010000009.1:0-6609 GCA_964563425.1 uncultured Acidobacteriaceae bacterium | reverse complement strand
ACCGGGCGTGATCGAGGCGACCTTCTCGGCCAGCCCCACGATTGCCTCGTTGGGATAGAGCGTGGAGAGATGCTGGAAGCGATCGATCTGCGCTTTCACCGGGCCGGTGATTCTGGGATTAGCGTGGCCCGCCGAGATGGTCAGGATGCCGCCGAAAAAGTCGAGGTACTTGTTGCCCTCGACGTCCCACACGTACTGCATCGAGGCGTGATCGGCCACCAGCGGCTCGCGGTAGTAATTCGCCACCGCTGGCCAGAGGAATTCCTTGTGTTTACGGACGACTTCTTCGCTGCGGCTGCCGGTCAATTTGGGCGGCGTGGTCATGTCGCAGTGCAGTTTACAGGCGGAATCTCAGCCGGGCAAGCGCGCTCGAAAGGGACAAAACGTGAGAGTGCGCTCGAAACAGGCGCTGGGAATTGCAGGAGTTCCCGTATAATCGCCGCCGATGGCAATAGAACGTGTATTGCGCAATCTGATACGAGCCTTCGGGCGGATCTTTCCGGATTGCGTCACGTTGAGTCAGGCCGTCGCCTTCAACATGTTCCTCGCGTTTTTTCCGCTCCTGCTGCTCGCGCTCGGACTGCTTGGCAACACTTCGTTTTTTCCCGAGGCGATCCGCGAAATACCCAACCGCCTGATGGCGATTCTTCCGCCCGGCAGCGCCCGGGTGGTCGCCGAGTATTTCGTTCGCAGGACGGTGCATCCCGGACGCTGGATCGCGCTGGGGCTGGGCGGCACGCTCCTCGCCGGCACGCAGACGATGGCCGGCCTGATGGAGGGCTTTCGCGTGATCGAAGGCGATCTGATCGAACTGGACTATTGGCGCCGCCAGGCCCGCGCTCTCAGTCTGCTGTGTCTCACCATCGTGCCCATGCTCCTGGTCGTGATCCTCACCGTGTTTGGCAAACAGACACGCGCGTGGCTGATTCAGAAAACTGCCTCGCCGAACTTTACTCACTACGTGGAGTGGGTCGGCTATGCCGTCGGTGTATTCGTCCTGGCCATGGCCGTTCTCGTTTTGCTCTACCGAATCGGACGGCCCGGCCACCGGGGATTTGGCCAACTGCTGCCGGGCGCTGCCGTGGCCACCATCCTCTGGTGGGCGATGGATGTTTCCTTCGGCTGGTACGTCCGCAAGATGCCCTACGACGTGATGTATCGGGGCCTGGCGTCCGCGATCGGCTTGCTCATTTGGATGTTTCTCGCGGCTATGATTGTGCTGCTGGGCGCAGCTTATAACGCCGAAGCCCGCGAAGAGCGCGAAGCGAAGGGAAGGTCCCAGAACAAGCTCACGCTCGTCGTCCCCTAGCACCCTTCGCAACACACTCCCGTCGCCCGACCAGTAACTGCCAGTACGCCTGAGCAACTTTTAGCGGGCTGCGGGGTTACACTAAGCTGGAACCCATGGCTCGGGCTCGAAAACCTCGACGTTTCAATCGCCAACTCAGCCCGGGACGGCTGGACGGGGCTGGCGCCGCATTCCTTGCGGTCGCGATCTCCGCGGGCCTTGCCGCCCAATTCGCCATTGCCGCGCCCCATTCCGGCGAAGGCCAGCCCAGCGCCAGAGCCGTCAGCTCTGTCGCCGCGCCCGCGGCTGCTCCGGTGGACGCGAAATTCAAGGGCCATCTCCCGATAACGGAACTAACCGAGGATCAGGCCATTCTCCATGCGTTGAATCGCCTGGGCTACGGCCCTCGTCCCGGCGACGTGGAGCGCATCCGCCAGACGGGCCTAGAAAAATGGATCGACCAGCAGCTGCATCCTGAATCGATCGAGGATGCGGCGCTTGACGAGCGCTTGGCGAAGTACCCGACGCTCAATCAGTCCGCCAGCAAGTTGCTTTCGGAGTATCCGCCGCCCGCGCAGGCCGCCAAGAAGGAAGGCGAGACCAAAGAAGAGTACAAACAGGAACTGATCGGGAAGCGCCGCGAAGCGATGGCGCAAATGGCCGACACGGGTAACGACAATATGGATCGGGCTCTCGAGCAGCTCGGAAAAATGGTCGGGCCCAATCGCATCATTGCCGAGCTGTCGATGGCCAAAATCGATCGCGCGATCTACAGCGACCGCCAGCTCGAGGCGGTGATGGAAGATTTCTGGTTCAACCATTTCAATGTGTTCGCGAACAAAGGCGCGGACAAGTGGATGCTTACCGACTACGTGCGCGAAACGATTCGCCCTCACACGTTGGGTAAATTCCAAGATCTGCTGACAGCCACGGCCAAGAGCCCGGCGATGCTGTTTTTCCTCGACAACTGGCAGAGCGTCGATCCGGTCGCGTTCAAGGAGCACCAGCAGGAAATCGCCGTGCGCCGCGCGCGCTATCAGGGCATGTTTGCCGACGGATTTCCGCCCACGCCCGGAACGTTTCCGGGGCCGGTCACCGGATCAGTGGGCGCGCCGGGGCAGGGTGGTGCGGCCCGCCAACAGCAGGATAGGGGCCTGAATGAAAATTACGGCCGCGAGGTGATGGAGCTCCACACCGTGGGCGTCGATACCGGATACACGCAGGACGACGTCATCCAAATGGCGCGCTGCCTCACGGGATGGACTGTCCGCGAGCCGCGCCGCGATCCGGAATTCGTCTTCAAGCCCGAGTTTCACGCTGAGGGCAAGAAAGTCGTGATGGGCCATACGTTCAACTACGGCGGCGAAAAGGACGGCGAGGAAGCGCTGAAGATGCTGGCCGCCGATCCGCACACCGCACATTTTATTTCCAGCGAACTCGCCCGGCATTTCGTCTCCGACGATCCGCCGGCTGCTCTGGTGGATCGAATGGCGAAGGAATATGAATCGAGCGGCGGCGACATTCGCAGCGTGCTGAGGGTGATGATCTACTCGCCGGAATTCTGGTCGAAGCAGGCCTATCGCGCGAAGGTGAAGACTCCATTCGAACTGGTCGCCAGCACCGCCCGTGCGCTCAATGCGGACGTGCAGGTCAGTTTGCCGCTGGCGCAGTGGGTGGGACGCATGGGTGAGCCGCTCTTCCTGTGCCAGCCCCCGACCGGTTATTCCGATAAAGCTGCGACCTGGGTCAATACCGGCGCGCTGCTCAACCGGCTGAACTTTGCGCTGACGTTTTCGTCCGGGCATCTCGCGGGGACCAGCGTGGATCTAAATCCCATGTATGGTGACGACGCCTCGAAGGATCCGGAAATCGCTCTGACGCGCTCGCTTAGCCTTTTCCTCGGCGGACAAGTGGATCCGCAAACGGTGCAAACGCTCGAGAGCCGCTTGAGCGATCCGCAAGTCTTGCAGGCGAGGCTCGACGATCCGGTCAAGCAAGTGAACGAAGGGCTGCTGTCCGGACTGGTGCTCGGAACTCCTGAGTTCCAGCGGCGGTAAGGAGAATCGCGATGAGTATTTCACGGCGATACTTTCTGAAAAACGGCGGCATCGCCATGCTCGGCATGGCCTCGCTCCCATCGTTCCTCCAGCGCGCAGTCGCCGCCACTACCGGCTCCGGCAAGAAGAAAATGGTCGTCCTGTTTCAGCGCGGCGCGATGGACGGCCTCAACGTCGTCGTGCCCTTCGGCGAGCCGAACTACTATCGCCTGCGCCCCACGATCTCAATTCCGGAGCCGCGCCGCGGCGGCACCGATGCCGCGCTTGATCTCGACGGCTTTTTTGGCCTGCACCCGAGCCTGCAGCCGCTGTATCCGCTGTTCCAGAATCGTCAGCTTGCCATCGTGCAGGCCGTCGGCTCACCCGATCCCTCGCGCTCGCATTTCGACGCGCAGGATTTCATGGAGTCCGGCACTCCCGGCGTGAAATCGACCGAAGACGGCTGGTTGAACCGCGCGCTGCAATCGATGCCGGAAGATCAGGCGTCGCCGTTCCGCGCCGTGGCCTTTGGCCCGTACTTGCCGCGAACGCTGGCAGGTTCCGCTCCGGCGGTGGCGATTCCCGATTTGAAGCAATTCAAGATGTTCGGACCGCAGCAGACCACCGAAGGCGGATTCGAGGCGATGTACGCGCAGACCGTCGATCAAGCGCTGCGCGGCGTGGGCCAGGAAACTTTCGAGGCGATCGACCAGCTCAAGAAAATCAACCCCGACACCTATCAGCCGGAAAACGGCGCCGACTATCCCACCAGCCGTTTCGGCAAGAGCCTGATGGAAATCGCCGAGCTTTTCAAAGCCGACCTCGGCCTGGAAGTCGCGTTCCTCGATAGCGGCGGCTGGGACCATCACGTGAACGAAGGCGGCGTGCAGGGCCAGCTCGCGAACCTGCTGCGCGATCTGGGGCAGGGAATCGCCGCGTTTCATCAGGATATGGGCGACCGCATGGGCGACGTCGTTTTCGTCAGCATGTCCGAATTCGGCCGCACCGCGCACGAAAACGGCAATCGCGGCACCGATCACGGCCACGCCAACTGCATGCTGCTGATGGGCGGAGACATCAAGGGCGGCCGGGTCTACTCGCGCTGGCCCGGAATGAGCGACGGCCAGCTGTACGAGGGCCGCGATCTCGCGGTGACCACGGACTATCGCAGTGTCCTCAGCGAAGTGATGACCAAGCATCTGGCCGGCAGCAACCTGAAAACGGTCTTTCCCGGCTTCAACAACGACCCGAGCCAATTCCTCGGCGTCATGAAAACGTAATTTCCATCCGAAAACAGAAAAGGGGAGGGCCGAAGCCCTCCCCCTTTCTCACGCGAGTATTCCGGTTCAAACCGAGGGATTGTTACTCGCCGGCTTTGATCCTCATCCCATAGAACGAGCGGTAGACGAAGAAGAACGAAATCAGGAAGAACACCGCCGCCAGTATGTGTGTGAGCATGGCGTTCTTGGACGCCAGGTCCACAGCCAGTTCGACCGCCAGCAATCCGAACAGCGTGGTGAACTTGATGACCGGGTTCAGTGCCACCGACGACGTGTCCTTGAAGGGATCCCCGACCGTATCGCCAATCACCGTGGCGTCGTGCAGCGGCGTGCCCTTCTGCTTGAGCTCGGTTTCGACGATTTTCTTCGCGTTGTCCCATGCGCCGCCCGCGTTCGCCATGAAGATCGCTTCGTACAGCCCGAAGATCGCGATGGAGATCAGGTAACCGATGAAGAAGAAAGGTTCGACGAACGCAAACGACAGCGCGGCGAAAAATACCGCGATGAAGATGTTGAGCATTCCCATCTGCGCGTACTTCGTGCAGATGGCGACCACTTTCTTACTGTCCTCGACGGAGGCCTTTTCGATGCCTTCCAGCTGGATGTTGGCTTTGATGAACTCAACCGCACGGTGCGCGCCGGTGGTGACCGCTTGCGTCGACGCGCCCACGAACCAGAAAATCATCGCCCCGCCGGAAATCAAGCCGAGAACAAACGGCGCGTACACCAGCGAAAGCTTTTCGACGTTTGTGGTCAAACCGTTCGTCAACGCCATGATGATCGAAAAGATCATGGTGGTCGCGCCGACGACCGCCGTGCCGATCAGCACGGGTTTGGCCGTGGCTTTGAAGGTGTTGCCGGCTCCATCGTTTTCTTCCAGCATTTCCTTGGCGCGCTGAAAATTCACATCGATGTTGAAATCCCTCTTGAGTTCCTGCTGAATGTTCGGCACTTGTTCGATCAGAGACAACTCGTAGACCGATTGAGCGTTGTCCGTCACGGGTCCGTAGGAATCCACGGCGATCGTCACCGGCCCCATCCCCAGGAAGCCGAATGCGACCAAGCCGAAGGCGAACACCGGTGCTGCGATCATCATGGCACTCAACCCGCCCAGGCTGACGAGGTAGCCGACGGCCATGAGGATGACCATCGTGAGCCCGAGGTAATAGGCCGAGAAATTGCCCGCCACGAAGCCGGACAGAATTCCCAGTGATGCGCCGCCCTCTTGAGCCGAAGCCACTACCTCGCGGACGTGCCGCGATTCGGTGGACGTGAATGCCTTTACCAATTCCGGGATGATCGCTCCGGCGAGCGTTCCGCAGGAGATGATCGTCGCCAGCTTCCACCACTGCGTGTCGTCTCCGGAGAGATCGGGAATCATGAAATAGGAAATCAGGTAGGTCATGCCGATCGAGACGATCGACGTGATCCACACGAGCGAGGTCAGCGGAGATTCGTAATTCATGTGCTCCGCGTTTCCGAAGCGGGCCTTGGCGATCGCGGTGTTGACGAAGTACGCCACGGCGCTGGCCACCAGCATGGCAATGCGCATCACGAAGATCCAAACCAACAGCTGTACCTGCACCACCGGGTTCGAAACGCCGAGCAAAATGAATGTGATCAACGCCACGCCGGTGACGCCGTAGGTCTCGAATCCATCCGCGCTCGGTCCCACGGAATCGCCCGCATTGTCGCCCGTGCAGTCGGCGATCACGCCGGGGTTGCGCGCGTCGTCTTCTTTGATCTTGAAGACGATCTTCATCAGGTCCGCGCCGATATCCGCAATCTTGGTGAAAATGCCCCCCGCGATGCGCAGCGCCGCCGCGCCCAGCGATTCACCGATGGCGAATCCGATGAAGCACGGGCCCGCGTAGTCGCCGGGAACGAAGAGAAGAATAATCAGCATCATCAGCAGCTCGACGCTGATCAGCATCATTCCGATGCTCATGCCCGCGCGCAGCGGGATCTGGTAAATCGGGTACGGTTTGCCGCGGAGGCTCGCAAA
>CAZLWY010000008.1:0-6028 GCA_964563425.1 uncultured Acidobacteriaceae bacterium | reverse complement strand
GGTAAATCGTTTACTCCAGCTGGCTACAAAGCCCCGGCTGCAGTCGATACGTTCGGACACTTCATCCCAGGTATGGCCTTCCGCCAACAACAAGATCAGCCGTGCCCGTCGGGCATCTTCGGCTCGGTTGGTCCGGCTATTCGCCCGCCGTGTCAGTTCCATAAGCTCGGAATTCGTCAGTGTAATAGCGTCGCTCATGGACGCCATTATAGTCTATAAATGGTTGTTACAGTCAACTAGGTGGGTCAGAAAAATGTACAAGGAGAACTCAATGCAACGGGAAAACGGTTTGCAGGATAAGCGGGTGATTGTGTTGGGAGGCTCGTCGGGAATCGGTTTGGCAGTCGCCGAACAGGCAGCCTCGCGGGGAGCCCAGGTCGTGATCGCTTCCAGCAGCCAGGAGCGAATTCAGAGAGCCATTGCGTCCGTAGGCGGAGAAGCGACGGGGCACGTGGTTGACGTTTCCGACGAACGAGCTGTGGCAGCCTTCTTTTCGAAGCTTGGTACTTTCGATCATTTGGTATTCACCGCCGGGGATGCCCTGCACTTGCACGACCTCGCTGCCACGGATCTGCAGCAAGCCAGACGCGCCTTTGAGCTGCGTTATTGGGCCGCACTCGCCGCCGTCAAATATGGAACCCCCCATATTCGCAAAGGAGGCTCTGTCGTGCTCACAACCGGAATCGCCGGGCAACGCCCACGAAAGGGATGGGTCATTGCCGCCAGTGTCTGCGGAACCATTGAAGCACTCACACGAGCCCTGGCGGTCGAGCTGGCTCCCATACGGGTTAACGCAGTATCCCCGGGAATCGTCCGGACGAACCTCTGGCAGGACATGAGTGCCTCGGAGCGGGAACGTCTATACGAAGATGCGGGCAATAGTCTGCCCGTTGGCCGAGTGGGTGAAGCTTCTGAAGTAGCGCAAGCCTATCTGTTCTTGATGCAGGAAGGATTCGGTACCGGGCAGACCGTTGTGGTGGATGGCGGTGCGGTCCTGGTTTAGCGCAGGTACTTTACCGGTTGGTAACAGCCTGAAGACGGATCGGAAGCTATTTCCCAGGTAGGTCCGATACGAGTACAGCGTTCCGACGTCGATGGTGTGAGTGATGAAGTCCACGAGCGATTCTTTTTTGAGTTTTTCGGATCACACGTGTACAGTTGCGCCGGTTCAGTGGCAACTGAGCTATGTTCAAGAATAGCAATCCACACCTCATCTGGATCAGAAACCCGTGAGTGTGCCTACCAAAATATGGCTCAGCTTGTGCCTGCTCTTTGGCGCTCCCGTCCTTTTCGGGCAGCAACCTCCGGCGGACCCGGTCGTGGGGGCCATGCGGCAAGAACTCGACCGCTCCATGCAGGGTCTCAAGAGCACTCCCGTCCCGCCTTACTTTCTGTCCTATGAGCTCACTGATAATCGCGCGATCAACGTCTCCGCTTCTTTCGGGACGTTGATTTCGATGACGGACGAAACCACCAGAGTCCTGGACCTCGATTTGCGAGTCGGCGACTACAAACTAGACAGTTCGCATCCATTTCGCCAGGAAACTTTCTCCGAACCGATGCAGGAAATGCTGGAAGCGCCGCCAATGCCTCTCGACGACGATCCTGTGGCGCTGCGAGTGGCGCTCTGGCAGTCCACAGAACAGCACTACCGACACGCAGTGGAGCGGCTGCAGCAGGTTCAGGCGAACGTCCAGGTGAAGGTCGCGTCCGAGGACCAATCTCCGGATTTCTCTGCCGAACCGCGTCATGTCTATTCCGAGCCGATTGCGGATTTCTCGCTCGACAAGGCGGCCTGGGAGCAGAAGCTCCGCAATCTGACCAAGCCGTTTGGGGACCACAAGGAGATTCTCGAAGCCAAGGCTCAGCTGGACGCCGAAATCGAGACCCGGCGGTACGTGAACAGCGAGGGCAGCGAACTCCGCATGTCCACTCCCTTCTATCGCCTGATCATCTGGGCCACCGCAAAGGCAGACGATGGAATGGAATTGCCGCTATACCAAACCTATATGTCGTTTCGCCCGCAAGGTCTGCCCGATGAAGCTGCCTTATCCGCCGACGTGAACAAAATGATCGCCACGCTTCTAGCGCTGGTCAAGGCGCCTGTGGCCGATCCGTACACGGGCCCGGCGATTCTTTCCGGCCGCGCGAGCGGCGTCTTTTTCCATGAAATCTTCGGGCATCGCGTCGAAGGCCAGCGGCAGAAGAACGAGGACGATGCGCAGACCTTCAAACGCAAGGTGAATCAACCCATCCTCCCTGACTTTCTTTCTGTCTATTCCGACCCCACCTTGCGGCAACTAGGTCGCACCGAGTTACTCGGCTACTATGCCTTTGACGACGAGGGTGTGCCGGCCCGGCGCGTCACGGTTGTCCAGAACGGAGTGTTGAAGAATTTCCTGATGTCGCGCACTCCGATCGCCAATTTCGACCGCTCGAACGGCCACGGCCGCCACCAGCAAGGGTATGCAGCGGCAGCGCGGCAATCGAATCTAATCGTCGAGTCGACGAAATCCGTTTCGCGTGATGAGCTCAAGAAGATGCTGATCGAGCAGATCAAGGCCGCCAACAAGCCTTATGGACTGTTCTTTGACGACATCGAGGGCGGTTTCACCTTCACTGAACGAATCGTTCCCAACGCCTTCAACGTGCGGCCGACCGTCGTGTATCGCGTCTATCCGGACGGCCGCGAAGAATTGGTCCGCGGCGTGGACCTGATCGGAACTCCCCTCACCTCCTTCAGCAAGATCGTCGCCACCGACGAAGACGAAGAAGTCTTTAACGGCATTTGCGGAGCGGAGTCGGGGTGGGTCCCGGTTTCGGCAAGCGCGCCGGGTATGCTGATTTCGCAGATCGAGGTTCAGAGGAAAGAGAAATCACAGGAGCGCGCGCCACTGCTGCCGCCGCCCGCTTCCGCCGGGAATAATTGAGCATGGTTCAGAAACACAGCACGGTGCGCCCCAAATGGCTTCCCTTGGCGGTCGTGATTCTTGCCGCTCCGCTCATGCAGGCCCAGCGCCCCCAGGAAGACCTGGTCATGCGCGCGATGCAGGACGAGTTGGCACGCTCCATGAGTCAGTTGCAGCTGCCGCAGATGGACAAGCCTTATTTTGTCGCCTACCGCGTGCAGGACATCACGGACCGCGAGATATCGGCGACGCTGGGAAGCTTGACCTCTCGCATCGGGTCTCCCACCCAGAACCGGATGGTCGCCGTAGAACTGCGGGTCGGCGACTACAGTCTCGACAATACCAATTTCTTTTCTGAGCGAACGTTCGGCGGCGGGGCTATGCTCGGCGGCATCGGAGAACGACCGCTCGACAACAACTACGGTCAAATCCGGCGTGAACTCTGGCTCGCGACGGACAGGGAATACAAACGGGCACTGGAGGACCTATCAGCGAAGCGCGCCGCGCTCAAGGGCCGCAGCGGCGGCGAGAATGTCCCCGACTTTAGCAAGGAAGCACCCCATGCCGAGGCCGAGGTAACCTCCGCGCCCGTTGTCTCTGGCTTCGGCGATCTTGAAACCATCGCCCGCGATCTTTCGGCTGTTTTCCGGTCCGCGCCGGAAATCACCAAATCCGAGGTCACTATTCGATATGGCGACGTTTACACGCGGTACCTGAATAGTGAGGGCACGAAGTTTACCCGCTCCGAGCCACTGATCAAGGTGGAAGTGCGTGCAGAAACACAGGCGCCGGACGGCCAGCCGATCTCGGATTCGTTCGCTGTCTACGGCCGCGACACGGCGGCTCTGCCTTCCAAGGACGCGCTGCTCGCACGCGTCCAGCAGATGTCCGCGTTGATTGTGAAACTGCGCTCCGCGGCCTCGCTCGATCGCTATAACGGCCCGGTCTTGTTCGAGGGAACGGCTGCGGGTGAGATTTTTATTCAGCAATTCGGTTCGCGGCTTGCTACGTCGCGAACCCCGATCAGCGACAACTCGCAATTCGAGATGATGTTCCGTCAGATGACCGATCGAATGGGCGGCGCTTCGTTCCAGGACAAAATTGGCGCCCGCGTCCTCCCGAGCTTCATGTCCGTGCGCGACAACCCCTCGCAAGCCGCCTTCAACGGGACCGCCTTGCTGGGCACGTCGTCGGTCGACGATGATGGCGTCAAGACGCGCGAGACTGTCCTGATCGATCACGGCATTCTCAAGAACCTGCTGGCGTCACGAGTGCCGGTTTCTGGCATTTTGCAGAGCACGGGCAGCCGCCGGGGCTGGGGCGCGCTCCCCAGCAACATCTTCGTCACTTCGGAGAAAACACTCCCGAGCGACGAATTGAAAAAAGAGTTGCTGAGCCGCGCGAAGGAAAGAGGGCTCGGCTACGCGCTTGTCGTTCGCAGGGCCGGAGCGGGATCGGGCGCTTCTCTCCTCGAAATGGCAAGACAGATGGCCTCACAGCAAAGTGGTTCTCCATCGATTCCGGAAATATACAAGCTCTACTTAGACGGGCATGAGGAGCCTCTCCGGGGTATGCGCATTTCCGATTTGCCCGCGGAGTCGTTCAAAGAGATCGTGGCCACAGGCGACGCGCCAGTGCTCTACAGTGATGAACTCATGCCGCACGCGAGTCCGATGCTTTTCATGGGCTTCTCGGTCTCCTCGGGAGGCGGTCTGCCCGTGATTTCCTGCGTCGCACCCTCGCTGCTCTTTGATGAAGTGTCCCTCGCGAGAAACGAGGGTCCGTTTCCGCCGACGCCCGCACTGTCCTCGCCCCTGGCACAAGAAGTAAAATGACTTACGGCGCGCTAGCGGTGTGAGCGCGGTGGACTTGCTCTTAGCCGAGAGTACATCGTTGTTCACAGAGCTGGACAATACCGGTTCTCAGCACGAACCACCTTAACGCAAGAACCGCATCGTAATTCGGTCGGTGAATTGAGTACTCAAGAACTCGCACGATGCGATGCCACGGGCGGGGAAAACCAGATCTTTGGGCTAGGTGGTTGGGGCCAACGGAGGTCCCGCATCTCCCCTCGATCACCTCATCCCCGCGTGGCGCTATACGATCCGGGCTCGAAAATGCTCGCATACGATGTCGCGATTTCGTTCGCCGACGAACAGCACGGCGAAGGCGAAGCTCATGCCGCCTGTCTCGGGAAGGAAAGAATCAAGGCCTTCTACGACGACTCCGAGCGAGCAGATCCGCGGGGCAAGGCTCTGTTGGGCGCAGTCACTATTTGAGGTAGGTGCGCATGATGCCGATCAGATCATCGACGGCCTCTCCTGACGACTTGCTGTTCCGCGGCATGTGGTTGCGAATGTGGTCCTCCATGAGTTCGGCCATGAGGCTGTTAATAGATCCCCTGGCCGCCGCGAGCCTCTGAAGTACGTCCGCGCACTGTTCATCGTCGTTAAGAGCACGCAGAATGGACTCCAGTTGGCCGATAACCTTCTTTGTGCGATTGACAAGGTCCAACTTTTCCCGCGACATTTGAGACATTCGACGTTGTCTACCTAGTAGGGGTATGGTACAAACCCTAGGCTGGTATGGTAAGGCCTCGGGTGCACCGCGATTATATATGGAATATCTAAATAAGAAACAACAGGCTGATGGCATTTTCCCGGACACTGCCGTGGGCGCGTAGCGTAGGAGCCGGGGTTTGCGCCGCAGTCCCCGTGCATGGCGCCGTGAGGGAGACGCGAACCAGTGGGGAGGGTTGTAACGCCCCTGTAATCTCCCCACCAAATAATGGGTGCCCTTTCGCGCTGCCATTGCGGCGAAGCAGCTGAATCTGGCCGTCGGACGTGAGGATAGGCAATGAGAAGGCTTCGTATTAAGGCGGGACAATTCGCTCTGGTGGTCGCGCTGTTCCTCGGAGGCTGCGCCAGTTCGCAAAACGATCCGAATGCGGGGGCGCCGCCGGCGCTAAGGGTTGAGCGCGTGGATCCCAATGCGTTCGAGGTCGATCACCCCGACCAGTTTCCCGTCGTCGCGGCAATCGAACACGAAAGCACATCGCAGTTGAAGGCGACTGCGACGATCAATCCCGACATCTCGAAGAGCGTTCCCGTGATTTCGCT
>CAZLWY010000007.1:0-11822 GCA_964563425.1 uncultured Acidobacteriaceae bacterium | reverse complement strand
GCCTGAATTCGAGCAAAGAAAAAAAATCATAGCCTCAGGGTACACACAGAATCCCATGACCATTGCCGACCTAGCGAAAAAGTCTGCCGCAGACAACGAAATCAATTGGGTGACCGCCAGCTTCATGGTGGCGTTTCATATCGGAGCAATTGCCGCGCTCTTTTTCTTCACCTGGAAAGCGCTGTTCGTCGCGATCTTTCTAAACTGGGTTTCTGGCAGCCTCGGAATTGGCATGGGTTATCACCGCCTGCTCACCCACCGCGGCTACAAGACCCCGAAGTGGGTCGAATATTTTCTCACCACCTGCGCCACTCTCGCTCTGGAAGGCGGTCCGATTTTCTGGGTCGCCACGCACCGCATTCACCACCAGCACTCCGATAAAGAAGGCGATCCGCATTCGCCGATCGACGGCAAGTGGTGGGCGCACATGGGCTGGATCCTGATGGGCAAGTCCATGCACCACGACACAACGACGCTCTCGCGCTACGTCCCTGACCTGGCCAAGGACAGATTCCACGTCTGGATCACAAAATATCATTACGTTCCCATGATCGTGCTCGGAGCCGTGCTGCTGGCTATCGGCGGGCTTCCCTTCCTGCTCTGGGGAGTTTTCCTGCGCACCGTCGTCGGCCTGCACTCCACCTGGCTGGTGAATTCGGCCACGCATTCCTGGGGCTCGCGCCGCTACCAAACCCGCGATCTTTCGACCAACAGCTGGTGGGTCGCCCTGCTTTCCTTCGGCGAAGGCTGGCACAACAATCATCACGCGCATCCGACCTCGGCTCGCCACGGCCTGGCATGGTATGAAGTTGATTTCAATTGGTACGGAATTTGCGTCCTGCGCGCGTTCGGCCTCGCAAAAGACGTCTACCGCATCAAGCTGCCCGAGAAGCGTCGCGACAATGAAGTGATTCCGGAGTCGGTCGCCGTAGCCGCACGCGCCCCGAAACCCGAGCAGGATCTAGTCTCGGCGTAATCGTCGGCCAGCCGGCCGCTTTCCGGAGCCTCGTCCCGCGCAAAAATATCTTCGCGGGAATCCGCCCGCGCGCCGCTGTACAATCCTCGTCAGTCGCCATGCTGATCACCGGCCGCAGAAGGAAAATCATATTCTTCGTCGTCCTGGGCATCTGCCTGGTCGTCCTGGCGGTCGCACTCAACGTCAGCTGGATCATCCTCCACTGGCGCCAGGGCCTGCTGCTGTTTTTCGGCGTGCTCTTTTTCGCCGCGATCATCCTCGGCCTGATCCTCAACACCGGCTTTCTGGTGCGCGAAATCCGCCTCAACGAGCAGCACGACAGTTTCATCAACGCCGTCACGCACGAGCTGAAGACGCCGATCACCTCCATCCGCCTTTACCTCGAAACACTTCAGCGCCGCGATGTGGACGAAGGGCAGCGCCAGCATTTTTATAAGCTCATGCTCGACGACACCGACCGCCTGCGCGGCACAGTCGATCAAGTGCTGAAAGCCGGAGAAGTCCGCTTCCGCCGCACGGCGGCGCGCAATCCCGTCGAAGTCGATTTCCCCGTCATCGTCGGCGAATGTATGGAGCTTGCGCGTACGCGTCACCATCTCCAGGCCTCCGCGCTGCACTGGCAGGACGCCGCTCCGCAGAATGGCCATGGCAGGGGCGCGGCAATCAAGGTCCACGGTGACGCCGACGAACTGCGTACCGCCATCGCCAACATCCTCGACAACGCCATCAAATACTCCGGCGCGGACGTTGACGTTTCCGTGGGCATCGACACGCCCGATCCCCAGCGCGTCGTCCTGCGCGTGCGCGATCGCGGCGTCGGTATCCCGGCCGGTGAGCTCAAACGCATCTTCAAACGCTTCTACCGCGTGCCCAAAAGCCGCTCGAGCTCCCACGCAAAGGGAACCGGCCTGGGCCTCTTCATCGTTCGCGCCATCGCGCGCGCGCACGGCGGAAAGGTTTTCGCCGAAAGCGCCGGCGAAGCCCGTGGCACCACCGTTACCCTCGAGCTGCCGAGGAGCGCCGCGTGAGCCGCGTCCTGGTCGTCGAGGATGAAGCGCATCTTGCCGACGGCCTGCGCTTCAACCTCGAGGCCGAAGGACATTCGGTCGAAGTCCTGGGCGACGGTGAAAACGCCATCGGCCGCCTGCTTGGGCCGGGCGAAAAATTCGATGCCGTCGTGCTCGACGTGATGCTGCCCGGCATGGACGGCTTCGCGGTCGCCACCGCCCTGCGCAAAGCGAAGAATTACGTCCCTGTGCTGATGCTCACCGCGCGCGGCCGCCCCGAGGACGTTCTCGCAGGATTCGCCGCCGGAACCGACGATTACCTTCCGAAGCCATTCGAGCTGCCGATTTTCCTCGCGCGCCTCCAGGGCCTGCTCCGCCGTAGCGCGTGGCTCACCGACCAGGTGAGCGATCAAGCAAGCGAAAAGCCCGCCGTCGAGCCACCCGCGCCGCAACCGTCGCCGTCAACATCCGCAGCCAAAGCCGCCGCGAGGGCCCAACGCGCCGGCGACAAAGACAAATTCTCCTTCGACGGCCGCACCATCGACTTCGCCAACCTCGAGCTCCGCGGCAAGGACGGCACCATCCAGCTCACGCTCATGGAAGCGAAGCTGCTGCGCCACCTGATCCGCAGCAACGGCCAAACCGTCTCGCGCAAGTCCATCCTCGAAGACGTCTGGGGCCTGCGCGAAGACACCGACACTCGCGCCATCGACAATTTCATCGTCCGCCTCCGCCGCTACATCGAAGAAGACCCCAGCGCCCCGCGCCACCTGCTAACAGTCCGCGGTGTCGGATACCGTTTCGTTCCCTGACCGCGCCATCCCGATCAGGGGACATCCGCCGCGGACCCCGGGGAGGGCGGCGGCAGGAGCCGAAAACTCGGGCCCCCACCCTAGGGTCGATTCCGTCTCCCGCTCGCTTTTTGCCGGCCGTGGCCGCCCCCGGCAATCCAATCCCGCGCGTAACCATATTGAAACGCACCACTACCCGCGCCGTTGACTCCCCAATGCCCTCTGTCAAGATTGGTCGAGCAATTCTCAATAAAAGGGGTGCATCCATGAACCATTTCCGCCGAGCTACGGCCATCCTCGTGTGCTTCCTGATCTCGCCGCTGGCGGAGCTGGCACAGCCGCAATCTGGCACGCAGCGCGCCGGACAAATCCAGGCGCTGATACCAGCTGCCACGCGCAACGCACAGCCCACCAAGGCCCAGGATGAAATTGACTGGAACGACCTGCTGAAAACCGCGCACTCGGGCCGGGTCCGCGCTGGCCTCACCGACGGCTCAATCTTGAGCGTCGGCTCCGATAGCGAGCTCCGCGTCATACAGCACGACGCCACTTCACAGCAGACTTCTCTGGAACTCGACTACGGCAAAGTCCGCAACCAGGTCAACGCCATCACAAAAGCCGGCGGCAAATACGAGCTCAAGACTCCCAACGCCGTCATCGGCGTCATCGGCACCGATTTCATCGCCCTCTACAAGAGCAATAAAACAACGGTAATGTGCATCAAGGGCCACGTTCGGGTCACGCCTCTCGGCAAGATCGCAAGAAATACCGGCTCGCAAAATTCAGCCGACAATTCCGTCACGCTTACCGACGGTCAAATGGTCGTGATCACGAATGCCATCCCGACTGCGGGGTTTCAGCCCTCGACCACACCGCCCGATGAATCCCAGGCCGGGCTTCTTGCCACCGACGTGCCCGACAACGGCAATCTTCCGCCTCCGGGCAAAGGTCCCCGAGGCGTCAATGCCGGTGGCGGCTGGAAGACCATCCTTATCGGCGGCGCGATTGTGACCGGAATCGGCGTAGGCTTGGGCGTCGGCTTGGGCCCCGGTGGCCCCAAGAATTGCAAGGTTACGACAAATGCTAACTGCCCTTGATTTCGCGGCCGCCGTTCGTCGCTTAGAATGCGCACCTGCTGAAGACTTGCCTGTCAGGTGAAAGAGTGGGGCTTTGAGCCCCACGGAACAGCGTCTGTCTCTGGAAGGGCTTGGTCTGTGGGTCGCGGGTTTACCTGCGACATTAAATCGCTCTAACGAAAAGGGGCATGAGCCCCCGAGCACCACGCGCTACCCGCCATCTCTATGAGCCCGCAGCAAAACCCGCCCTCACGCTGGCCGGCGTGGCTGCGCATCTCCGTTTTCAAGGTTGACCTGGCGCTGGCCATCGTCGTGACCATCGCAGGCGTCTGGCTTTTTGCTTACTTCGGCTATGGCGCGGACACCCGCGCGGGGATCGCCTTCCTGCAAAGCATCGAACAAAGTTCGCTCGACATGCGCTTCGGCATGCGCGGCCAGCGCCCGCACGACGATCGCATCGTCATCGTTGGCATCGATGAACGCACGCTTCAGGAAATCGGCTCGTTCCCGCTGCCGCGCACGGCCTACGCCACGCTGGTCGACCAGCTCAGCGCCGGCGGCGCCAAGGTGATCGCTTTCGACGCCACGTTTCCCACGCCGGAAACCAACGGCGGAAAAGAAACACTCGAACGCCTACAAACCGAGCTCGGCGCCTCCGCGCCAGCCGGTGTGAAGAAAAAAATCCAGGAGCTCGAATCCGCAGCTGATTCCGACGCCGTTTTCGCCGATTCCATGAAGCGCGCCGGAGACGTGATCCTCGGCCATCTTTTCCTCGATGCCGAAGCCGCAAAACACGCCGATCCCAAGCTCGAAGACGACTATTTCAACATCGTATGGGCCAAGAATTTCCCGCAAGTCTACAAAGTGAAATCAAAAGACGGCCGCGATTTCGATATGAGCCAGGCCTGGGTGCAGAACGGCGGCCGCGTCGCCGCGGGAGCCCAGGCCAATATCAAAATCCTCGCCGAGGCCGCCGCTTCCTACGGCTTCATCGACATCAATCCCGATCCCGACGGCACGCTGCGCCACGCCCTGCTCATCAAGCGCTATCGCGACCAGGATTATTTCCCGTCGCTCGCCATGCAGGTCGTCCGCGAATTCGAGGACATTCCCGACCAGCAGATCGCCGCCTATATCGCCTCCGATGGCCTCGAGCGCATCCAGTTCGGCAGCCACACCATGCGCCAGGCTCGCGACGGCAGCGCCCTGATCAACTACACCGGCCCCTACGGCACCTACGCGCACTATTCCATGTGGGACGTGATGAGCGGCGCCGTACCGGCCAGCACGTTCAGGGGCAAGATCGTTCTCGTCGGCGCCACTGCTTTGGCGATCGGCGATCTCCGCAACACTCCGTTTGAGGGCGGCGGCGAGGCCTATATGGGAGTCGAGGTCCACGCCAACATCATCGACAACATCCTGCACAGCAACGAACAGGGCCGCACCTTCCTCACTCGCGGCTTCCGCGAGGAAATCACCGACCTCGGCTTCATCCTGCTGTTCGGTCTCGGCTTCGGTTACCTCTTCAGCAGTGTGAAACCGCTATGGTCGACGATCAGCGTGCTGCTCGCGCTCGCCGGGTTCGGCTGGTTCGTCTATTTTGCCTTCGCGCGGGAGGGCCGCTGGCTCGGCTTCGTGCTTCCCGCCGGCACGCTCGCAGCCAACTACGCCGCCATCACGAGCTTTCGCATGATTTTCGAAGAGGGCGAGAAGCGCAAAATCCGCAAAAGCTTCGCGCAGTATCTTTCGCCCGGCGTCATCGGCTTGATCGAAAAGGATCCACAGAAATACATTCATCCCGGCGGTGAGACCAAAGAATTGACGGTGATGTTCAGCGACATCCGCGGATTCACCACCATTTCCGAGGGCCTCTCCGCCGACGAGCTCGTCCGCCTGCTCAACGAATACTTGGGCGCCATGACGGAGATTCTGTTCGCCAATCTGGGCACGCTCGATAAGTACATCGGCGACGCGATCATGGCCTTCTGGGGCTCGCCCTACCCGCAGAGCGACCATGCCGAATCGGCTTGCCACTGCGCGCTCGAAATGTCACAGGCGCTCGGGAAGCTCAACGAAAAATGGAAGCAGGAAGATCGCCCGCCCATCGCCATCGGCATCGGCCTCAACACGGGCGAAGTCAACGTCGGCAACATGGGCTCGGAAAAACGTCTGGCCTGGACCGTCATGGGCGACAACGTGAATCTCGCCTCACGCCTGGAGGGCATTACCAAGCAATACCAGATTCAAATCGTGATCAGCGAAAGCACCTACCACGACGTCGCCGGGAAATTCGTCTGCCGCGAACTCGACAAAATAAAAGTAAAAGGCAAGAACCACCCTGTGACGATTTACGAGCTGCTGGGCGTAGCGAACGAGCGTCCGAAATTCGACGGCCTGTTAACCGGCTTCGACCGCGCCATGCACTTCTACCGCAACCAAAACTGGCGCGAAGCCTCGGCCCAATTCGGTGAACTCCTCGGCATCTACCCCGACGACGGCCCGACCCGCGTCTTCCTGCAGCGCGCCCTGGAGTACCTAGAGAACGCCCCGGAATCAGACTGGGACGGCGTCTACGTGATGAAATCGAAGTAGGTGTTGTCTTCCTAGAGGAGACCTTCCGGTCGGCGCTCCTTCGTTATTCCCCAAGCCCGGAAAGCGTCAGCTTCCCTTTCATCTCTTTCGCTTTGGTCCAATCATGATAGGTGTGGCACTCGAAGCAGCGCGCCTCGGCTGCGTCCTTGCCGGAATGATGGCACTTCTCGCAGGTCGCGATGCCGGGCATCAAAATATCGGACGTCTCCCGGCTGGTGAGCGCCGCATGGCATTCCGTGCAGGCGACCATCTGGTGCCGGTCGTGATTGAAATTCGCGTGCGGCATCCAGCGCGGCGTGATGTTCGATTTCCCGACCACGGGCAGGGCCGCCGCGGGCGCGAAATCGATCTGGTGGCACTGCCTGCAGGTCTTGCCGTAGAGCAGCTGCTCGGATTCCGCCACGCGCTCCGTCACCCACTGCTGCGGCGTCAGCACGCGCAGCGCCACCGGTTGCAGTTTCTGCGGCAAGCCGGGAACCGGGAGGCTCTCGCGTACCTCGGCCGGATGCGCCGCGATGTACTGCGTGAACTTCTGCAGCAGGAACGTGTGAATCACTACCGGCGTATCGTGCGGCGCACCTTCGGCAAACCGCTTGTCGAATTGCAGGCCATGGCAGGCCGCGCACGTTTTCGCGTAGGTCGGCGGCGCCATCAATGCCCGCGCCAGCACCATCGCCGCTCGATCGGATTTCTGCATGCTCGGCGGCATCGACGACAACGAAGCGGAAGCCATCCCGTTCGTTGCGGTCGTCGGCACGTTCATTGAAATCGGCGGAGTGGGCGCGGCAAAACGCCACGGGTCGGTCGAATCCGGCGGCCGGTGGCAATCGTCGCAATCGAGCTCGACGGGCCCGTTCGGCCCCGCGAGATTTTTCTTCATGTGCACGGCGTGATTCAACTTGATCGTGCCGGGATCCACAGCGCCGGGCCGCAGCGCAGCGAATTCCGGGTGCCCCGAGCCGAAGTTTTCGATGTCGCGGACAAATTTCAGATTGCCAGTGGTCGATCGCAGGTCGGCATGGCACTCGGAGCAGGCCGCATCGGACGTCTTCGCAAGCTGCGGCAAGCCGCGATGCTCCTCGTGGCAGCTCGAGCAGTGCGGCGTGAACACCTGATCGGCGTGATGGATTGGGCCGTCGTGGCAAGCGAGGCATGCCCGGTCGCTGGTCTTTTGATTGAAGAACCCGGCCATGGTGAAATGGCAGGCGTCGCATTTCGCGGCCAGCACGGCGTGCGCGGACGACATTTGCCCGGCGCTGTACACGCGCTGGTTGCCGCCGACGGCGTGCCATGCGATCCACGCGCCGGCGACCAGCGGCACGGCGACCGACAGCCACACGCGCCAGCTCCGGAAAGGATGCGGGCGCTTGAAATAGTTCATGTCGATGCGCTGCGCGCGTCGTTTGGTAGGTCGTTCCGCGCCGGCCATGATCTTTCGGGACGCTCCTAATAACGCAATGCCGTGATCGCGTGCACGACGCCCAGCAGCAGCAGCGCGAACGACAGCGGGATGTGCAGCATCAGCCAGCCGTGCAGCCAGTGGTGCAGCAGTGACTGGCGGCGAAGCTGGCGTTCCTCTTCGCAAATCTGTTCGAGGCGCGTCGCCGCGTCCTGCAGTCCGAGCGGCAGCAGCATCCGCAGCCCCTCGAACGTGCTCCGCGAGCGATCGGGATTCGAAAGCAGCTGATGTTTTTTTCCGCGGCTTTCCAGAAACGGCCGCATCTCGCGGCGATAGAAATCGACGAGGGGCGCAGCGCTCTGTTCTGCGGTCGAGGCCGATTCCGCCGTGGCGGTCGTTTCATCCGCTTGGGCCACAAGCTGGTCGCGGACGTGCTGGATCTGCTCGAAGATCGTCTCGGACGGAACCTGCGTCGTCATCATGTTGGGCATGGAGTGCTGCAACAGGGCGCCGAAGACGCCGCTGCCGACCACGGTGATCACCAGAACCATCAGTACGGTCGTGAGCGAGCCGCCGAACCGGAATCCGGCGTGAAAAAAGATAATCGGCAGGCTCAGCAGGCCGAGCCAGAGATGGCCGCGCATCCAGCTCTGCGCACGGCCAAGCCGCCAGATCGGGAATTTTTTTCGCCCGGCGAGCAGACCCGCGAAAATCATAAACGCCGAGCCGATGATGCCGAATGTGAGCCCCAGCGGGCTGCCGCCGCGGGGGCCGGAGGGTGCACGGACGGCGTAGGGAACGTACATGGCTGTCGAGGCGCCCAAGATGATCAGCGACGCGCCCAGCCATTTCCGGTGTGTGTGGTCGATGCGCACAGTTCGAACTTGAGTTCCGGAATCCTTTTGGTTGCCGCCGGAATCTCAGCGGCTGAAGCCGCGCACTACCGAGCGTCTCCGGCGCTCACGGCTTTTGCGCGATGCCGGGAACCTGGCCCAGCAGGCCGGCGAAGAATTTTCGCGGATCCACGCGATGCGCCGCGTCGTGCGGGCAGGCGTAGACGCAGCTCGGCTCACTGAGATGCGTGCACAGATCGCACGATGTGGCTTTCTGCTTCACCGCGGCGATCTTGCGGCCCGGATGCATCGGATCGTCCACGTCCACGTTGAACGGGTGCATGTTGATGTTGCCGTACGGGCAATTTTCGGCGCAGAGGCCGCAGCCGATGCACCAGTCCTCAATGATCACCTCGAGCGAATTGCGGCGGCGGATCGAGCCGACCGGGCAGCCGACCATGCAGAGCGGGTCGAGGCACTGGCGGCATGACGTGGCAACGAGATAGTGGTCAAAGCGCAGACCTTCCCGGACCAGGCGCGTGATGCCGTCGTGCGAATCAGCGCAGGCGCGCACGCAGGCGTCGCAGCGCGTGCAGCTGTTCAGGTCGAGCAGCAGCAGGCTTTGCGCCTCCATCAGCCCCTGCGCCAGGAAATTATCCAGCGGCACGCTCTGCACCACGGAGAGCCGATCACGATTCATCTGCGCGCGCTCGTGCTCCACGGTTTCCAGTTTCTGCCGCACCGCCGGGAACTGCGCCATCATGCGCTTGAAATCGTCGGCACCGATGCGAACCAGCTCGACGTGATCGAGCGCGGTGCAGGTGGCCGTGCGGATGTCTCCCGCGAGCAGTCCCGTTTCACCGAAATAATCGCCGCGCGACAAATAGGCGAGGACCATGTCGCCGCCGGGATGCGTCTGCGACACTTTCACGAAGCCGATGCGCACCAGATAAAAGCTGTCGGCCGGATCGCCCTGGCGGCAAATCACCTGTCCCGGCGCGTACCGTACCAGCTCGACCGATTCGCGCAGGCTGCCGATGAATTCGTCGGTCAGCTCAGCAAACACCGGCACCGAACGCAGATGGCTATCGAGCGCGCGTTGGCGGTAGGACTTGTCCAGCTGGGCGCGGAAATTCTTGTTGCGCTGCATGATGTCGAGGACGTTGCGCAGCATTTCGAGCATGGTGCAATCGGTTTCCGCGCGCACCGTGGCCGAGCGCGGATAGAGGCTCATACAGGTCATTTCGCCGAAAAGATCGCCGGGGCCGAGCTCGGCGACCGGATTGTCGTAGCTCAGGTCCATCGGTGCGTCGATGGGAATCCAGCGCTGGTCGGCCTCTTCGTCGCGGCGGTCGCGGCTGCGTTGGGCGAGCGAGCTGGAAAGCTTGCCGATGAATTTCTTCAGGCCGCGCTGCGTTTTTACATGCGCCATCGGCGCAGAAATGGAAACCTGCGCTTTGCCGTCGAGAATGTAGAAGGCGGTCGAACCGTACTCGCCCTCGCGGCAGATGATGTCGTCCTTGCGGAAATGGCGCTTCACCACAGCGCCGCGATTCAGGCTCAGGAACGTTCCGCTGACGCCCTTGAACACAGGCAGCGATTGGAGCTCATCAGGCGAGACGGTTTCAAACGCCGGACCGCTGCCGAGGGCCGTGCGCGTGACGCCTTTGTTGGTGAGCGCGCCGGTGGGGCAGGAAACCATGCACTCGCCGCAGGAAACGCAGGAGGATTCGCCCATCGGCTCGTTATCGTCAAAGGCGATGCCGGCATGCGAGCCTTTGCCCATGCGGCCGAGGACGAAATTTTCGCGAATTTCGCTGCAGCCGCGGATGCAGCGGTCACACAGAATGCAGGCGTCGAAATCGACGGCGATGCTCAGCGAGGAATCGTCCCTGCCGCGGCCGGTCGTACGGTGCGAGAAGCGCGGCTGCGTGATTTTTTCCTGACGCGCGAGCGTTTCGAGCTCGCAATCGCCGGAATGCTGCTGGCGGGCGCAGGGCGACGGATGATCGGCCATCAACATCTCGATCAGCGTGCGTCGCGCGCGCTGCACTTTCTCCGACGAGGTGGTGACGACCATGTTCGACTCGACGGGACGCACGCAGGACGCGGTGAAAACGCGCGCGTTGACGTCCACGACGCAGAGCCGGCAGACACCGACCGGCGTTTCGTTCTGCTGATGGCAGAGGGTGGGGATGGCGATGCCGTTCAGGCGCGCGGCGTCGAAGACGGTCGTGTCCTTGGGAACGGCCACTTTCTTGCCGTCGATGGTCAGCTCGATCAGGCCGGCGGCGCTCATGCGCGCCTCGTGGCGGCGATCACTTCCGCAACCGTTGGGCCGCCGGGAAAGCAGACACCGGAGGAACATTCGCGGCGCGAGAGGTGCGCTTCGATTTCGTCGGGGAAATGCTTCATCACGGACGCGACGGGCGCGGGAACGACCTGGCCGAGGCCGCAGATCGAAGTGAGCCGCAGCGCATCGGACAGCTCGTCGATCAGGGTGCGATCGCCGGAGCCGGCGCTACCCTGCGTCCAGCCGGTAAGCAGGTCAACCATTTTCTGCGAACCGACGCGACACGGCACGCATTTTCCACAGGATTCATTGCGGAAAAATTTGGTGGAGTTGAGCGCCATGTCGAGCATGCAGGTGTTTTCGTCGCAGACCACGACAGCACCGGAACCGAGCATCGAGCCTGCGTCGGCGAGCGTCTTGAAATCGAGTCTCACGTCCGCCATCGACCCCGGCAGGTAGCCCGAGGACGGGCCCGACGGCGCAAAACCCTTCAGTTTTTTCCCGCCGGGAATGCCGCCGGCGTATTGGTAGATCAGATCGGAAATCGTGGTGCCCATGGGAACTTCGTACACGCCAGGCTTGGCAATATCGCCGCTGATGCCGACGAATTTCAGTCCGGCGCAGCCGCCCACGCCCTGTGCTTTGTACCAATCGACGCCGCGGACGAGGATCGGCGGGACGTTGGCGAATGTCTCGACATTATTAATGACGGTCGGCTTGTTCCACAGGCCCTGCGCGACGGGAAACGGAGGCTTGTTGCGCGGCTCGGCGCGCTTGCCTTCGATGGCTTCCAGCAGAGCGCTTTCTTCGCCGCAGATGTAGCCGCCGGGGCTGACGAAGAGCTCGAGATCGAAG
>CAZLWY010000006.1:0-8561 GCA_964563425.1 uncultured Acidobacteriaceae bacterium | reverse complement strand
ACCTGCGTGGTTGACAGCATGCCGCGGTCCGCCATTTCGCGCGGATTCGCGAGCCGAGTGGTTTCGCTTTCCGGACTTTCCAGCGTTCTGCAATCAAAGGTTCTTCCCGAACGGCCCGCCGCTGACCAGGCAACCGATGTCCCTAGCGGCGTGGGCGCCGGAGATACAAGCACTCGAAGGAGACCGTCATGAAACAGTTCGAAGCATTGACCAGAAAAGACAATCAGCCGGTCCGCTATCTCATCGTGGACGACTCGGTCTTCGCGCGCAAAAGCCTCGCGAAGATGATTGAGTCGTTCGGCGGCAAGCTCGCGGGCGAAGCCGGGGACGGCTGCACGGCGATCACCGAGTACGCGCGCACCAAGCCGGATATCGTCCTGATGGACATCACCATGCCGCAGATGGAAGGCATCGAGGCGGTCGAGCGCATCGTGCAGGAACATCCCGAAGCGCGCGTCGTGATGGTCTCGTCGGTCGGCTACCAGGACAACATTCTGGCGGCGCTGCAGAAGGGCGCGCGCCATTTTGTCCAGAAGCCCGTGAAGCCCGATGCGCTCTACGAAATCATCCGCTACGTGCTGAATGACGACGGCGTGACCGTGCCGCCCAACATTCCCGTCGAACAGGGCCCGGTCGGAGGAGGGAAGACGCGATGAAGATGGATCTGATCCAGCCGTTCGTCGGCTCGCTCGACACGGTGCTAGCGGAAATGATGCGCGAGCCGGCGAAGATCGCCGACCTGGTGATGGAAGAGGACGGCTATCGTAAGAAGGGTATCGCCGCCGAAGTCACGTTCAAGGGACAGATCGAAGGCCGCATCATTCTCGACATGGACCTGCCCGCCGCCGCGAAAGTCGCGGCCTATCTGGCGGGAGCGGAAGTCGATCCGGGCGAAGCGATCGTGCCCGAAGCTGTCTGCGAGCTCGCCAACATGGTGATCGGCAATGCCGTCACGCAGCTCAACGACCGCGGCTTCACCTTCAAAGTCTTCCCGCCCGCGCTGCTGAGCGAACAACAGTGCGCCAAAGCCGGATACGATTCCGAGGCCACCATCCTCTGCTTCGAGACTCCCCACGGCAACGTGTACCTCAACATTTCCATGCACTATCAATCCCGCCGCTCCCGCGAACGTACTCACGTAGCGGTGTAACCCGAGGGCGCCGATCACCCGATTGGCGGTTTTCGTAGGAGCTCGATCGATCGTGCGCGGCACACCTTGGCGCCGAAAATCCATTTGGTAACAGTGATGTATGTAGTGGCCGGTTTCTGACATGCGGACGCCAGCACCGTGGACACGGAACCGCTGGGTTCCGGGCCGGGGCGGGATGGTCGCAAGCTATGACGTGGTAAGGGATTGCCTCCGGGCGGAGCCGGCGAATACAAGTCCGCCTTTTCTGCACTACGCCTGTCGCATGTGCGCTTGAGACGCAGGCATTTCTAAATGGCCGCGCCTGGCGGCAGACATTGGAACTGACCGTTCCCCCCGGGTACTACGTGAATTCCTTTCGAGGAACTAGGGCGAATACCGCAGTTCCACGTGCCGCCCGGCGGCTCATGATGGCGAAGACGTCCCCAACACGGGCGAATCCAAGTTTCGAAGGAGCAGTCTCTATGATCGGAAAAATCAAAGATCTTCGCGAGCTTTTCGAAGTAGAACTACGCTACGCATACGATTGCGAGCAGAAATTGGTGAACAAGGGCCTGCCGTCGATGATCGAATCGGCCAGTTCGCCGGATTTACGCAGCGCGTTGCAGCATCATCTCGGTGAGACGCGCGGACACGCGTCGCGTCTGGAGGGTATTTTCCGCGCGATCGGAGCCGAACCGAAAACGAACGACAACGCCGTGATCGACAAGCTGCTGAGTGCGGCGAAAGATTCGATCGGTCACACCGAGGAATCGCCGCTGCGCGACACGGCGCTGATCGCCAATGGCAACGTGGTCGAGCACTACGAAATCGCGCTCTACGGCACGCTGGCATCCTATGCCCGCGCGCTCGGTTTGCGCGATGTCGTCGGCACGCTTGACCAGATCCTCGCCGAGGAAAAAGCCGCCGACGCAAAGCTCACGCAACTAAGCGCAACCTCCCTGAACGCGAAAGCCGCCCGATTCACGACCGCGTAAATCGCGGCCGCCAAAGCAGCTCTCAAGCAAAAGATCCCGGGCGCGGCCGAGAGCCGCCCCCGGGATCTTCGTTTAGCGCCGTAGGCGCGCCACAGGCGAATTCTGAATCAGCGAGTCCGCGCCCCGACGCGGCGGTATTCCGTGCCGTGACGGAAAAGGCCGGCCTTCGGCATCTGCTCTGAATAGACCACGCGCGCGGGAAGAAAAATATTTGCAGCGTCGGGCGAATACGGCACCGCGACGTCGATCGTGGCGTCGGATTCGTAGCGGCGCTTGCTGCGGAAACACATGCCGACCGGCGAAATATCCTCACACACAGCCAATTCGTCGTCCGCCCCCGATTGCCGGATGCACGCCGTGAGCCGCGTTTTCAGGCGCATGCGCTCGCGTTCGCGCTTCTCGCCGCTCTCGGGAATCGCGCCGGCGCCGTCGGCTCCGCGGCGCCTCCGCGGCGCAAGCTTGTCTTCGTCTTCGTGCGGCGCCTGCGTCCAGATGCTAGGCACCCCGCAAGTCTTGCAATGGCGGGCGATGCCGCGATTGCTTTCGAACGCGCGCAGCTCGAGCTCGTTCATGTGCACCACTTCGCGGCCGCGACAATAGGTGCATTCCAGAAGCATCCTAGCCACGGCTTCCGTCGATTCCGCGATCGGCGGAAATTCCACGCCCCATAAATCC
Source organism: uncultured Acidobacteriaceae bacterium (assembly GCA_964563425.1). Lineage (GTDB taxonomy): Bacteria > Acidobacteriota > Terriglobia > Acidiferrales > UBA7541 > Palsa-295. The sequence goes on along the minus strand of CAZLWY010000006.1, from coordinate 5,762 downwards.
ATGGAAGCGTCGGGAACTTCGATGCCGTAAAGATAGCCGTCCTTCTGGCGGCCGAACTGGCCGACCACCCGGACTTGCCCTTTGCGATGCGCTTCGTGCGGCGCGCGGCGCTGCAGGTGTACGAACTGCTCAGCCGCCAAATCCTGATCGAGAACGATCACCGCGCCCGCGCGATTGATCAACAGCGTCCGAGACGGCAATTTGAATTCCTCGCCTTTGGCGTTTTTGCCGGAAGCTTCCAGCAACAGAGTCAGCGAAACGCGATCGGTGCGGCGCAGCGACGCCGATGACATTCAGCCCTCCTCGAAGGGTCGGACCCGAATACAGCAAGAATAACATGGAGCTCGGTGCGGGCGCGCGCAGTGCCCCGGAGCACGGCTGGCGCTCGCTTGGAGTGGCGCGGCAACGGCTCCTAGCGCCTCCGCTTGACGGGGGTTCCGGAGTCTCCCGTGGAAAAAGCCGGAATCATGCGGGGTTTGGACGGTAGACCCAGTCCGATGGAGTCCCCTGTGATTCGCCGACGGTCGTAGCTGAATTCGCCTCCCGCAAAATCCCATCAACAATCGCCCGCCCAGCCGAAAGCGAACAAACGGGATCCGTCGCCCGAGCGTCCTGCGCCAGCAGGAAAGCCTGGCAGCGGCACCCGCCGAAATCCTGTTCGCGGCGCTCGCAACTGCGGCAGAGATCGGGCATCCAATCGATGCCCCGATACTTCTGAAACGCGGCCGATTCTTCCCAGATCTGCCGCAGCGAGCTGTGCTCCACATTTTCAAACGTCATCCCGGGCAGCACATTCGCGGCGTGGCACGGCAGGACATCGCCGTTCGGTTTCACGAGCAGGACTTTGCGCCCCCAGCCACCCATGCACGGCTTGGGATATTTCGCGTAGTAATCGGGAACGACGAATTCGACCTTGATCTGCCCGCGCAGGCGCGCTTCGGCGGCTTTCAGGACTTCGAGCGAACGCTCCAGTTGTGCGCGCGTGGGCAGCAGTCGCGCGCGATTGTCGAAAGCCCAGCCGTAATACTGCACGTGCGCAAACTCGACGCGCGACGGACCGATCTTTTCAGCGAGCGCGATCATGTCCTCCAGCTGATGCAGATTCCCCCGGTGAATCACGAAATTCAGCGTCAGCGCGATACGATGCCGCTTCACCCAATCGGCCACGCGCAGTTTTTGCGCGTGTGTGCTCGTGCCGGAAAATTCGCGCGCAGTTTCCGCTTCGGCGCCCTGAAAGCTGAGCTGGAAATGGTCAAGTCCGGCGACGACGAGTTCCTCCAGCCGTTTCTCGTCAAGCGGAAGTCCAGACGTAATCAGACTCGCGTAAAGCCCGGCGGCGCGAGCTGAACGGATCATTTCCGTAAGGTCGGGACGCGCCAGGGGCTCGCCTCCGGTGAAGTCCGCCTGCAGCACGCCGAGCTGGGCCGCCTCGCGAAACACCCGCGCCCAGGAATCGGCGGAAAGCTCGCTTCCGCGCGCGGTCAGCTCCAGCGGATTCGAGCAGTAAACGCAGTGCAGCGGGCAGCGATGCGTAAGCTCCGCCACCAGCGCCAGCGGATTCCCAATGGGCGCGCTCATTTTAGGATGCACCTAGCTTACGTCACTGGGATGCCGTTCCGCACGCATTCGTGAGCGGCGGATTCAGTGACCGAACGGAGTGACACACTCGGCGAAGTCATTGGCAGCGTGTCTCGTTCGAAACAAAGAAAAGGGGCCCATGCGAAGTCGCGCGCAAACTCGATGTGGGGCCCTATTCGAAATCGACCGCACGCTGATCGTGCAGCCGGCCCAAATATTCGAGAATGTCCTGCTCCACCTTCTGCGGCGCAGCTTTCGAGTACAGCCTCTGCAGGTCGGCGATGATTTCGGCCACCGTACGCGTACCGTCGCAGCGCTCGACGATTTCAAGGCTCGGGCCATTCAGCCGCAGCGCGCGTTCCGGCATCAGCAGCACGCGCGAGGGCTGCGATTTTTCGTTCAATCGGCAGCCGGGCGCCAGGCGCGCGCGCTTCGAAGGATCCGGCGTCACGGGGATTCCTTCGCGGGAACGAATGCGCCGGGCGGCGGCCATCCCGGTTCGACGTAAGCGAAATAAAGCGCATCGAGCATGGCCCACAGGATGTCGCATTTGGCGCGCAGGGCCCCGAGCGCCAATTCCTGCTCTTCGCGATTGCGCGCGTGCTTCACCACCCAATCGAGCGCGAAGTTCGCGTCTTCCGGCGCCTGCGTCATGCGGCCCTGAAAATAGTCCAGGCCGCTCGAAAGCCACGGATAATGTTCGCGCAGGCGATCTACGCGCAGCGTGATCAGATCTTTCGAGAAAAGCTCGGTGAGCGACGACGCTACGGCCTCCAAATGCGATCGCTGGCTGACGAAATCGACGTAGGCGCCCACCGCAAAACGCGTGGCCGGTAAAATTCCCTCGCCGCGAATGGCCTGCTCGCGCGAAAGTCCGGTGGCCTCGACCAGCTTGAGCCATTTTTCGATTCCACCCGGGCGCACGCCGTCGCCATCATGGTCAATGATGCGCTTGCGCCACGCGAGGCGAAACGCGGGATCGACTGTGCGCGCCAGAATCGCGGCGTCCTTGATCGGGATGCTGCTCTGATAGGAATAGCGATTCAGCGCCCATGCCTGCAATTGGCCGCGCGTCAGTTTTCCCTCGTGCATCAGCAGGTGAAAGGGATGCTGGTGGTGATAGCGCTGTGTGCCGATCGCGCGAAAGCGCGCGACGAATTCGCCTTCGGTCAGCATTTCGGGTGAGTGGCCGGAAGTCATGGCAGCTCAATTTCCATCCCATCATATGCGACTTCGAGTCCAGCGTCGCGCACTGCGCGATGCGCATCGCTCGATTCATCGAGCACAGGATTGGTGTTGTTGAGGTGAATCAGCACCCGGCGGCTTTTGCGTGCGGCGGGCGATTGAGCGAGCTGCGCAAGCAGGCCCTGGGCGCCCGAAAGCGGAACGTGGCCGATCTCGCGCGCGGTCCTACCGCTTCCGCGTACCGCGATGAGTTCGTCGTCGGTCCAGAACGTGCCGTCAAGAAGTGCAAGATCGGCCTCCTTCGCGTAGCGTCTCCAATCACCGCTCTGGCCGGAGATTGCTGGCGCATAGAAAACTTTCCCGTCCTCGTGCAGTAGCTTGAGGCCCATGACGGCTTCGCCCCGCGGAAGACTTTTTCGCAGCGCGGGGCTGACGTAGTCGGGATAATCGCCGCCGAGCGGGATCGCTTTGCACTCGAGGCCGGGAATCGCCACCGCGCGATCGAGCGCGAGCGGCTCCCAGCGGATGGGCGGCGAAGATCGCTCGAGACATCGAAAGAGCGAATTTTCTTCCGTGAGAATGCGGAGCACGGAGGCCGTGGCGAAGACGCGCAGCGGCTGAAATTCACGCAGATGGAAAAGCCCGACCACACTGTCGACGTCGGCGCTGGTCAAAACGATGGTCGAAACAGGTGTGGCACGAGTCGTCGCCGCGGGAGCGAAATCGGGATCGCGCAGAAGCTGCTGGCGGAGGTCGGGTGAGGCATTGAGCAGAATCCACGAACCAGGCGAAATGGAAACCGCGACCTGCGCTTGCGTGCGGGGCTTGAAACCGGAAAGTCCCCGGCGAGCGCGATGGCAGTTGGAGCATCCGCAATTCCATTGCGGAAACCCACCGCCCGCGGCAGAGCCGAGGACTTTAATCTTCATTCAAAACTTCAGAACTAGAGTTCAGCGTTCGCGTACGAGCTGACTTCGCAGTTCAGTTCGACAACTTCGTGCTGCGGTGTGGTCCATTCCATGATCGTTCCTCCTGAAATAGTGCCAAAGACACCCGCGCCGGTTAAGCCCAACGCGCAGTAGCAACTATAGCCTAAGGGGCCTTCCCCGGCAACTGGCATTTCAAAAACCGGGGCTTGGGGGTTCGGCCTGCTTGTATGACCCCTCGCTCCCTGGATTCGGTTGCGGCGCATCTCGGATGTAGTGCAGAAGACGCCGTTTGCGTCTACTAGTTCAAGAAACGGGCCGTGAAACAGAACCGCAATTTCCGGCGTACAGGCTACAATGCGGGCCATCGTTTCAGCCAGGGCGAGGTGGGTAAGGATGTTTGAAGGATTGCGGCGATACGTAGGGCTGTTTTTGCTATTGGCGGTCGTGTGCGTGCCCCGGGTGCGGGCGCAGGGGATGCGTGTCGCGGGCGTGGTGCGCGACGCAAGCGGGGCTTCGGTGCCGGGCGCTGAGGTGAAGCTGAGCGCGGGTTCGTATTCGCCGCAAACCATCACGGACAATTCCGGCGCGTTCGCCTTTGACGGAGTTCCCGCGAGTGCGGGAACGATTTCCGTGACGGCCAAGGGATTTCAAACCGTCGAGCAGGCGTGGACGGCCGCGGGGGGAGCGGTGGCTGAGATCAGCGTGACGCTTGAGCCGGCCGTGCTGAATCAGCAAGTCACGGTGACCGCAGCGCGCACCGCGCTGCCGGTGGGTGAAACGCCGGTCGGCGACGTTCAACTTTCCTCCGATGATTTACAGGCGACGCCGGCGCTGGCGCTCGACGACATGCTCCGGCAGGTACCGGGATTCAGCCTTTTCCGGCGGACGAGCAGCCGCACGGCGAATCCGACAACGCTGGGAGTTTCGCTGCGCGGGCTGGGCGCGAATGGTGCGAGCCGCGCGCTGGTGCTGGTGGACGGAATTCCGCTCAACGATCCGTTCGGTTCCTGGGTGTACTGGGATCACGTACCGGAGGCGGAGGTAGCAAGCGTGGAAGTGACGCAGGAAGGCGCGTCGAGCCTGTACGGCAGCGAGGCACTGGGCGGCGTAGTCCAGTTTCTGACGCGGCCTCCTGAGCCGGGCGGCGTGACGCTCGAAGCATCGTACGGAAACCAGAACACGCAGGAGATGTCGCTGGCGGCGAGCGGTGGAATTGGAAAATGGGAAGCCTCGGCCTCCGGCGAAGCGTTCCACACAGACGGCTACGTGCTGGTGCCGCCCGAGGATCAGGGAAGCGTGGACACCAGCGCGTTTTCACAGCACGGCACCGGCGATCTGACCGTTGCGCGAAAAATCGGAGCGGACAGCATCCTTTTCGCGCGCGGAATGTATTTCAACGACACGCGCAACAACGGAACGATCGGGCAGGGCAACAGCATCCGGCTGGGAGAGGGCGCGCTGGGCGCCAATCTGGATCTGGGCGAGTTCGGGAACGTGCAACTAAGAACGTACGCGGATTTTGAGACCTACAAGCAGAGCTTTTTCTCGGTGGCGCTGAACCAGAACAGCCAGCATCTGACGGATTTGCAGACGGTGCCGGCGCAGGGCATCGGCGGGTCGGGGCTTTGGACCAAAAATGTGGGCAAGCGCCAGACTCTGGTGGCGGGTTACGACGACCACGTGGAGCTGGGACACAGCAACGAGCAGATTTTTTCGTCCGTCACCGGGGACAATACAAAAGATACGGCGACGGGCGGGCACCAGCGGACCATGGGCGTATTCGGCGAGGACATATTCCAGCTGAAGCCGGGATGGACGCTCGAGGTAAGCGGGCGATTCGACGACTGGCGCAACTTCGACGCGTTTCTCTACACCGACCCTTTCATCCCGGCAGGAACTCCGACGACGTTGAATTATCCCAGCCGGTCCTATACGGCCTTCAGCCCGCGCGCGAGCATCGTGAACGCGATCAACTCTCATGTGTCGTGGTCGGCGAGCGTCTATCGCGCATTTCGCGCGCCCACGCTGAATGAACTCTACCGTTCGTTCCGGCAGGCGAACAATTTGACG
>CAZLWY010000005.1:0-10023 GCA_964563425.1 uncultured Acidobacteriaceae bacterium | reverse complement strand
AATTTCGTGATGCGCGCGGCCGCGCTGGAGAGGCTGATCACGGCGCGCACGCGCATGGTGATCTGCGATTCGCCCAGCAATCCTTCGGGCGCGGTGATCCCGCCGGATGAGTACGCGAAGATTCTGGCCGTTTGCCAGCGCAAGGACATCTGGCTGATGGCCGACGAGTGCTATTCGCACTTCACGTATGGCGATGCGAAGCCCTATTCGGTGGCGAGCATTCCGGGATCGAAGAACTCGACGATCGTGGTCGGTTCGTTTTCAAAGACGTTTGCGATGACCGGCTGGCGGCTGGGTTACGTGCTGGCGCCGAAGCCGCTGGTCGACGCCGTCACGAAATTGCAGAGCCAGTCCACATCGAATCCCACCTCGATCACGCAGTACGCCGGCGTCGCGGCCATGCGCGGGCCGATGGACGGCGTGGCCACGATGCTGGCCGAATATGGGCGGCGCCGCGAGCGGATCGTCGCGGGTCTGCGCGCGATTCCCGGCGTCACGTGCACCGCGCCGCAGGGCGCGTTCTACGTGTTCCCGAATATTTCGCGGCACTACAACGCCGAGATGACGGACGATATGGCGGTTTCGCGGCTGTTGCTTGAACGCGAGCACGTTGCCGTCGTTCCCGGCGTGGCTTTTGGCGCGCCCGGACATCTTCGCATTTCCTACGCTACTTCAATGGATCGCATCGATGAAGGACTCAAGCGGATGGCGCGTTTCTTCGGCACGTCGAAGTGAACGCCGCCTCTGCGTGAATCTATGATCGTGTGTCCCGCGCGCCTGGAGCCCGTCTTCAGCCCGCGTCCGTGGGGATCGCGTTCCCTTGCGCCTTTTTTCCCGGAAAAATCCGATCTTGCCGAGCCGCTGGGCGAGGCCTGGATGACGGGCGGCGAATGCCGGTTCGCGAACGGTCCTTTCGCCCACCGCGAACTGCGCGTCGCCTGGCGCGAAATGCCGCCGGAATGGGCCGGCACGCGCGCCGATACCGGCGGGGATTTTCCTCTGCTCGTGAAATTTATTTTTCCCGACGAAAAACTCTCCGTGCAGGTGCACCCGGACGATGAGTATGCGGCGGCGCACGAGGGGGCCGCCGGCGGGCGCGGGAAGACGGAAATGTGGTACGCCATGCGCGCGCGGGCCGGGGCGGAAGTGCTCGTGGGTTTGAAGCCGACCGTCACGCGCGAGAGTTTTGCGCGCGCGATTACAGACGGTACGGCAGAGAATTGCCTGATGCGCGTTCCGGTAGGCACGGGCGACGCGATCTTCGTGCCGGCCGGCACCGCGCACACGATCGGTCCCGGAATGGTGCTGTGTGAGATTCAAGAGCAGTCCGACCTCACGTATCGCGTGTTTGATTACAATCGCCGCGACACGCAGGGCCGCGCCAGAGAGCTGCATATTGAGAAGGCTCTCGATGTGATGCGTTTCGGCAAGCAGCTTGGCGGCAAAGTTGAGCCCGTGCGAATCCAGGAAGAGGGAGCCGAGAAGACCTATTTTGTCTCCTGCCCTTACTTTGAAACCTGCCGCTGGGAGTTCGAAGGGCCCGTGCTGATGGGTTCGTCCGCGGAATGTTTCGATCTGCTCGTATTCTTGGATGGCTCCGGCGCGATTCGCTGGCAGAGCGAGCAGGTGAATTTCGGGCCCGCGCAGGTGTGGATGATTCCTGCGGGTCTGGGCGCGTATCAGATCGCTCCGCAGGGGCGCACCTCGCTGTTGCGGACTTTCGTGCCGCGCGAAGCCGGCGAATTCGGTTCTGGACTTGGACAACGCGGTGTTTCCGAAAACGACTGGATGCGGCTGGTGCATAAATGAAGCGCGCGAGGAAAAAGCCTGCGAGGAGCGCGACGCTGCCGGCTTGCGTGGTGATGCTGGCCGGAGGGCGAGGCACGCGATTCTGGCCGCGCAGCCGCATGCGCACTCCCAAGCAGCTGCTGAATATCGTCGGTTCGCAGACGATGGTGCGCGAGACGCTGGAGCGGCTCTCGCCACTGTTTTCGGCGAAGAATGCCTGGATCGTGACCAACCAGGAGCAGCAGTCGGCGATGCGTCGCGAGCTGGGGGAAATTGCGCCTTCCCGTATTCTGACCGAGCCCGCCGGTGTGAACACCGCGGCGGCGATCGCGCTGGCGGCGACCCATCTGATTCACGAGCATGGCGATGCGCTGATGGCCGTGCTTCCCTCCGACGCTTACATTGCCGACGCGGCCGGGTATCGCGCGCTGGTTCGATCCGCGCTCGATCTTGCGCGCACGCCGGGCCATCTGGTGGTGATCGGCATTTCGCCTACGCGCCCGGAAACAGGCTACGGATATATTGAGCGCGGCGCCGAAGCCGCGAAGCCCCGCGGAGTCACCGCCTATGCCGTGCGACGCTTCACCGAGAAGCCGGCGCTCGCAGAAGCGAAAAAATATCTCGAATCCGGTATGTATCTCTGGAACGCGGGGATGTTTTTCTGGCGCGCGTCCACCTTCCTGGACAACTTGCGGCGCTTCCTGCCTGCCACGCACGAGGCGATGAGGGAGCTGGGGGAGTTTGTCGGCACGCGGCGCTATCGATCAGCGCTCGACCGCGTTTATCCAAAGCTCCAGAATATTTCGGTTGATTACGCAATCATGGAGCCGGCGACGCGCGACAGGGAACAATCGAACGTCTTCGTCATACCCGCGAACGTGGGATGGAGCGACATCGGTTCGTGGGCCGCAGTGTACGAGCTGCTCGCCACAACACCAGGCGCGAATGTGTCGGCGGGCGCGACCTTTGCGCTGGACGCCGGGGGTAACTTTCTCTGGAGTCCCAAGAAATTCATCGCCGCGATCGGCGTGCGCGATCTGGTCCTCGTCGAAACCGAGGACGCCTTGCTGCTTTGTTCGCGCGAGCGCTCGCAGGACGTGGGCAAGATCGTGAAATGGCTCGAGGAGCAGCGACTAAACCGCCTTGTCTAATCCCCAGAATTCGAGCGCGCCCGGAATGGCCATCAAATTCGGCACCGACGGCTGGCGCGGCGTCATCGCCGAGGATTTCACGGACGCGAACGTGTGCAAAGTGGCGCATGCGATCGCGCGATACGCGGCTCGTTCAGAAACACCGGGCGCGGGGATTGTGGTCGGCTACGACGTGCGATTCGGCTCCGAACGCTTTGCTCGCGTAGCTGCGGAAAGTTTAGCCGCTGCGGGCACGCGTGTCTTTCTGGCCCAGGAGGCTTGTCCGACTCCCGCCGTTTCGCTGCTGGTGCGTCAGCGCACAGCCGCGGGCGGGATCCAAATCACCGCGAGCCACAATCCGTATCGCTGGAACGGCGTGAAATTCAAGGCGAGCTATGGAAGCTCGGCGTCGCCGGCGATCGTCGCGCAAATCGAGCAGGAGCTAGCGGTCGTGCTGCGCGACGGAGTGCCTGCGCTTGGGCCGCGCCCCGACCTGATACAGGCCCTCGATGTGCGCACACCCTATCTCGCCACGCTTTCCGAACTCGTCGATTGGGAGCGCCTGCGCCAGGCGAGATTTCGGTTTCTGATCGATCCGATGCACGGCGCGGGGCGCGGTTTGCTGCTCGAGCTTTTTCAGCGCAACGGCATCGAAGCCGCTGAAATCCGCGGCAATCGCGATCCGCTTTTCGGCGGCGTGAATCCGGAGCCGATCGAGCCTCACGTCGAGGCTCTTCGCCGTGCGATGCGCGCCGGAGGCTACGATGCCGGCTTCGCGCTCGATGGGGATGCCGACCGGATCGGCGCGATGGACCCCGACGGCACGTTCGTCACGCCCCACCAGATTTTCTCGATCCTGCTCTGGCATCTCGCGGGCACGCGCGGTCTCGCGGGCGACGTGGCCAAATCGTTCACGGTCACGAAAATGATCGACAAAATCGCGGCGAAGCTCGGGCGGAAAGTGTGGGAGACCCCGGTTGGCTTCAAATACATCTGCGAAAAGATGCTGGAAGGCAATATCGTGCTGGGCGGCGAGGAAAGTGGCGGGATCGGAACCAAGCTTTATCTGCCGGAGCGAGACGCGACCGTGAGCGCGCTGCTGCTTGCGGAAGTAATGGCTTGGCACGGCAAGCGGCTGGGCGAGTTGGTCGCCATGCTGCATCGCGAACATGGCGAACATCACTACGGGCGCGTGGACCTCACTCTGAAGGACGGGCAGAAGGAAAAAGCCCTCGCATATTTCGCCGCTCCGAACCTGCAGAAGTTCCTGGACTGGCCGGTTGTGCGGCGGGAAGACCTCGACGGCGTGAAATTCTATCTCGCAGACATCGGCTGGGGTATGGTGCGCGCCTCGGGAACCGAACCCATGCTGCGGGTCTATTCCGAGACCACCCGCCCGGAAACTACCAGGCGCGTGCTCGACGAAATCGCCGCCATCGCGCGCCGTCTCTAGGTCGTCGAAGATCCGGCTTCGATGCTCTTGAGTGCCGCGTCGAGAATGCCGTTCAAGAACCCCGCCGATTCCTCGGACGAAAATTTCTTCGCCAGCTTCAGCGCTTCGTCAATCGCGACCTTCGGGGGCGAGTCTTTGTGCCCGATCCGAAGCTCGTAGATCGCCAGGCGCAGGATGTTGCGATCGACGGGAGCGAGGCGCTCGAGGCGCCAGTTGTCAGAGAGCCTCCCGACCATTTCATCGATCGCGGCGGATTCTTTGACCGTGGCGTCGAAAAGATGGTTCGCAAAGTTCCGCGTTTCCTCCGAGGCGCGGGCGCCTCGCCAGAAAAATCTTTTCACGAGCGCGGGTTCCTTGCGCGCCATGTCCCATTCGAAGAGCATCTGCAGGGCAAATTCCCGGGATTTGTGACGGTGGTAGCTCATCGGCGCCGCCGGGGGCCGCGCGCAGTGCGCAGCGGGGTCTTGCGGGCGGCGGATTTCGCCTTGTCTGCCGCCGTCGGCGAATATTTTCGTGAAAGCTGCGCCATCTCGATGGCGCCCATGGCCGCCGCATATCCTTTGTTCGAATCCTTCTCGCCCGCGCGCGCGAGGGCTTGCTCCTTCGTATCGCATGTCAGCACGCAGAACCCTACCGGCACTCCTGTATCGAGTTGGGCGAGCTGGATGCCGCGCGCCGTCTCCGAGCAGACGTAGTCGTAATGCGAAGTCTCCCCCCGGATCACGCAGCCGATCGAAATCAGCGCGTCGAAGCGGCGCGTGGCCGCCATTTGCTTTGCAGCGATGGGCAACTCGAACGATCCCGGCACCTTCACGATTTCCAGCTGCCGTTTGTCCACACCCGCTTCGGCGAACGCCTCGAGCGCGCCTGCGAGCAAACGGTGGGTGATGAAATCGTTGAACTCGGCGACGACCACGCCAAAGCGCAGCCCGCGAACGTCCGCACCCGAGCTTCCGCCCGGGCGCACTTTCACTTTTGCGTGTCCCGCCATTTGTCACTACCTACTATATTAGGGAGTTGCCAGCGGCACCAGAACGTTGCCGCCTCGATGGCGCGCCTCGTCCAGACCGGCTTCGACGCGATTGATCCACTCGGTGACGCGATCTTCGGTTTCGTCGCCCGGCCGTGCCGACGCCTCGGCTACGATCGCGCTGGCCGTCAAATCCTGCGCGCCCCACGGCGGCGTCACCGTACCGGCCACCTGACGCAGCTTTTCCGCCAGCGCGCGGGCATTTTCCAGCGAAGTATTCGGCAGCACGAACACGAGCGACCACGCTGTGTACTTGACGGCGATATCGGTCTGGCGTACGGCGGAAGAAAGCGCGCGCGCCAGCTGCTCGACGTATTGCTCGACGGCCGCGTCGCCGTGTTCGCGCAGCAGCTCCCCGCCGCGATCGATCTGCACGATCACCAGCGAAAGCGGCGTGCCTTGCGTGCGCGCGCGATTGGATTCGACCAGAAGACAATCGATATACGCGCCGCGGCTGAGCAGGCCCGTTTTCTCATCCGCCACGGCGAGTGAACGCACCAGCGAGCGCAAGCGGGTGTGATTCACCGACATCACCAGCTGGTCGCCCACGGCTTGCAGGAAATAGCTCTCGTTTGGCTTCCATTTCCGGCCACCGGCGTCTCCCACGAGCAGCACTCCGGCGGGAGCCTGCGACTCCTTGTCGGTCAGCTCCACAGCCAGCGCGGATTCAAGTCCGAAATCGCGGAGTCCCGGAGCGGTCGCGGCGCTGAGCTCGATTCCTCCGAGCGCGTCCGGCGCGGCTTTGGCGGCCAGCGCGACGATCAGGGGAATGCGCGCGGTTCCCGCCGCGAGCGTTCCCGGCGCGAAATATTCAGCGGTCAGTTGCGGCGCCTCGCCCGCGGCTCCCACCGCAATGAGGCAACGGGTCACGTGAAGATATTTGCCGATCTCCGCGGCAGCGCTGGCGGCGATTTCCTTCGGCGTGGATTGCCGATAGAGCAGCCGGTTGATTTCGGCGATGGCGGCCAGGTCGCGGTGCGTTTCGGCAGGCATCGCAGCGGGAGGCGGCGGAGCTGCCGCTTCGACGGGCGCGGGTTTCACCACCGGCGGTGCGGGAGTCGCCTTGCGCGGTGCGCCCTTCGGCCACCAATTCGCACGCTCGTAGAGCGCGCGCAGCCGCTCGTTCCTGTCTTCTTCTCCCGGGAAGAGCTCGGCGATTCGCTCGAGGCGTTCGACCGCCTTGCTTTGCAGAGAGTACTGCAAAAAGATTTCGACCTGCACCACCAGGTCCTCGAGAGCCTGCGCAGCGCGCGCTTCTTCCGTTACGGGCCCCGCACCCGCCGCCGCTTCCGAGCCCGCGCCCGTGAAGCCGTCCGTGCGCGTTGAAACCGTCGCTGCCTTGGCCGCGCGGGACAGCACGTTCTGCAAAAACGCGGGATCGACTCTGCCTTCGAGTTTGCTGATGCGCTCCTGGTTGCGATAATCGTAGGGATCGATATCCACGAGCCGGTCGAGTGTCTCGCAAGCTTCTTTCAAGCGGGCGGCGCCCAGATAGACGTCAAACAGCCGCACCAGCGCGTCGAAATATTTCGTTTCGCGGTTCATCTCCTCGTAGGCGTGCGCAACCGCTTCGGCAAGTGGCAGCGAAGCCGGATAGGTCGCGGCCAGCCGGTCCATCTGGACCGAAAGTTCGCTTTCTTTGCGTCCGGCGCGCATCCAGTCTTTCGTCTGTGCCAGCAGGCCGGCGCCTTTGGCGTCTTCACCCGCGCGAATGTAGGCGCCGGTGAGTTCGAATAGCTTTTCGTAGCGGTCGGGATTCTGTTTGTAATAGTTCTCGAAGGCTTGGCGCGAACGGTCCAGGTGCCCCGCGCGGAGCAGGCTTTCACCGAAAAGCGCGAGAAAGGCCGTATCTTTCTCGCTGGGCGCAAACGGTTCGAGCAGCGCCACGGCTCCGGTCGGATCGCCTTTGCGCAGCTTGGCCTCGGCGAAAAGCAGCGCGCCGGTGCGGTCCTTCGGCATGAGTCTGTGGGCGCGCCCGAAATGTTCGAGCGATTCGTCGAGACCGCCGCTTGCAAGGGTCAGCTGTCCGGCCCGCAGGAAACTTCGTGCGGCGAGATCGGCGTGCCGCAGTTTTTCGGCCAGCTCGCCCAACGCCAGGTGCCGCGCGCTATTTTCCGGTTCCAGAAGCGCCATGCTTTCATAGCACGCCAGCGCTTCGATACCGCGCTGTTGCTCCAGGAAAAGCGCGGCCGCGGAGTCGAACTGTTCGATCGCTTCGTATGCGTGATTCTGCTTTTGCAGCAGCGAGGCGTAGCGCATCAGCCGGTCGGGAGGCTGCGGGTAGGGGCGCAGAAAACGCCCGAAAATCGCGGTGGCCTTCGCGGCATCGCCTAGCTCGAGCAGCCGGTCGAACTGGATTCCGAAATATTCCGCGGCCTTCTCCGGCTCGTTCAGGCGGGTGTAAAGGTCGGCTAGGCCCTGCACGGCCTCGCTGTGCGACGGCGTCTCATCGAGAATCGCCTCGTATTCCGCCACAGCCTCGCGCAGCTTGTTTTTCTCGAGGCTTCGCCGGGCCTTTTCAAGGCGTTTTTGGATGTCGGAGGCCATGGGTACATGCACGCGCCCGATCGAAGCCGGACGCGTGACTATAACTGGAATTCTACCCCGGCGGCATCGGGGCTTTCTGAACGAAATCCGGGGATGTGTCGATGATGTGTCGTTCGAGCGTCAGGTCAACAACTGAACCGGCCCGGGACTACGAGCGCGGCCGCCCACCCAGGCCTTTCACCTTTTGGCGCATCGCTCCGAACGACATGCCGCTCCGCAGCAGCGCCACGAAGCCCAAAAACGCCAGCGGAATCGTAAGCGCAAGAAAGGCGAAGATCGAAAACCCGGTGGCCCGGGTCTTTTCCACGTCGAAGATCGTCAAGCCCAGTACGCAGAAGAACTGGTAGGAGCCCACATTCGCGGGCGCATTCGGCAACGAGACTCCCAGGTTGATGATCAGCAGCACCACGCCGGCCGCCAGCAGCGAGAGCGGCAACCCATACGCCCGCATCACCGCCCACAGCCCCAGCACCTGGCAGAGTGGGAGCAGCAAGGACGTCAACACCGCCGCGTAAAAGCTCGGTGAAGTCCCGATCGCGTGCAGATCGGTGAGAACGGCCATGAACTTCCCGGGCAGGTGAGCCTTCTTGCCGTCCAGCGGCGAATTCTTGCTGAGCTTAATTTCGATATAGAGGATCAGCAGGCCCACCAGGAACAATAGGAAGAGGGTTACGTAGGCGAGGGTGTCGGCCACGCGCTGATCGGGCCGCGGCAAGTTGATGTACAGGGAGACCATCGCCAGCGCTGCCGTCGCGATCACCAGGTCGACGAACCGCTCCACGCCGACCGCTCCCAGGACGCGCCCGATCGTGATCTCCTCGGAATTTGCCAGCAGGTAGCTCCGTAGGACTTCTCCCGGGCGCAAAGGAAACACGAGGTTTGCAAACAGGCCTGCGAACACAGCCCGGATCGACCGGCTAAGCCGCACTTTCCCGAAGGGCGACAGCAGGAACTTCCATCGCAGCGACTGAATCACATAGCTCAGGACGTCGCACCCCATCCCGATCAGCACCCATTCCCAGCTCACGTTCGCGAGGTTTTTCAGCTCCTGGACGATGTGGAAATCGTGCAACACCCACACGAGGCAGATCGTTGCCAGCCCGTAGCCGATAAACAAAAGCAGCTTCGGCCGCTTCTGGAAGGCATTTTGGGTTGCGGTGTTCAACGAGGAGCGTCCATGAGGGCGGTGGTGACTTCTTTAGGAGGGGAGCAGTCGGGAAGGGCCGGCTTCGCCTCTTTCGGAATCACTCGACAACGAAAACAGGAATCGTGCCAGCCAAACGTCGATTCAGACCGCCACCCGCGCATCGTTGCTCCCAGAAATTGTATGGTTTTTCAAAAAGCTCGCTCGCAGTTTTCACTGCGGCGCTCTGAAGTTAGGAACGCGTGCCGCGCTGCTTTGTCGTTAGCCGGTCACCGGTCCCTTCGCCGCGGCGCGCCTCCGCCGGCGAAAAGGGCGTGTCCGGCCAAAATGAGGCGCGGAATACCCCTAAGCTCGGTACAGCCTACGACATCGCCCGCCGTCAGGCAATCCCGGCCGGCAACATTCCAGAGCCGGCGAATTCCCCGGCGCGGTGTGGCCTGGTCGCGCCACCCGCTCCGCTGGCCCGCCGCGCCCAAACGGCGTATCATTCTTTTCTCAATGGAATGGATCGCTTCCAGCTCCCGCTTCGCCCTCCGCAGCGCAATCGAATGAAGACTGCCCAGGAAGTGGACCGCCGCGAAAGAGTGCTACTCGTAGGCGTAGCCTTGCGCGGCCGGTCGCGGGGCAAAGCCGATGGCCCTACCGTCGCGAGCCGGGATTCCCTCCTCGAGCTCGAGGAGCTGGCCGAAAGCGCCGGCGCCCATATCGTCGGCAGCTTGTTGCAGGTGCGGGATGCGCTGGATCCTGCGACGCTCGTCGGGCGCGGCAAGCTCGACGAAATTCGCATAGAGGCGCAGACGCGGCGCGTGCCTCTGGTGGTCGTTGATCACAACCTCACGCCGGTGCAGCTGCGGAACATGGAAAAGGGCACGGACTGCCGCGTGATCGACCGCACGCAGCTCATCCTGGATATTTTCGCCACGCACGCCCG
>CAZLWY010000004.1:0-27286 GCA_964563425.1 uncultured Acidobacteriaceae bacterium | reverse complement strand
GCCGCCAGTCATTGTCAGCCGCAATGGCAAGGAGTTCACCCTAATCGGTGAAACCAACATACGCGCCGGCACCGAGATCAAGGTGACCACCGAAAGGCCGTCCGTGGCACTGCGCCTCAGCGAACTGGATAGCGGCTCGTGGGTGATCTTCGAGCTGCCGGGATTCGCCACTGCAGCCTCTGGTACGCCGCAGGACAGCCTGGATGCGCTGCGCAAGGCCAGCGCCACCTCGTACTACAAGGGCAAGGACTCGCTCTGGGTCAAGATTGTCTCCAACGGTGAAGGCGCCCGCATTAGCGGCCCTGGCGCCGGAGGAACCAGCGTCCAGGTCAGCCGGTAAGCCGGATCCTGTCGCATGAGCAAGGGCCCCGGCACAGGCCGGGGCTTCCCCAATGCTGAGAACCGGCGCCTCGACACGCGCACGATAGTCGTTTGGCCATGGACGATAGCTAACAGCAAAAAATGCCCATCGGGGAAACCAGAGTGGTTGCTTTCCCGTGGCCTGACAAAAGGATTGATGCTGTCCAATCGGATCAGGCAAAGTCCTGATTGATAACGCCAACCGGAAATGTGGGTACTGGAACCAGGATGTCCGATAGTGCGACTAACTAATCAGCAGTTAGTCTTCAAAAACCACTTCAAGAAGATTGAAATGAACGAATTAAGCATGCCTTCTTGGGCAATGCGGCTAGGTGCGTTTGACGCTTGCAAAGCTGCCTCTGTTACCATCAGCAAATGAAGAGGAGATATCTAATCCGGCTGATCTCATAACCACTGTTACAAGACTCCCCCGCGCGGAAGTTGGCATTCGCGTTTGCGGAGCCTCCGGTCTCGACGCGGCTCTGGTCGCTGGCGCACACGCCACTACCATCGTGGCGCTGTGTGGTTATTTGGGGTGTAAGTAGAGAACCCCTTGCTCAAATTGACCACCTCTGCCGCCGCGCCTATACTGGAATTTCTGTCGATTGCCTGCTGAAGGAGATTCCACCGTGGAAAAACCTGTGCTGTTGAGCGCGGTGCGCGCGCCGATTGGGAAATTTATGGGCGGGCTTTCGCCGCTTACGGCGCCGGAGCTCGGCGCGAAAGTGGTGGCGGAATCGGTTCGGCGGGCGGGGATCGAGGCTGCGCAGGTAGACGAAGCGATCATGGGCAACGTGATTCAGGCTGGGCTGGGACAGAATCCCGCGCGACAGGCGGCGCTGAAAGGTGGGCTTGATCCTCGCGTGGCGGCGATGACGATTAATAAGGTGTGCGGCTCGGGCCTGAAAGCGGTGGGGCTGGCGGCGCAGGCGGTGATGCTGGGCGAATCGGAAATCGTGGTCGCGGGCGGGATGGAGTCGATGTCAAACGCGCCGTACTTGATGAAGGGCGCGCGGTCGGGCTTTCGGTTGGGGAATGCGGAATTGCTCGACTCGATGATCGTGGACGGCTTGTGGGACGTGTACGAAAATTTTCACATGGGCATGACCGCCGAGCTGGTGGCAGACAAGTATGGGATATCCCGCGAGGAGCAGGACAAGTTTGCGTTGGAAAGCCATCAGAAAGCGGTGCGCGCCACGAAATCCTGTTTTGTCAGCGAGCAGATCGTGCCGATCGAATTGCCGCAGCGCAAAGGCCCGCCGGTGGTGATCAAATTCGACGAATCGCCGCGCGAGGATACGTCGCTGGAGGCGTTGGCGAAGCTACGCCCTGCGTTCAAAAAAGAGGGCGGGACCGTGACGGCGGGAAATGCGCCGGGAACAAACGACGGCGCGGCGGCCGTGGTGGTGACGAGCGAGCGGAATGCGGCGCGACTGGGCAAGACTCCGATGGCGCGGATCGTGGCGCAGGCGGTGAGTGGCGTGGAGCCGAAATGGGTGATGATGGCGCCGGTGGACGCCGTAGAAAAGCTGCTGGCGAAAACTGGGTGGGACCGCGACAAGGATGTTGATCTCTACGAGCTGAACGAAGCGTTCGCCGTGGCAGCGATTGCGGTGACGCGCCAGCTGCGGCTTGATCCGGCCAAGGTGAATGTAAATGGCGGCGCCGTCGCCCTGGGCCATCCCATTGGCGCATCGGGCGCGCGCCTGCTGGTGACGCTGCTCTACGAACTGCAGCGCCGCAACCTGAAGCGCGGCATCGCCGCGCTCTGCCTCGGCGGCGGCAACGCCGTGGCGCTCGCCGTCGAGCGCTAATTGTCTTCACCGCGCTCTCAGATCTTTCGCCAGGGCGAGAGCCCGTTTTATTTCTCGCCGCGGGTTCGTGGGGCTAAGAACCCGCGCTTTCACCTGACCGATGCGTTGCACCGGCTAGAGACGTGAGGCTAGGAACAGCCCGCCGCAGATTGCCACAGCGTCTTCGATTAACGCGATGGGCCAGTCGGGCGAGTGCAGGGCTTTCACCAGGCCGGTGCGGACGTAGTAGCCGCCGAACGTACCGATCAGCGCGCCGATCGCTCCCAGCAGGGCCCCGATCCAAGGCGAGCCACCGATGCCGACGCTGAGCGTGGCCGCTGCGAACGCGCCCATGGCCATGCGAATTACGATTGAGGGCGGCGCGGTGCGCGGCGGAGTTTTCGGGAGCTTGTCGTTCACGATTTCGCCGATGGCCGCCAGGGTGAAGATCGCTACCGTGATGATCGAGCTCATCCAGGAAAGGTGCGAGCCCGCGAGCTGAATCCAGCCAAGATGCGCTGCCCAGGAGACGGTGGCCGGCGCGGTGAGCGCGCGCAGGCCGGCGATTACGCCGACGCCCAGCGCCAATGCGAGTACGAGATTCGAACCCATGGGGATTTCCTCCGGGCCCGGCGGAATGCAAGATCGATGGTCCACAGGTGCCGGGTGAGGCGGGAGTATACCCCCATATGAGGAAACGGCGTAAACGCCGATTCGTGCCGCGCAATTCTTCCGCGCCGACCTCCACTTTCATTGCCTTGCCGGCTTCGATATGATTTGCGCCATGTCAATCGACACGATCAAGACGGTAGCTGTGCTCGGAGCGGGGACGATGGGCAACGGCGTGGCGCACGTGTTTGCGCGCTCGGGCTATACCGTGATCTTGCGGGATGTGGAGCAGCGGTTTCTGGATCGCGGGCTGGAAGCGATTTCGAAAAATCTGGACCGCGAGGTAAAGAAAGAACGGATCACGCTGGTCGAGAAGGCCGAAACACTGGAACGATTGAAGCCTACGACGGACTTGGCCGCGCTCGCCTCCGCTGATTTCGCTGTTGAAGCCGTGCCGGAACAGCTCGAATTGAAGCTCCGCGTGCTAAAGCAGGCGGACTCCGTGTTGCGGCCCGGCGTGATCCTGGCGAGCAACACGTCGTCGATTTCGATTTCGAAGCTCGCGGCGGAAACGGGGCGCGCTGAAAAATTTATCGGCATGCATTTTTTCAACCCCGTGCCAGTGATGGCGCTGGTGGAGGTGATCCGCGGGCGCGCCACGAGCGACGACACGTTTGCGACCACGATGGAGCTGTGCGAAAAGCTCGGGAAGAAACCGGTCGGCGTGAACGACGCCCCAGGGTTCGTCTCCAACCGCGTGCTGATGCCCATGATCAACGAAGCGGCGTATGCGGTAATGGAGGGGGTGGCGACGCCGGAAGCGGTGGATGCGGTGATGAAGCTGGGCATGAATCATCCGATGGGTCCACTCGAGCTGGCCGATTTGATCGGCCTCGACGTCTGCGCGGATATTATGGAGGTGCTGCAGCGCGGCTTGGGGAACGACAAATACGCGGCGTGCCCGCTGCTGAAGGAGCACGTTGCCGCCGGGCGCCTGGGCAGGAAATCCGGTCAGGGATTTTACAAGTATTGACCTTCTGGAATTGGCCGCGCACCTGCAAACGCCCGCGACCGTTGTCCGCATCCTATACTATCGCCAGCAATCATACGGCCTGAGTCGATGTGGATGGGGAGGTCCTGCATGAGAAAACTCGCATGCTTCGGCGCGACTGTCTGCCTGCTGATTGTGTCCGCGGCGCGGGGACAGGAGCCTGCAAGACGGCTCACCAACCAGGACGTAATCGAGATGGCCAAGCTTGGGCTTTCCGACGATGTGATCATCGCCAAGATTCGCGCGGTTGGTGCGGCCGGCGAGGGTTCGGCAGCGTTCGATACCAGCGTGGACGGGCTGAAAGCGCTGAAGGACGGCAACCTTTCCGATGCGGTGATCAAAGTGATGATCAATCCCACGCCGCCGCCCGCGCCCGTGGTGGCCGCCGTCGCGCCGATGTCGACTGACCCGAACCTGCCGCCCCCGGAAGTCGGCGTGTATTGGAAGGACGGCTCGAATTTCACCCTGATTCAGGGCCGTGCGCTCGATCAAACGAAGGTCGGCGGACGCGCCGGCAGTTATTTCACCGACGGCATGCGCAATCAGCACTGGGATGCTTATGTGGACGGTCCGCATTCGAACAACATTGTGAAGGAACGGCGGCCTGCGTTTTACCTCTACGTGCCGGACGGTTCCGACGCGCTCGACTACGTGCTGATCAGCATGAATGAGAAAGGCAATCGGCGCGAATTTCAGATTGGATCGTTCGGCGGAGTGACGGGCGGGAAGTCGGGCGTGAAGAAGGACAAAGTGATCGATTTCACGGCCGTGCACGTCGGCATCCGCACCTACAAGGTGACGCTACTTCAGGATTTGAAGCCCGGCGAATATGCGTTCTTCATGGGGACGGGTACATCGGAGACCATGTCAGGCGCGCACGGGGGGAACCGCTCCGGTGGCGCAGCGACCGGCCGTCTCTACGATTTCAGTGTCCCGGAGTAGATCCTGGAGCAGGCTGAAGCTCCGCCTTTACGTCGTGGCGATCCTTTTCATGGTCGTCCTTGTGTCTTTCTGGTCTTATCCTGGAACGACCGCGTCGCGTCAATCCGCGTAGATTCGGGCGCCACCCATCGCGTAAAATCCCCCCAAACGACCTTTTGCTTTTTCTTCGCCTCTGTGCTAGTCTGCCGCCCAGAAAGCATTCCGGGCCGGGCCGTGGCTGATTTGGTAGAATCGGGCCGCTCGCCGCAGGCGAGACCTAAACGAAAGCCCTCACGAGGTGCACCATGAACGACGAAAAAACTAAAAATCTGGACCTTGCCATCGCGCAAATTGAGAAGTCGTACGGCAAAGGCTCGATCATGCGTTTGGGGAACCGCGACGTGCTGGTTCCCGTCAGCGTTATTCCCACCGGCTCGATTTCCATCGACGCGGCCCTCGGCGTGGGCGGTTTCCCGCGCGGCCGCGTGATTGAAGTATACGGACCTGAATCGGGCGGCAAGACCACGCTGACCCTGCACGTGATCGCCGAAGCGCAAAAGATTGGCGGCATTGCGGCCTTCATCGACGCCGAACACGCGCTCGATCCCACCTACGCACGGAAGCTGGGCGTGGACGTGGATAATCTGCTGGTCTCGCAGCCGGATAACGGCGAACAGGCGCTGGAAATCGCGGAGGCGCTGATTCGGTCGGGGGGCGTGGACGTGGTGGTGGTGGACTCGGTCGCGGCGCTGGTGCCCAAGGCCGAGCTCGAAGGCGACATGGGCGATCCGCAGATGGGATTGCAGGCGCGGCTGATGTCGCAGGCGCTGCGCAAGCTGACGGCGATCGTTTCAAAGTCGCGCACTTGCCTGATCTTCATCAACCAGATCCGCGAGAAGATCGGCGTGATGTTCGGCAATCCGGAAACGACTACCGGCGGCCGCGCGCTGAAATTCTATTCGTCGATTCGCGTCGATATTCGCCGGATTCAGTCGATCAAGGACGGCGATCGCGTGGTCGGCTCGCGCACGCGTGCCAAAGTGGTGAAAAATAAAGTGGCCGCGCCATTCCGCGAAGCCGAATTCGACATCATTTACGGCGAAGGAGTTTCACGGGAAGGCGATCTGCTCGATACCGGCGTCGCGAAGAACCTGCTGGAAAAATCCGGCACGTGGATTTCCTACAAGGGCGAGCGCTTGGGGCAGGGACGCGAAAACGCGCGCCTCTTCTTGCGCGAGCATACCGACATTCGCGACAAAATCGAACACGACCTGCGCAAGGTTCTCGGCCTCGTGGCGGAAGATCCGAAAAAGGCTGCTGCCGCTGCCGCCTCCGAAGCGGAAAAACCGGCTGCCAAGGCGGCTGCGGCGGGCGGCCACGCCGGCCAAGCCCGCGCCGCGCGGTAACGGAGCGCCAGTGTCCCGCTGGCGTTATTCCCATGCACCACGCTTGCGTTTTCTGGAACTGGGGGGGGCGAGCAGGGAACGTCTGTCTTTGATACTAAAACCGCCGGCAGAACGCCGGCGCTACGCAGGAGTAAACCATGACATCAGAAGAACGCCAAAAGGCTGGTGCGTATCTCGACGAAACGCGCGACAACATGCTCCGCGTGGCGAAGGGTCTGTCGCCGGCGCAGCTACAGTACAAGCCCGCGGCCGACCGTTGGTCCGTCGCCGAATGTCTTGAACATGCGGCGTTGGTGGAGACTCTCGTGCTCGGCAACATCCACAACGCAGTTAAGCAAGCAGCAGGCTCGCCAAAAACCGACATGACCGACGAGGCCCTCGTCCGCATGGTCACCGACCGGAGCGGCCGCACCCAGGCGCCGGAGCGGATTGTGCCGACGGGCGAGATTCCTTGCGATCAGCTCGTCGCCCAATTCGAGGCCGCTCGCAAACGCATGTCCGAATTCGTCGCCAGCACAAACGTCCCTCTCCGCCAGTTCGCCTTCCCGCACCCGCGCTTCGGCCAGGTGGATTGCTACCAGTGGGTGCTGCTGACGGCCGGACACGGCGATCGGCACCGCAAGCAGGTCGAAGAAGTGATTGCGGACGCCGACTTTCCGCGCGCTGCTTCCGCTCGTTGAATCCGCCCGCTGAATCAACCTCCCGAATCTGGCGCATCCAGGCCTCTGAGCTTTTGGCCAGCGGTTACCTGTGCGCCTTTAACTGTCCTTACGGCCAGTTGCGCCCCTTCTCCTAAAGATGGAAAATATTGTGTGTAAAGTTGTTGCGCATCTACGCGGTGCTTTCATAGACTGTGCAGGCTAAGGCAAAGACAGGAATCGGCGTCGAACACCCTATGCGACGGACCCCAGCTCTGTATCAAGCATTCACAATTTTGTGCCTCGCGAGTCTGACGGGGTCGAATTGCGCATTCGCGGCCGCTGCGAAGCCCGCAGCGAAACCGGCTGTCAGGCGCACCACGCACCATCGCGTGGTGGAATTCACCGACCCCACCAAAGGCGATATCACGACCTATGACGATCCGGTCGTTCGCCAGGTCGCCGTCGACGCGATCGGCCATGAGAAGGGTTCGGTGGTCGCCATGGATCCGACCACCGGACGCATCCTCGCCGTGGTAAATCAGAAGATGGCGTTTTCCTCGGGCTTCGAACCCTGCTCGACGATCAAGCCGTTCGTCGCCCTGGCCGGACTGCAGGAGGGCGTGATCACGCGCGACACGATGATTCGCGTCGCCAATCGCCGGTACATGGACCTTACCGAGGCCATGGCGCATTCGAACAACAAATACTTCGAAGAAGTGGGATCCCAGTTAGGCTTCGACCGATTGATCAAGTATCACGAGCTTTTCGGACTCGGCCAAAAGGTAGGCTACAACATTCCCGAGGAGCAGCCCGGTCTGCTTCCGTCGAGGCCCCCGGTTTTCGGCGGCGCTGCGCGCATGTCGAGCTTCGGTTCGGGCATCCGCATCACACCGTTCCAGCTTGCGTCGCTGGTCGGAACGCTGGCTAACGGCGGCGAGCAATATTACTTGCAGTATCCGCGCACGGAAGAAGAGCGAGAGAATTTTCAGCCGCGCGTGCGGCAGCAGCTCGATATCGCTCCGCTGCTGCCCGATCTGCGCGAAGGAATGCTCGCGGCGGTAATGTATGGCACCGCGCGCCGCAGCTACGATCCCGACGGCGAACAGGATCTCGGGAAGACGGGTACTTGCAACGACGAAGGCGTCGGCGGTCGTCTCGGCTGGTTCGCTTCCTATGCCGATCAGGCACATCCGAAAATCGTAATCGTTGTCCTGCTCCACGGCGGCAGCCGCATCATCAGCGGGCCGCACGCCTCGCAAATCGCCGGCCGCATATACCGCGACCTCTACACGCGGAATTATTTTGCGAATGCCGACACGCCGCACTCGGATGCGGAAGTGGCCGGCATATCCACCGGACGCGCCTCCGCTTCTCGCTAGCAATTCCTACTGAATTACGGCTCTTGCGCCACGCCTCGTGCGGGGTGTAACGTCTCACGCGGAAACCTGAAGCTGGAAATCACCGGGGGGAATCGCATGGGGCGGCATCGGAGTCTGGTGTGGCTGGTCGTTTGTCTGGGTGTCGTGGCGTGGGCTCCGGGGCGCTTGGCGGCGCAGCAAACGTGTGAAAGTCTGACGTCTCTCTCGATTCCCAACGCTACGGTCACGTCGGCAATGGCGGTCGATCCTCCGCCCGATCTCGCGATCGACTTGCCGGCCGGTCCTGCGGGCCCTGCGGCAAAGCTGAGCGTATCGAATGCCTTCTGCCGCGTCGTCGCGTTCTCCACGCCGACCAGCGATTCGCACATCAATTTCGAAGTCTGGCTGCCGGTCTCCCCGCGCTGGAATGGAAAATTCGAGGCCATCGGCAACGGCGGCTTCATCGGCCAGATCGGTTACGGCGCGCTGGCCGCGGCGCTCAATCGCGGTTACGCCACGGCCTCGACCGACACGGGTCACGCGAGCGGCAACGACGAAAGCTGGGCGTTGGGCCATCCGGAAAAACTGATCGACTGGTCATACCGCGCGGTGCATGAAATGACGGTCGATTCCAAGCTCATTATCACCGCCTTTTACGGCAAGCCCGCAAAACTCGCCTACTGGAACGGCTGCTCGACCGGTGGCAAGCAGGGCCTTACCGAAGCGCAGCGCTATCCCAGCGATTTTGACGCCATCCTCGCCGGGGCCCCGGCAAACTACATCACCCACCTGCAGGCCCAGTCGATTTATTCGAGCTGGGTGGCTCTGAAGGACGGAACGAATTCGCCCAGCTACCTCCCGCCGGCCAAATACGCGATTCTGCACAAAGCCGCGCTCGAAGCGTGTGACAACAATGACGGCGTTCTCGATGGCGTCATCGGAAATCCGCGCGCGTGCAACTTCGACCCGAAATCGATCCAGTGCGCCAGCGGCGACGCGCCCACATGCCTCACCGCACCGCAGGTGAAAACCGCGCAGATGCTCTACGCCGGCGCGAAATGGAAGGACGGGAAACAGATTTTCCCAGGCTTCGAAATTGGAAGCGAGCTCGGCTGGGGCGGAATGGCGGCCGGCCCCGAACCGATCAGCATCGGCGACGGATTCTTCAAGTACATGGTCTTCGGCGATCCAAACTGGGATTTCCGCACGCTCGACCTGGACCGCGATACGAAGACCGCGGACGAAAAGCTCGGCTCGGTGGTGAACGCGATCGATCCAAACTTGAAGCCGTTTGAAGATCACGGCGGAAAAATGATCCTGTACCATGGCTGGAGCGATCAGGCGATCGCGCCCGGCAACAGCGTCAACTATTACGAAAGCGTAGTTGCGGCGATGGGCGGCGCGCAGAAGACCCAGGAGTTTCTGCGCCTATTCATGGTCCCGGGGATGACGCATTGCCAGGGCGGCGCCGGGCCCAACACGTTTGACGCGCTTACGGCGCTCGAGCGCTGGCGCGAGAACGGCACGGCGCCCGATCACCTGATCGCCGCGCATTCAACCAGCAGCGTAATCGACAATTCGCGCCCGCTCTGCCCCTATCCGCAAGTCGCGCAATACAAGGGCAGTGGCAACACAACCGACGCCGGCAACTACACCTGCGCCAATCCAAGCCGGTAGGGACCTACTCTCAACCGGTCTTCGCGTTGTGCGGCGGCAGTGAGTCTCCCGAGACCTGAAAAGTACGGGTAAATTCTCGCGCTTCCGCCAGAGCCATTGGCGTCGCAGAAAATAGCACGAATGCACGGACGCTTCCATTCTGGCGCCGTCAAAGGTCGTGTCCTGAGCGAAGCCGAGGGATCTGTCTTCAGCAGGGAATGGGGAAGAAGTATTTGTTGAATCTTTTGGCGGTGGGGAACTTCTGTTACTTGGCTTTGCCGCGATTGAGCCGCTTACCGGATGAATGCTTGAGAGCCTCGGCCACAGCGCTCTGAATTTTTTCATCGATCTTGGCAACAGCGTCGCGATTTGCCCGGCGCACTTCATCCACAATCGATGCCGACAATCGTTCGATCGACACCTTCACGGCATGCTCGATCGTCTCATGCAGAGTCAGATCGTTCTTCGGCCGGATCAGGCTGAGCGTCTCGACGGCCGCTTCGGCCGCCGCGGCTCTTGCTTCCTGAGCCTCGGATTTCGCCTCCTCCATCGCCGTAGCAATTTCCGCTTCGTGCCCTTCGGCTCTCCCCGCGATCGCCAGAATTTCGCTTGCGTCCCAGGAGGCGGTCAGCGTCACCGGTGCAGCCGGCGCAGGGACCGCAATCGCGATCGGTTCTTCAACTTGCTCGACGTATGGCTGCTCGCCCGGCAAGGGAAACCAGTCGTCCGGCGCCGCGGAGTAATCCCAGACGTTCCCCGGCACGTCGAATTCGAGTCCGATGTGCAGAAGATCCTTGGCCTGGTTCGGCCGCTGCACCCATATCACGTTGCCGGTGATGATCCGCGCCGGCGCGGCGGGATTTCGGCGTGGAATCTCGATCGTTACGACCGAACCCTTGGGCACGTAATGTTTGGATTGGTACTTGCAGCCGTGGCAGCTCACCATCACCGTGGTGGTGCGCTCGATAAAGGGCTCACTCAGCGCGTCCACGCCGTGCACTTTGATCGGCATGGCCTGCACCACGCGCGTGCTTCGGCGCTTGTCCACGCCCGTGGCGATGGTGGTCGCGCTGTTCGTCGCTCCGTTTTCCGAAGGACTCATGCCAGTCGCCTGTAGTTCGGAGCAGTCGGTTCGCGAGGAGCAGCCCTGGCCCTGGCGCTGATTCCAAGACCGCGCGCAGTGCTACACGCGCCCCCCGAGCGAGCCGAATTCCGAATGACTAGCTTAGCACCGCGGAATTTGGTGGAAGATTTCGTTTAAAGCGAGGCGTACAAAGAGTGACGTTTCCCGAGTGCATCGAAGGGCCGGGAGCAGCCTACGGGCCGATTGACCCCCGTCCGCCCAACGGGTGCCGCCACGCGCCTCGACACGCTTGCGGCCTGCATGTATCATCGGCGCATGAAATTGTCGCGCCGGGCAGCCATTTTAATCGCCTCGGCGCTGTTGTGCGCCGGTTATCAGGGCGTACGCGCCCAATCGGCCACCGCTCCCGCTGCCGCGCCCAAACCGGACGATGCGCGGCTGGAAGTCAACGGCGATATCGACAAGCCGATGTCGCTTTCCCTGGCTGACCTGCGCGGCCTGCCTCGCCAGACCATCACGGTGATGAACGAGCACGAGAAAAAAGACGAGACCTATCAGGGGGTCGCGCTCGCCGAAATACTGAAACGCGCAGGCGTCCCCCAGGGCTCCGCCCTGCGTGGCCCGGCCCTGGCCATCTCCGTGCGCATCCAAGGTGCCGACGGCTACGCAGCCGTTTTCGCGCTGGCCGAGCTCGATAGCAGCGTCCAGGATTCCGGCGTGCTCATCGCAGACACCCTCGACGGTCAGCCCATCCCCGACAAGCTCGGTCCGCTCCGCCTGGTCGCCCCGCACGACAAGCGCCCCGCCCGCTGGGTTCGCATGCTCAGTACCATAACGGTGGTCAAGCCGGCGAAGTAGCAGGCCATCCCCGGCAGCGCGATCCTCATCAGACTTAAATCGAGGGAACTTTTCAGGCCCCTGGGCGGAAAAACAACGTAGCCTACCGGTCTGTTCCTAGAGGGTGAGTCGGGCATGAGGCGCAGCAACCCTGTCTGTTTCTGCGGTTTGGCAGTAATCCTGCTCATTCTCTCGCCGTCTCGGCCCGTCGCTGCGCAGGGGCTCCAGACGACCCTGCATGCCGGGCCCCGTGTCTTCGGCTCCGTCGGCCCCGGTGTCACCGCCATCAAGCGCGATTCAGCCGGCCGCTATTACATCCTAGCTCAGCCAGCCACGACCATCTCCATATTCGACCCGGCCGGCAAGCTCGTCGGACAAATTCCCAACGCCAATTCCCGCGGAGCCGCGATTCATTACGCCGTCGGTTTCGATATTGACTCGACCGGACGGCTCTTTGTCGTTGACCGCGGCGCTAACGCCATCAAGATTTTCGCCCCTGACGGCGCGTCCGTGGCCACGATTCCGGTCAATACGCCCACATCCGTCGTGGCGCTTTCCGGAGGCCAATTCGCCGTGACCACGCTGATGTCGAAGCGCCTCGTCCAGATCATGGACGAGAACGGCAAAGTGGTTCGCACATTCGGCGATCCGGCCGACATCACTCCGCCCGCCCCGGCGGTGCAAACCGAGGACGGAATCGTGAATCCGCCTCCGCCGCCCTCTCTTGTGGATCGCGGTCGGATCATCGGGGATTCCGACGGCAACATTTATTTTTCGTTCACGTCTTTGCCCGATCCCACGCTGCAGCGTTTCGATCGCTACGGCTATTCCGCCTATGAATCCGTTGTGCCCAAGGAAACCTTCGGCGGGCTGGCGCGCGATACCGGCCGGGTCGAGCTCGGCTACTCGATGTCCGCGCTCGGCTGGCCGACCAGCATCAGCGCCTGGACCGATCTGCACTCGCTCAGCAGCCTTTCGGTTTCCGATCGCGCACGCCGCGGCTTGCGCGGAGGCGGCGCGGCGTCATCGGGAGCTTCTTCCTCCTCTCTCACCGACGCGCCCTTCGGTAACATCACCACGCAAGGGAACGTACTCGCCTTCAATAGCGACCCCGGCAGCTCGGACGCGCTCGATTACAGCGACAGCAGCATTGCCTCGCTCGCCCCGTCCGAGCTGAGCTACTCGAGTCCCGACCTGATGATGCCCGGCATGTTCGGCATGGGCATCGGCGGATTCTTCCATGGCCACACGCCCGGCTTGTTCTCCGGGGGCAGACCGGGCGGTGCAGATTCTGG
The DNA here is from genome assembly GCA_964563425.1 of uncultured Acidobacteriaceae bacterium. Classification (GTDB taxonomy): domain Bacteria; phylum Acidobacteriota; class Terriglobia; order Acidiferrales; family UBA7541; genus Palsa-295. The sequence goes on along the minus strand of CAZLWY010000004.1, from coordinate 14,275 downwards.
CACCGGCGCGCATCCGGACATGGCGGACCACCCGGGAGGCGAAGACGGCCACGACCATTTTCATTTTCATCCCGGCTTCGACGAGTACCGCGCACGCCTCGCCGTGCGTGTGAGGCTGGACAATCCGCCGCCCGGAGCGGAAGGCAAACCGGTCATTACGGCCGTCGGCGTCGATCCGCTGACGCATGAGCTCTGGGCCGCGATTGGCGATACGCTCGTCCATTTCGATAGCAGCGGCGCCCGCGAGGACATGTACTACCTGCTGCTCACCGACGGCACCTCGCTGAAGCCGACATCCATCCTCGTCGAACCGAATCGGCTGCTGGTGGCCGCCGACCCGTACGGGATCTATGAATTCCCGCGTCCGGACAAGCCGGCGCCCCCATCGACCCAAGCCGGTGCCACGCCGGCGTCCAATTCCATCGTCCCGGACCAGGTCACGCCAGCCCCGAAGCCACACCGCAAGCCGCTGTCGCAAACGACGCCAACGCCGTCGCCTCCACCAGCGCCACAGCCGTAGCGTTCATCCCCCCGGAGTTGTCACGGTCGGCGCACCAACCTCGATTTTCGCTTTTCCATCGTGCGCGCGTTGCGTTACTCTGCCAACGCTGCGGTGCCGGGCGCGGGGCCAAGACAAAATCGGGGGCGTTGCAAGGGCATGGCGAATCTCAGGAAACTGATCATGTGGCCGGCGATTGCGCTGGTCGGCGCCGGCTGCATGGGCGCGTCGTATTACATACGCTATCAGGCGGACCAGCAATTTGCCGCCGAAGTATCGCGCGCGCGCGACGAAGCACAGCGCATTGAACGCGAAGTGGTGCAGTTCACGAAGCGCACGCTGCCGTCGGGCCGCTCCTTCGCCGCGTTTCTCGGCAGCCTGGGCATCGATTCTCACAGCGCATCGCGCATGGTCGCTGCCGCGCAGCCGGTTTTCGACCTCCGCCACCTGCGCGCCGGCAACGAGTTCTCGATTGGCCGCTCCGTTCTGGGTGAGCTCCGCGAAGTACGCTACAACATCGAGCCCGGCCGCATCCTGTCGATCGAGCCGAGCGGCAACGATTTCCGCTCCGCCATCGAAACCGTGCCTTCCCACACCGAAGAAGTCGGCGTGCTTGGCCGCGTGGACGGTTCGCTATTCCAGGCCGTTACCGACGCGGGTGAAAAACCCGAGCTGGCCATGCGCATCGCCGAAATTTTCGGCTTCGATCTCGATTTCTACACCGACCCGCGACCGGGCGATACGTTCCGCGTGGTCGTCGAGAAAACAGTTCTTCAAAACGGCGAATTGGCGTCGTACGGTCGTATCCTTGCCGCCGAATACGACAACGCCGGCCGCTCCTATCGCGCCATCCTGTTCCGCGGACCCACGGGCATCGCCACGTATTACAAACCCGATGGCACGTCGATGAAGAAAGCGTTCCTGCACTCGCCGCTGAAATTCGCTGCGCCCATCACGTCGCATTTCAGCCTCAGCCGCTTCCACCCGATCCTGAAGGAATATCGTCCGCATCTCGGAATCGACTACGGCGCGCCGACCGGCACACCGGTGCAGACGATCGGCGACGGCAAAGTGATATTCGCGGGACCCAAGGGAGGCGACGGCAACCTCGTGAAGGTGCAGCATAACAACGGCTACACGACTTACTACATGCACCTTTCTAAAATTCTTGTGCACAACGGCGAGCGCGTCGAACAGGGCGAACGTATCGGGCTCGTGGGGATGACCGGCCTTGCCACCGGCCCCCATCTTGATTTCCGCATCGAGCTTCGTGGCCAGTTCCTGAACTTCGAAAAGCTTCCGCTTCCGCCGTCGGACCCGGTTTCACGGCAAGACTTCGCTGCATTCGCGGCTCAGCGAGATCACGCTTTTGCCGAGATGCCTCCGCTGGCAGGCGATCGCCCCGCACTCGCGCAAAATCCGCCGCAGTCCGGCGCGTCCGTCGGCCGCTAAAACGGGTCCCGTGGCCGCGACCACTCGACACACACGGCTACGCGACCGCGCCGCTCAGGATTCGCTGAATGGTTTCCGGTGGGAATGGATTACGCGCGAACTTCCCAGGTGTCGCCGGCGCGCAAGAGTTTGGCCAGATCGCCCACTCCGCGCTTCGCCTGCACGTCGCGAATCTGCCCGGCGATTACGTCTTCGTAGCGCGGCACGTCCGGCCAAGCCCGCAACACGCCGATCGGGGTGGGGAACCCCGGCCGCAATTCCATCTGGGAAAGCAAGAACGCGTAAGACGGCCGCGGATCGTTCTCATTGTGAACGAGCAGGTCCTTTTCTGTGACGCCGCCGGCGCCCAGCGGCACGACCTCAAGCTCCAAACCGTTCAGCCGAATGCCCTTGTCGCGATTCTTTCCGAAAACGAGCGGCTTGCCATGCTCGAGCTGCACCACGTGCTCGCTGCGTGCGTCTCGTTCCGTAATCGTCTCCCAGGCGTGGTCATTGAAAATATTGCAATTCTGAAGAATTTCGATGTACGCCGACCCCTGGTGCGCCGCCGCTTTCTTCAGTGTATCCTTCAGATGCTGCTGGAACACGTCAACGGACCGCGCCACGAACGTCGCCTCCGCTCCAATGGCCAGCGAAAGCGGATTGAACGGGCGATCCGTGGTGCCGTACGGCGTCGATTTTGTCTTTTTCCCGATTTCCGACGTCGGCGAATACTGTCCCTTCGTCAAGCCGTAAATCCGGTTGTTGAACATCAGCACTTTCAATCCCACGTTGCGCCGCAGCATGTGAATCGTGTGATTTCCGCCGATTGAAAGCGAATCGCCGTCGCCCGTGGCAACCCAGACCTCCAGATCCGGCCGCGCCAGTTTTAAACCGGTCGCCACTGCCGGGGCGCGCCCGTGAATCGTGTGAAACCCGAAAGTGTTCATGTAATAGGGAAACCGGCTCGAGCATCCAATCCCTGAAATCACCACGAATTTCTCGCGCGGGATTCCGAGCTCGGGAAACACGGCCTGCACTGCCGACAAAATCGCGTAATCGCCACATCCCGGGCACCAGCGAATTTCCTGGTCGGTCTGAAAATCTTTCTTCGTCAACACCGGCGGCAATGTGGCCGTGCTCATCTCAATGTCCTCGCTCGCTACGACTCCAGAATCTCTTCGATCTTCTGCTCGATCTCCGATTGCTTGAAAGGCTTGCCCTGAATTTTATTGTACCCTTGCGCGTCCACCAAGTATTTGGCGCGCAGCACCATCGAAAGCTGCCCCATGTTCATTTCAGGCACCAGCACGCGGTCGTATCGGCCCAGAATCTCTCCCAGATTTTTCGGCAGCGGATTCAGATGCCGCAAATGAACGTGTCCGATCCGGCGCCCGTCCGCGCGCTTCGTTTTCAAGGCCGCGGTGATCGGCCCGTGCGTCGATCCCCACGCCACGATCAGCAACTCGCCCGAAGCGTCGCCTGCGGGCACGGCGTCCGGCACGTCCTGCACGATGGCCTCAACCTTGGCTGCGCGCAACCGCACCATGCGCTCGTGATTCAGCGGCTCATAATTCACGTTGCCGGTCACATCCTGTTTTTCGAGACCGCCGATGCGGTGCTCGAGCCCCGGGGTCCCCGGAATCGCCCACGGCCGCGCCAGCGTGTCCGGATTGCGGCGGTAGGGCTTGAACCCCTCCGGATTCGTTTCAAAATGTACGGGAATTTCCGGTAAATCCGAAACCGAAGGCACCGGCCACGGTTCCGCGCCGTTTGCCAAATATCCGTCTGACAATATGATCACCGGCACCATGTACTTGATGGCAATCCGGCTCGCCTCCAGGGCGATCCAGAAACAATCACCCGGCGACGACGGCGCCAAAATCGGAATCGGCGCCTCCGAATTCCGGCCGTAAAGCGCCTGCAGCAGATCCGCCTGCTCGGTCTTGGTCGGCAATCCCGTCGAAGGGCCGCCGCGCTGGATGTCGCAGATCACCAGCGGCAGCTCCACTGCAACCGCCAAACCCAACGCTTCCGTCTTGAGCGCCATGCCCGGCCCGGAGGTCGAAGTGATCGCCAGCGCGCCCGCGTACGCCGCGCCGATCGCCGAAGTAATTGCGGCGATTTCATCCTCGGCCTGAAAAGTGATCACGCCGAAATTCTTGTAAGCCGAAAGTTCGTGCAAAATATCGGAAGCCGGGGTGATCGGATACGATCCCAGAAACAGCGGTAGCCCGGCCTTCTGCGACGCTGCGACGAACCCCATTGCCAGCGCCGTGTTCCCGCTGATGTTGCGATATATGCCCGGCTTTAATTTCGCCGGCGGAATTTCGTAACTGATCTGAAACGCTTCGGTCGCCTCGCAATAGCTGTAGCCCGCCTGCATCGCCAGCCGATTGGCCTCGACCAGCACCGGTTTGCTCTTGAACTTGTCCTCGATCCAGCGCAGTGTCCCGTCCATCGAGCGGTTGTAGAGCCAGTAGCACATGCCTAGTGCGAAGAAATTCTTGCAGCGGTCGACGGTCTTGTTGTCCAGCCCCAGTTCCTTCAGGGCCGCACGCGTCAGCTTCGTCAGCTCCACGCTGAAGAGGAGATATCCGTCCAGCGAATGATCCTCCAGCGGGTTCGACGTCATCTGCGCCTTCCGCAGATCAGTCTCGCCGAAGTCATCCAGGTTGACGATCAGGATCCCGTTCGCCTTCAGGTCCGGCAGGTTCATCTTCAGCGCCGCCGGGTTCATCGCGATCAGCGCGTCCACGCTGTCGCCCGGCGTGTACACGTCGCTTGACGAAAAATGTACCTGGAAACCGCTGACGCCCGGCAAAGTGCCGGCGGGCGCGCGAATTTCAGCCGGGTAATCAGGAAGCGTCGCCAGGTCGTTGCCGTAGAGCGCGACAGTATTCGTGAACTGGCTGCCGGTAATCTGCATCCCGTCGCCGGAATCCCCGCAGAACCGGATCACGGCCTGTTCCCTGACTTCGCGCTTGCGCTCCGATGGCCGAACTGAGGTCGTAGACATTGTTATGGGCTGATCCCCACCCGATTAGATGATCCCCCTACCGCGCAAGATGCCGTGCCGGCGTTCCCCCGAGCGCCGACGAAACAACAATGGCTCTTGTCTGCGAAAATCGTAACACAACTGGAAGCCGCCCAGCCACCCAGCCGCACGCAAAGGTAAGTAGCGCGGGCTCGCCTGTCGTTTATTGCACTGAACCGTGGGGTGAGTGCCCTTGAAATCCCGTCGCGCAGCGGGGTTCGGTGCGGTCTAGGGAGCTGTTTTCTTCGCCCGTCCCCGCAAATACCCCTGCAAAAAATAGATTCCCATCCCGGCGCCAAATACGGCCCAGAAATATCCCAGGTTCTGCGTAATCGTGAACACGGCCATCGCCAAGGCCGCAGCCCACATCATCATCTCGCTCGTAAATCCGTCCACCCAATTTGGCTTTGCCCCGCTTGCGGGCACCTGCGGCGTCGGCGCCGGCCACAACCGCGGCACCGCCGCCAGATAGCGCCGGTAGCCTTCGCCCTGCGACGCGAGCAATGTGATCTCTTCCCGCCTGATCAGCCGGTACACGATGATCCACATGCCGATGACGATGACGAAAAATCCCGACCGCGGTGCCAGCGCCCCGATTCCGACCGCCAGGAACATGTTCCCGAGGTACAGCGGATTGCGCAGATGCCGATAAGGTCCGTCGGCCACAAGCTGCTCGCCGTGCAGTCCGGCATCATGAACGATCGAGCTGTGCAAATAAGCCCCGGCCCAGGTGCGAATCAGCGCCGCCAATCCAGCCAGAAACGTGCCCACCCAAAACAACCCAATGATGAGCCGGTCAATCTGCGCCGACGACCCGGGCTGGTGCCGAAAGACGAAAATGCCCAGGGCTGCGCAAACATTCTTGTGATCGACAAGGTAAAGCAGAAACCCCAGCCAGAAAACCCCCAGGATGAACCAGAAACGCGCCCGAAACTCCCATTCCGACGCAGCAAATGACATCGATTTGTCCCAGCCTCCGAGCCGCCGCATGTCGCGGCAGCCAATCGAGCCTGTAGATGATACGCGTCCGCGGAATAAACATTTCACAATTCTCCGCGTCCTCTGTGCGCCTCTACGGCAAGAAACTCCCTCGATCGGATGGGACCGCGCAATCCAGCAGGACAGAAGTTGACGCGTCGCACAGGTCGCGGTATCGTCAGCCGCCGCATTTCGAAATCGGGGGGTGAATCACCATGCGAACAAGAATTTTGCTAACGGCTGCTATGTGCTGCGCGGCGATCGTTGTCTTGGCGGGCCCCAGCGCGCCTAAGATCTCCGCCATCGGCTCCATCGCCATCGACTGCGATCGCGTCTGCCTGGAGGATCTGGCGACCCGGTATCTAGGCGCTCTCGTAGCCCACGATCCTTCGCGCCTTCCGCTGGCGAAGGATGTGAAATACACCGAAAACGATCAGGTAATGGAAGTCGGCGACGGCTTCTGGGGCACGGTCACGGGGGTCGGCAGCTACAAGCACTGCTTTTCCGATCCCGTCGTCGAGCAGATCGGCTGCATGGTCACCATGCACGAAGGCGATCACCTGGTCATCATGGGTATGCGCCTGCGCGTCCAGCTCGGCCGCATCACCGAAATCGAGACCACCTACTACCGCCAGGGCGGCGGTGGTCCCTCGAACTTTGAGGCATACGACAAGCTCACACCCGAGCCCATCTGGTTTGAAACGATTCCGCCCGCCCAACGCGTCTCGCGCGCGCAGCTCATCAACACCGCCAACATGTATTTCGCGGGCCTCGAAAATAACGACGGCAAAGGCGTCTATCCCTTCGCCGACGATTGCGACCGCATGGAAAACGGCGTCCATACCACCAACAATCCCACGCTATCCCCCAATGCGGCCTTCAACGCCTTCGGCATGAGCTGCATGGCCCAGTTCAAGAGTGGCTATTACGCCGTCGTCACCCGCATTCGCGATCGCCGCTTTCCGTTGGTTGACGAAGAGCGCGGCGTCGTCTGGGCCTACGTCGTCTTCGACCAGAACGGCACCGTGCACACGATCAAGCTCACCACGGGCCAAACTGTCTCGATGGGAAATATCTTCAACCGACCGTCGAGCCTCGAAGTCACCGAAGCCTTCAAGATCACCGATGGCAAAATTCGTCGCATCGAAATGGTCGGTTCCGGATTGCAGTATCATCTGAATTCGGCATGGGGCGGAATCAGCGACAAGTAACGCCGGCCCGGGAGAAATCGCGCAGATGAACAAAATGTGGCGTGTCGCCGTTGTGGCAACAGCCGGAATTCTCGTGGGCATGGGATTTGCCGTCGCAGCGAAACCGCAACAGCCCGCCGCCCCTGCCGCTCCACCGCCGCCGCAAGCCGCCAACCTGGCCGCCGGAACGGAAACCGGCATCGGCACATTCCAGACGCACTGCATGGGCTGCCACGGCAATCCCCAGGTCCCCCAAGCCCCCGCACCCGACGCCATCCGCCAGATGACTCCGGAAAAAATCTACGAAGCGCTCACGACCGGGCCGATGAAGCCGCAAGGCGACCAACTCACCGACGATCAGCGCAAAATGCTCGCCACGTTTCTCAGCGGCCGCCCGCTCGGCAGCCTCCAACAAGGCGACGCGAAGGATATGCCCGATCACTGCGCGTCGAATCCGCCGCTCGTCGATCCTGCCGGGACGCCCGAATGGAACGGCTGGAGTCCCGACGTCGTGAATTCGCGGTTTCAGACCGCCCGAGGAGCCGGTCTCACGCGCGCCGATGTACCGCATCTCAAATTGAAGTGGGCTTTCGGCTATCCCACCGGACTGTCCGCCTACGGGCAGCCCACCGTTTTCGCAGGCCGCGTTTTCGTCGGCGCCGATATCGGCTACGTCTATTCGCTCGACGCTGCCAGCGGATGCGTTTATTGGTCGTATGCGGCCAAAGGTGCCGCGCGCTCCGCGGTTACGGTCGCGCCTGTCGAGGGCCGCGGCAAGACGAAATACGCCGCGTATTTCGGGGACGCCCACGCGAATGTGTACGCCGTCGACGCGCAGACCGGCGAGCCGCTCTGGGCCACCCGTGTGGACGATCATTTCGTCGCTCGCATCACTGCCGCGCCGAAAGTTTTCGAGGGCCGCGTCTACGTCCCGGTTTCCTCGTCCGAGGAATTCTCGGCCTCGAACCTCGATTATTCCTGCTGCACGGGGCGGGGAAGCGTCGTCGCGCTCGACGCCAATACCGGCGCGCAGATCTGGAAGGCGTACGTCGTGCCCACTCCTGTGCCGGTGCGCAAGAACTCGAAAGGGGTCGAGCAGTATGCGCCCTCCGGCGGTTCGATCTGGAATTCACCCACCATCGACGCCAAGCGCGGCGCAGTCTACGTCGGCACCGGCGACGGCCAGACCGACCCGGCGCCTGATACCACCGACGCAATCCTCGCTCTTGACCTGAAAACCGGCAAAGAGCTGTGGCACTACCAGGCCGAATCGGGCGACGCCTTCATGGGCGGATGCAACGGCGCGCAGCGCACCGACAACTGCCCGAAAGTAAACGGTCCCGACCAGGATATCGGCAATTCGCCGATCCTGCGCGACACGCCGGGCGGCAAGAGCGTGATCGTCTTCGGGAAAAAGGACGGCACGGTTACCGCGCTCGATCCGGATAACAAAGGCGCCGTGGTGTGGACAATGCACGCCGTCGATATCCCGGCGGATCAACAGAACACCTTCTACGCGCACCTGAACGGAATCGTCTGGGGCGGCGCCGCAGACGATCAGAACGTCTATTATGGATTGCAATCGGGAGGAATGGTCGCGATCAAGCTGGCCACCGGCGAAATCGTCTGGCGCGCGTCATTTCCGAAAACGGGAACCGCGCGCATCATTAATTCCGCGGCGGCCACAGCGATGCCCGGTGTCGTCTTCATGGCGGGCTCGGACGGGAAAATTCATGCCCTCTCGACGGCCGACGGCGGCGCTCTGTGGGAATACGACACCGCGAAGCCGTACGACACCGTAAATAAGGTTCCTGCAAAAGGCGGTGCAATCGCCTCCATTGGACCCTCGATCGCCGACGGCATGCTCTTCATCGGCTCCGGCTACGCCGTAACCGGGACAAACTCGGGCAACGTCCTGCTGGCCTTCTCCGTCAAATAGAGCAGGCCTTTCGGCCCTATTCGATTTTCAGCAATGGGATACATCCAATGGTCCTGACAAAAGAAGAAGCCATCGCCGCGCTCCAAAATGAAGTCCGCCTGGTCATCCACCTGATTTCGAAAATCGAGCCGTCCATGCTGGACTACCGGCCATCCCCAAAACAGCGCAGCCTGATCGAGCTGGTTCGTTATTTCGTGGTCATGGCTCCGGTCCAGCTCCGTTTCGTCGTCGCGGGAAATTTCACAATGGAGACCTGGGTTCGAGTCTGGCGAGAGGAGGCGGCCCTGGCGAACGCCCTGAGCCTCGATCAGGCGAAAGCTGCGATCGCCGAGCAGCCAGCCCTCTTCCGAGAATTGCTCGCCCCGTCGACCGACGCTGATTTCCGCGAAGAAATTGAAATGTTCGGCAACAAAACCACGCGCGGCACGTGGCTCGTCCGGCTGCCGCTGACCCACTACGCCGCCTATCGCATGCAGCTGTTCCTTTACCTGAAAGCTTGCGGCCGCGACGAGCTGAACACCATGAATCTTTGGGCCGGAATCGACCCCTCGGCCGGCCCGCCGCCAATCTTCGAGCGTGCGAAAGGTCGGGGCTAAGCCCGCACCGTTGCGCCATCAATTTGCTGCTGCACCTGTCGCCGAAATTCCGACGGATGCGCGATCAGCCGGAAAGGCTCCGGCGTCCCGCCCGTCCCGTGAATCGTCACCGTGCCGTAGCCCAGCATTCGCCCGCCCGCCGTCTCGTCGATTCCGATGCTTTCGACTTTCGGCAGCATGATTTCCAGCGACCGCCGGCTCGCGATGCCGGTCTTGATGATCACGCGCCGGTTGGTCACGGCCATCTCGGTCGAGCCGCGCCGCACGCCCGCGACGATTAGAACGAGCGCGGCGACGGCAATCAGGGCCGCGCTGACGATCACCCAATCGTTGCGGTACATGTACACGCCCACGGCCGCCCCGGCGAGCAAGACCGCAAAAACAAACGGCCAGAAAAGCACGATCCAGTGAATTCCGGTCCGGTAAACCAGCTTCTCGCCTGAAATCAGATTTTTTTCGACGTAGCTCATCCAAATTCCTTCCAGCGCTCCCTGGGATTGCGTCCGCGGTCGTCCCTCATCAAGTCGGATGCAATCGCAACCGCGATTGTCTCAAAGATTCAGGCCAGCCGCGGGGCCGCATCGAAAAACTGCTTCCTGCGGATCAGGCCTGGTCTTGAAGCATCGAAATCCGGCATCGTGCACATTCCCGGCACGACGGATGGCCCCCATCGAGATTTACCTCAGGTGCAAAGGCCCGAACCGTGATAGTGTCCGGCGCACCGAACGCGCTCGGGCGCGGGCAAACAATCGAAAGCGGAAAGAGCGAAGACATGGCCGCCGTAGTCGAAACGCCGGGAACGCCGGAAGCGCCGCAAACACGGGGGACAGTGCCCGCCAAGCACATCGCGGCTGTCGTGGTGGGCAACGCGCTCGAATTTTACGACTTCCTGAATTACTCTTTCTTCGCCGTTTACATCGGCCGCGCATTCTTCCCGTCGACCTCGCCGACGGCCAGCCTCCTTGCATCGCTCGGCACCTTCGGCGTCGGCTTCGTCACCCGTCCGATCGGCGGCCTGGTCATCGGCCGCATGGGCGACCGCGTGGGCCGCAAGCCCGCGATGATTCTCTCGTTTTCGCTGATGGGTTTCGCCATCATCGGACTCGCGCTGACGCCGTCGCATGCGCGGATTGGCGTGGCGGCCCCGATTTTGGTCATCCTGTTCCGCATGGTGCAGGGATTTGCGCTCGGCGGCGAGGTAGGTCCCACCACCGCTTTCTTGCTCGAGTCCGCTCCGGCGGAGCGGCGCGGGTTCTACACTGCGTTCCAATTCTGGACGCAGGATCTATCCGTAATGATCGCGGGGCTCGTCGGGTTTGCGCTGTCGAGCCTGCTCAGCGAGCAGCAGCTGCAGGATTTCGGCTGGCGCATCTCGTTTCTGCTCGGCGCGGTCATCGTACCGTTCGGCCTGTGGATGCGGCGCGGCCTGCCGGAAACATTTCATGCCGAAGACGCCGTGAAGACCGAGACGATCGTCTCTCGCAAATACATGTGGATCGCTTTGCTGGGTTTGCTGATTCTCGCATCCGGCACGATCGGGAATTACACGGCGGAATATATGACCACCTACGCGATCGCCACGCTGCACATGCACGCCAACGTCGCGTTCGGAGCGACCATCGCCATCGGCCTCACGGGCGTGCTACTGGAACTCCCGGCTGGCGCGCTTTCCGACCGCTTTGGCCGCAAGCCGATGATGCTGCTATTCGGCACGCTGCTCTTGATCGCGATTTACCCTGCCTACTACCTGATCAACCGCTTCCAGACTCCGGCCGCGCTCTTTGCCGCCACGGCTGTGATGTTCGCGCTGCTGGTGCTCTGCAACGGGCCGAGCATCATCTGGCTCACCGAATCGCTGCCTCCGTCGATCCGTTCCGGCGCACTCTCGATCGTCTATGCGCTCTCGATCGCAGCCTTCGGCGGCACGGCGCAATACGCAGTCACGTGGCTGATCCGAGCCACGGGCAGTCCGCTGGTCCCGGCATGGTATTGGATCGTGGCCACGGTCGTCGGTTTGGGGGCGATGTTGATGACGCAGGAATCCGCCCCTCGGGCGCTCGCAAAACGCAGCCGGCGTTCACAGCCGCTATAGGAAACCGCCACGTAAGCAACCTTGTCGGATCCGGCGTTACGGAACGAGTGTTGCGTGAATAGGCAGCGACGGCGCGCCGTTGCCGTTGGCGCGCCGGGCGCGTTTTTCCGCTCGCGTGCGCAGGTTACCCATTTTGTCGGCGAGGGCGGCCATCTGGACGCGCTCCAAGTGCGTGCTGGGCTGACTGGAGTTGTCCTCGCACTCCTGCCCGCGCTTGGCCTTGCAGTAGGGACAGGTAAGGCTGAATGGGCTCAGCGGCAGGCGGGGCGGCACGGGGGCCTTGATGGTCTTCAGCATATCTTGCAATTGCATGTTTACAAAGCCAGCGAAAGGAATAAAGCGCCAACAGACGCCAGCCGGCTCCCCAGTCTCTGGCCCCAACAAACTCTAGACTCATCAACGCCCTCGCTGCCAGGCCGAAAAAACGGCAGGTATTTGGAACTGGCCTAAAACTGTCCTAAGGTAGTGACTCAGTTTGAGCTTTTAGGGGGCTTGAAACGCTCGCTTTGATTGTGCATCATGGGGCATGCCAAAGCGGATTAGCAAGAAGCTCAAAGATTCAAACCAGATAGCTGCCTCAGTGGTGGCGCTAGCCACAGAGGAACCTCACATCGACAGAAACACCCTTTCGGCGGTTATGGCTGCGATGGGCAGGAAAGGCGGCAGGATCGGCGGGAAGCGGCGGCTCGAAACAATGACGCCAGCAAAGCGGAAAGCCGCCGCACGCAAGGCCGCCAAAGCTAGGTGGTCGAATACCACTCCTTTAAACCCCACAGACCACGCTTAACACGGTTAACGGAGCTTCCCTTAGATCGGCCTAAGATTGTCGCCACGCTCGCGGCTGCGGCCGGTACCCCGCCTTTTGTGATGTTGGCAGCAATCTCCTCTGTACTTCGTGCCGGACGTCCCGCCATGTGGAGATATGCTTCAGCGGCCTGTAGGATGTTCTTGCCGTGGAATGTGTCTTCCTCAATCATGATATTCGCGCCCACCGAATTTACTGACGCCGTTGAGCTAGCTGGACTCTTGGAGATGCCCAGCTGGCGTTCAGCAAATGCAATCACGGCATCTAGCTCGGCGCGCTGGCGCTTCGAATCCTCTAGTAGTGCCTTGTAATCAACCTTCCCCATTTCGGTTTCTCCCTTCGATAGCGATGTGGTATAAAGGGAAAGGCCCGAACGGGGCAGCGTAAAGCCACCCCATTCGAGACTTGCACGGTCAGTTTCCTGCCGTGCGAGCGTGCCCTGTAGCGGTTGCCGCCGCTCCTAGGGGCACAGCCTTTCTCATCGCATCACCCCACTCTCCTACAGATTCAGCGGCCCAAGGATAGCACAGCAGGGCCGCGTCCAGCCACCAAGATAACATTGGCGTCTAGGTAGCGCAACAAGCAAATCGCGTTATCACGATGAATTGTTATCTTTCCACTTGACATGCGAATGCGCTTTAGCATAGACTTCTTTCACTATGAATCGCCTAAATAAAGCCAAGCAAACCCGGATTATCGCAGCGCTGGTAGAGGGGAATTCGCTACGCGCGACCGCTCGCATGTGCGACGTGGCATTCAATACCGTTCTAAAGCTGATGCCGGAGATCGGCCAAGCGTGCGAGGATTACCAGCGGCGAGTACTGGTCAACCTGAATTGCCGACGCCTGCAATGCGACGACATCTGGTCCTTCTGCTACGCGAAGGAAAAGAATGTCCCCGGCGAGCTTCGCGGCAAGGGATACGGTGACGTTTGGACGTGGGTAGCGATTGATGCCGATACGAAACTAGTCCCGTGCTGGCGCATCGGGGATCGGAACGCGTGGCACGGTCAGCACTTCATGTACGACTTGGCTTCGCGCCTTACCAATCGCGTGCAGCTGACTACGGACGGCCATCGCGTGTATTTGGACGCGGTAGACTTGGCGTTCGGGAATAACATCGATTACGCAATGCTGGTTAAGATTTACGGCTCAGATCGAGCCCAAGGAGAAGTCCGATATAGTCCCGCAGACTATGTCGGGTGCAGACAAACCAAGCTCATCGGCAATCCAAATCCGAAGCATATCTCTACGAGCTACGCGGAACGCCAAAACCTAACTATGCGAATGAAGATGCGGCGATTTACGCGCCTAACGAATGCTTTCAGCAAGAAGCTGGATAATCACCGTTGGGCAGTGGCTCTACATTTCATGCACTATAACTTCTGCCGGATCCACCAAACGCTGCGCGTCACTCCTGCGATGGAGGCAGGGATTGCCGATCACGTATGGGGGACTGATGAATTAGTGGCGCTACTTGACGGTCGGCAGAGCCGGGTGTTGTAGCAACATAAAAATGTCACCCTAACAGCAACATAGAAATGTCACCCCCCTGGGATGGCTGCATGCTCCAAGCGGGTGTCGCCGTAGTAGAACGAGAGGCGCCCGTTAAGAGCTTGGTAGATCTGTACTTTGGCACCGGCGAAGCTAAAACGACGCGCCTGCTGAGGAATCTGGAAGCGACGACCCTCCCACTGCACGACATTGTC
>CAZLWY010000003.1:0-86611 GCA_964563425.1 uncultured Acidobacteriaceae bacterium | reverse complement strand
TTTCCGCCGTTGCGGCGGGAGCTGCGCAGTTGGACCCGCGATCTCGCCGTCGCGCTCGGCCTCGCGATCGTGATCATGATTTTTCTCTACCAGCCGGTGAAGGTCGAAGGCACCAGCATGAACCCGCTGCTCTCCGACCAGGAGCGCATCTTCATCAACAAATTTATCTACCGTTTCGAACCGATCGAGCGCGGCGACGTGGTCGTGTTCTGGTATCCTCTGGATCGCTCGAAGTCGTTCATCAAGCGCGTCGTGGGCTTGCCGGGCGAAACGGTTGAAATTCGGGCGGGCAATGTCTACGTGAACGGCAGGGAATTGCCGGACCAATTCGTTCCGTCCGGATATCTCGACGGCTCGAATTATCCGGCGCGGCGAATCCCGCAAGGCGAATATTTCGTCATGGGCGACCACCGTGACAGCTCGAACGATTCGCGCGTATTCGGCTCAGTCCCGCGCTCCTATATTTACGGCAAGGCCGTATTCGCGTACTGGCCGGTCGATCACTTTGGATCGCTCACTCCATCCTCAACCGTGAGCGCCGCATCGAAATGAAATCTGCTGGAGGACACACTGAACGAGGCCCTCTCAGGACGCGCGACTCTCGCGCTCGAGGACGGAAGAGTATTTAACGGCCGTGCGGCGGGCGCTCGTACCCGTCGTGGCGGCGAAGTCGTTTTCAATACCAGCCTTACTGGTTACCAGGAAGTCTTCACCGATCCGAGCTATTCGGGCCAGATTGTCTGCCTCACCTATCCGCATATCGGCAACGTCGGCACCAACCTCGACGACGAAGAATCGACCCGGCCCTATATCGAGGCCCTGATCGTTCGCGAATTCTCCGTACTCGCATCCAATTGGCGGTCGAGTGAAACCGCGCACCAGTATCTCGAACGCTACGGCGTCCCGGTGATCAGCGATATCGATACGCGCGCGCTGGTGCGCCACTTGCGCGAAGTCGGCGCGCTCCGAGGAATTCTGTCGACGGACGAAACACCCGTGGACCAGCTCATTTCCGAAGCCCGCGCTCTGCCGACCATGGCTGGTCTCGAGCTCGCCGGACGGGTGACCACGCCGAAAAGCTATCGTTGGATCCAGGGTTCGAATTCTCTCGCGGCGCCGATCGCTGGGGCCGCTGCCGCATCCCCGTCGGCTGCTGCCGCGAAGGGAAATGGTTCCGCGCCTGGCAAAAAAGCGACCTCGGCCCCGGACAGTGAGCGTTACAAGGTCGTTGCTTACGATTACGGCATTAAGCAAAACATCCTCCGCCTTTTCGTCGACCACGGCTGCGACGTGACTGTAGTCCCGGCAAAAACCTCCGCCGAAGAGGTCCTCGCTCTGAAGCCGAACGGAGTTTTTCTCTCGAACGGCCCCGGCGATCCCGAGCCGGTCACCTACGCCATCGAAAATATCCGCAAGCTGGCCGGCCGCGTCCCGATTTTCGGCATCTGTCTCGGCCACCAGCTGTGCGGACTCGCGCTGGGCGGCAAGACGTTCAAGCTAAAATTCGGCCATCACGGCTCGAACCATCCGGTGAAAAATCTGCGCACGCAAAGGGTCGAAATCACCGCCCAGAATCACGGCTTCTGCGTCGATCCCGAATCCCTGCCGTCAAGCGATGTCGAAATCACGCACGTCAATTTGAACGACCACACGAACGAAGGAATGCGCCATCGCTCGCTCCCGCTTTTCAGCGTGCAATATCATCCGGAAGCATCTCCGGGCCCGCACGACGCCCGCTACCTGTTCGACGATTTCATCGCCATGATGAGGGAATCCGCGCGATGAAGATCTTGGCCGGGCTCGTCGTCTCCACCATGACGGCGACGATGTCCCAAGGGTTGCCGCAACCGTCAGCCCAGATCGATTCGTGGCACACTGTTCAAAGGGTGTGTGGTGTGATCGAGCACATTTCGTATCTGTCGCAGAAACATTCAGCACAGCGACTCCAGAAATCACAGCCGTTTCGTCACCTGCACCTCAAGCTTTATGAAGCGTTGGGCGGAACAACCTGCTGCGACACTCTTCCCCTCGAGGGACAAGCGGTCACCGACGACGACGGCAAATACAACTTCCGTAAAATCGTGCCCGGAGCGTATTGGCTGGCCTTCGATTTTGACGGGCGCACGTACTCATATCCGCTACGATATGAGCCGATGAAGCATGCCGACTCGGATTGCGATGGGTTCTATTTGGGTTTCGACGAACACGCCGAGCCCGCGCTTCGTCGGGAAGTGGTAGTCGAGTAACCCATGCCCAAGCGCACCGACATCAAGAAAATCCTGATCATCGGTTCCGGCCCGATCGTCATCGGCCAGGCCTGCGAATTCGATTATTCCGGTACGCAGGCCTGCAAGGCCCTCCGTTCGGAGGGCTACGAGGTCATCCTCGTCAATTCCAATCCCGCGACGATCATGACCGACCCCGAAATCGCGGACCGCACCTACATCGAGCCGCTCGCAAAGGAATATCTCGAGGCCATCATCTCCGCCGAGCGGCCCGACGCGCTGCTTCCAACCGTGGGCGGTCAGACCGGCCTGAATCTCGCCGTCGAGCTCGCCGAAGCGGATATCCTCGAAAAATATGGCGTGAAATTAATCGGCGCGCAACTTCGCGCCATCAAAATCGCCGAGGACCGCCTGCTCTTCAAGGACGCCTGCCGCCGCATCGGCCTCGAGGTCCCGGCATCCGCCGTGGTCAACGAAATTCCCGAAGCCATCAAGCTCGCCGACGAGCTAGGCTATCCCGTCGTGATCCGCCCGTCGTTCACCCTCGGTGGCACCGGCGGGTCGATCGCGTACAACCGCGAGGAATTTGCCGACGCAATCGCCCGCGCCTTGGATGCCAGCCCGGTCCACCAGGCCTTGATCGAAGAATCCGTAATCGGGTGGAAAGAATTTGAACTCGAAGTGATGCGCGATCATCGCGACAACTTCGTGGTCATCTGCTCGATCGAAAATCTCGACCCGATGGGTATTCACACCGGAGACTCCATCACCGTCGCCCCTGCGCAGACGCTGACCGACAAGGAATATCAGCGTATGCGCGATGCGAGCGCCGCGATCATCCGCGAAGTGGGCGTCGAAACCGGCGGCTCGAACATTCAGTTCGGCGTCGATCCCGAAACCGGTCGCATGGTCGTGATCGAAATGAACCCGCGCGTCTCGCGCAGCTCCGCACTCGCCAGCAAAGCCACGGGTTTTCCCATCGCCAAAATCGCCGCGAAGCTGGCCGTAGGCATGACGCTTGACGAAATCCCCAACGACATCACGCGCAAGACGCCGTCGTGCTTCGAGCCAAGCATCGACTACGTTGTAGCTAAAATCCCGAAATTTCAGTTCGAAAAATTTCCCGGCACCGAAACTACCCTGACCACGCAGATGAAATCCGTCGGGGAAGTGATGGCCATCGGCCGGACGTTCCAGGAAGCACTCTGCAAGGCGATCCGCTCGCTGGAGCCCAGCACCGCTTGGCGCGCCCCGGCCGAGGTCAACACCGCGCTTCTGCGCGAGAAGCTCCACGTCCCAGGCCCCGACCGTATTCACTGGCTCTTCGAAGCCCTCGAGCGTGGCATGTCCTCTGAAGAGGTCTGCTCGCTGACCAAAATCGATCCGTGGTTCATCCGCCAGATGGTCGATATGGTCGCGCTCGATCGCCGCGTCGCCGCCAGCTCGCTCCGCGGGGTTTCGCAAGAGCTGCTGCTTGAATCCAAACGCAGCGGCGCCAGCGACGAAGAGCTCGCGAAATTGTGGAACGTGAAATCCGCCTCAGTCCGCGCACGTCGCCACGAACTCGGCGTCATCCCCGTCTTCAAGCGCGTCGATACCTGCGCCGCGGAGTTCGAATCCTTCACGCCATACCTCTACTCAACGTACGAACAGGAAGACGAATCCGGCGCGCTGGACCGTCCGAAAATCGTAATCCTCGGCAGCGGTCCCAGCCGCATCGGACAGGGAATCGAATTCGATTACTGCTGCTGCCACGCGGCGCTCGCTCTCAAGGAAGACGGCTTCGAAACCGTAATGGTGAATTGCAATCCGGAAACCGTCTCGACGGACTACGACACCTCCGACCGCCTCTATTTCGAGCCGCTCACGCTCGAAGACGTTCTCGCCGTGCTCGAGCGCGAAAATCCGCAGGGAGTAATTGTGCAGTTCGGCGGTCAAACCCCGCTGAACCTGGCGCTCGAGCTGAAGCGCAACCGCGCGAAAATCATCGGCACCGATCCTGAATCGATCGACCTGGCGGAAGATCGCCGCCGCTTCGGCGCACTGCTCGCCGAACTGAATATTCCCCAGCCACGCGGAGGCACTGCATTCGCCCCTCAAGAAGCGGTCGTCGCGGCCTCTGAAATCGGCCTGCCGGTCCTCGTGCGACCCAGCTACGTACTCGGCGGCCGCGCCATGGTCATCGCGTATGATCTGAAAACCGTCGAAGAATACGTCACCCAAGCCGCGCAAATCGGCGGAATGACTGATCCCAAGCGCCCCATCCTGATCGATCAGTTCCTTGAGGACGCCACCGAAGTCGACGTCGACGCACTCGCCGACGGCGAAGACGTTGTCATCGGCGGCATCATGGAGCACATCGAAGAAGCCGGCATCCACTCCGGCGATTCGTCCTGCGTACTGCCGTCGGTCACGCTGAAGCCCGAAGTCCTCGCGCAAATCCGCGACTACACCGTTCGTCTCGCGCGCGCCCTGCGCGTCGTCGGTTTGATGAATGTGCAATACGCGATTCAGCACGACACGGTCTACGTCCTCGAAGTCAACCCGCGCGCCTCGCGCACGATTCCATACGTCAGCAAGGCCACGGGCGTTCCGCTTGCGAAAGTCGCGGCGCGGCTGATGACCGGTCGCAAGCTGAGGGATCTGCATCTGCCGATCGTCGACTTCGACGGAGTCAAAGAGCTCGCCGTCCGCGATTTCTACGCCGTCAAGTCGCCCGTCTTTCCGTTTAGCAAATTCCGGGGCGTCGATACGATTCTCGGCCCCGAAATGCGCTCCACCGGCGAGGTCATGGGCATCTCGTCAACCTTCGGTTTGGCGTTCGCCAAGGCGCAGCTCGCCGCCGGTCAGCGGCTGCCTCTTTCAGGCGTCGTTTTCGTCAGCGTCAACGACCACGACAAAAAGCATGTCGCCGCCGTCGTCAAAGATCTCGCGGCCGCCGGACTCCGCATCACTGCCACGCGCGGCACGGCCGCCGCTCTCACCCGCGCCGGCATCGAAATCGACGCAGTTTACAAAGTGAACGAAGGCCGTCCGAACATCGTTGATCTGATCAAGACGGGCAAGGTAAACCTGGTCATCAACACGCCGCTCGGCCGCGAATCCTTCTACGACGAAAAATCCATCCGCCGCGCCGCCGTCCGTTACAACGTCCCGTGCATCACCACGCTGTCCGCCGCCAGCGCCGCCGCGCGCGGCATTCGCGCCATGGCCGGGCACGCTCCTGACGTCGCCGCCCTCCAGGATCTCCATCGCCGAAAATCCGCTGCCTCCTCAGCCAAGGATTAGTCGGGTCGAATCCTACCCCGAGCCGAATCATCCAATGTGTACTGTGCGGAAACTCGGGCCCCAAGAATTCGAGCAGCGCAAGAGTCTGGCCTCGCACCATGCAAGATGGGGCGACTCGCCGCCGCTGTACGCCGTCCCTAGCCGGGACGCGTTGGGTCACGCCACGGAGCCTGAAAAGGGGCGCAGTTGCTGGAGTCCCGGGGCGCATGTATCATGAGCCTCGCGATGCAGTCGCACTGTATCCCGTACCGCGAAATTCCGCACACAGCCAAGCTTTTTAACACCTACCTCGAAGATTTCTCGCGCGTTTCCGCTTTCTATGCTCATCCGCCAACGGCCTCGGGCATCGACGCGGCAGCCCGGGAAGTAACACTGGATCCCGGCGTTCGACGAGTCGTGGTCGAAGTCCTGCGTGAACAGAACACGCGCTTCTCGCCTCAAGGTGAGCTCGACGCCGCAACGGCGCGCAACCTCGACCGCCTCGCCTCGGGAGCCGTAGCCGTTGTCACCGGCCAACAAGTCGGCCTTTTCTCCGGCCCGGCCTACACGACCTACAAAGCGCTCTCCGCCGTCCGCTGCGCCGAAGAAACCACCCGCCGCGGCATCGACGCCGTGCCCGTTTTCTGGCTCGCCAGCGAAGACCACGACCTCGCGGAGGTTAATCACACATTCTGGAACACCCGTAACGGCCTTTCTCGCTATGAACTCCCCGCTGAAGAATCCGGCCGCCGCGTGGGCGAAATCGTTCTTGGTGACGCGATCGAGCCGCTCGTAGCCGACGCCGTGCAAGCTCTCGAAGGCCCGTTTGCCGAGCGGGTGGCGATCGCGCTCCGCGAAACCTACACACGGAGCGAAACGTACAGCTCGGCATTCGGAAAGCTAATGGCGCGACTGCTCGCCGGCCGTGGCATCATCTTTCTCGATCAACTCGACGCCCGATTCCACCGCCTGTCTATTCCGCATTTCCATAAGAGCTCGCAACGCGCGGAGCTTTGGAGGGATTCGCTGCTCGCCCGAACGAAGGAACTCGAGGTGGCGGGGTACCATTCGCAGGTCAAGGTTGCGCACGAAACAACGCTTCTTTTCTGGAGCAAGTCGGGCCGGCGCGAACCGGTCCGCTCCAAGAACGGGAATTTCGTCGTCGGCGATTCTGAAATAACTTCCGGGCAACTCCTTGACGCGATTTCGCGCCAGCCCGAGCAGTTCTCGCCCAGCGCACTTCTGCGCCCGGCAATTCAGGATTCGTTGCTTCCCACGGCGGCCTATATCGGCGGCCCCGCCGAAATCGCCTACATGGCGCAGGCCCAGATTGTCTACCAGGCCTGCGGCGTGAAGATGCCGGCGGTTCTATCGCGTGCCAGCTTCACGATCATCGATCAACCGATCCAGCGGTTTCTCGCGCACTACGGCCTCGATATCCGCGATCTTTTTGCCGGCCCGCAGCATCTCCGCGGAAAAATGGAACAGAAATCCCTTCCAGCCGGCCTCTCGACGCAATTCGAGGAAACCGAGTCCTCGCTCCGCGCCATCATGAACGCCTACGAAGAGCCGCTGACCCGGCTCGATTCCACGCTGATCGAAGCGCTGCGATCGTCCGAGCGCAAAATGTTGCATCAGATCGAGCAGCTCAAAGGAAAAGTGGCCCGCGCCGAAAATTTCCGCTCGGGAGTGCTCGACCGCAAGGAGCGCATTCTGATCGATTCACTGTACCCCAGCGGTGGCCTGCAGGAGCGTACGCACTGCGTTCTTCCTCTCATTGCCTCGCTCGGTCCGGAATTCCTCGACGAGCTCACAACCCTGGCAGCAACTGCCGGCGCCCCCGGGAGTCGTTCCTGCTCGACCGAGCATCAGGTCCTCTCGCTCTGATATGGACGAACCTGTCAAATACATTCGCGTGTTGGTTTGCGCTGTTCTTTTCTAGCCAGTGGGACGCGGTGCGGGGGCGGCCGAGGCGGTCATCGCGACGGTTGGCTTCCGGTCGATTCGGGATAAGGCCCAAGGATCGAACTTCACCGTGGGGCTCCGCCACCGCGACAGCAATCGTCTCGGCATGGGCATCCAGACCAACAAATCGTATTTTACTCATTGGACCGACTGTCCTTTCGCTTGCGGCTCTGCGCCGTTAGTCTCCTACGACTCACAGCGTAATCCGCGCACCGCGAAATGGAGGTCGGTCTTTTATTTTCCATGGCACGGCCGACCGAACTTGAGTCGGTACGTCCATGATGACTAGTTCCCGTTTTCTGCGCCCAGTGCGTCTGTGCAGCGGTTTTGTGTTGCCTTCCGAACTCAACTCTTAGCGCTCAACTTGCCTTTCTGCGCGTGTTAAAATGCCGGCTCGTTCATTCGGAGCTTCGCACGGGGGACGCACACGATGAAAGTCACGCCAGGAAAACAAAAGGGCCTCAAGGCCGTATCGAATTCTCGCGACGTGATCGCCGCGGCAGCCATGGACCAGCGCGGCTCGCTAAAAAGCGCCATCGCCAAAGAAAGAGGCGGCGACAAGAACGCCGTAACCTCGCAGATGCTCGAGGAATTCAAGACCGCCGTCGTGAAGGTTCTCACGCCGCACGCCAGCGCCATTCTCCTCGATCCCGAATACGGCCTGCCCGCTGCACTGGCGCGCGCGAAAAACGCCGGTCTGCTGCTCGCTTATGAAAACAGCGGCTATGACAACACGCGTCCCGGCCGCCTGCCCGATCTTCTGGATATCTGGTCCGTCCGCCGCCTCGTAGCCGCGGGCGCAGACTGCGTCAAGATTTTGCTCTACTACACGCCCTTTGACCCGCCCGCGATCAACGAGCACAAGCACGCATGGGTCGAGCGCATAGGCTCGGAATGCGTTGCTGTCGACGTGCCATTTTTCCTCGAGCTCGTCGGCTACGAAGAGGGCGGCGACGAAAAGGGAATTGGCTTTGCCCGCAAGAAACCGGACATCGTCGCAAAAAGCATGGCCGAATTTTCGAAGCCTCAGTACGGGGTGGATGTTCTGAAGGTAGAAGTTCCTATAAACATGGCCTTCGTCGCCGGCACCAGGTCATGCAAGGGCGAATCCGCCTACACCCGCGACCAGGCCAAGGAGCTTTTCCTGAAGGCCGCACAGTCCGCGAAGCTCCCGTTCATCTATCTCTCCGCGGGAGTAAGCAACGACGTCTTTACCGAGACGCTTGAGCTGGCAGCCGAATCCGGCGTGAAATTTTCAGGAGTTCTCTGCGGCCGCGCCACCTGGAAGGACGCAATCCCGGTGTACGCGAAGCAAGGCGTGAAAGCCCTCGAGGACTGGCTAGCCGATCAAGGCGTGAAAAACATCAACAACGTAAATGACCGTCTGAAGGCCGCAACGCCCTGGTCGGCGTCGTAGTCGCGGCAACGAGGATTTCGGCGGTTTACTGCTTCCCGCACAGCGTCTCAACCTGAGTCTCCATGTCGGGATCCAACATCAGGCCCCGTCGCGACCTCGCCGAACAAATCTGGCTCGCGCTCAATCCCAGGGCCCCGCGCAAATCCGCTCCCTCCAGGCTCGTTCCGGTCAAAACCGCGCCATTCAATACCGTCCCGGTCAATTGAGCCCCGCCGAGGTTCGCCCCCTCGAGGTCCGCATCGATCAGAATCGCACTCTCTAGTTCCGCCCCACCCAGGTCCGTTCCCGAGAACCGCGCCGACCACAAATACGCATTCCGCAGATCGGCGTGATCCATGTGTGCGCCCACAAAATAGGCTTCCCGCAAGTCCGCCTTCTCGAGCACCGCACGCGTCAGCGTAGCTCCGAGCGCCCTGGCCGTATAAAGACTCGCTTGATCCATCCGCGCATCCACCAGCACCGTGTTTTCCAGCGAAGTATAGGAGAGATTCGCCCCGCGCAAATCGGCCCGCCGCAGGTCCGCCCCGTCCAGATTCGACCGGTCCAGATTCGCATGGTTCATTTGCGCGTGATCCATAATCGCGTATCGCATGTTGCTCTGGCCCAGGTCCGCCCCGCGCAAATCCGCCTCGGACAAAAACGCTCCCTGAAAATCCGCCTGGAAAAGGTGCGCGTTCGCGAAAAACGCTCCGTAGGCTTGCGCATAGCGAAACTTGGCGTTATTCGCGCGGAGCCCGTCGACGGATCCGATCTGCTCATCGGATCCGTTCCATCCCGCCGGCCGCTGCGAAATCGAAGCCTCCGTGAGATCGGCGTATGGATCGTAAGCCAACCACCAGAAGGCGTCCGGCACCCACCGTCGAATGTTCGTCAATCCGTACTGTGGCGCGCGCGGGCGATCGTGTGGCACGCCGAAGATCACGCCGCCCGACATCAAAAGCAGCACAACGCCCAGCGTTGCGCTCCCGGTAATCGGATGGATCGCCCTTACCCTGGCCATCGCTCGATTCGCCCACTTGTTCTCGAGCGCCCATCGCTCCTGCGGGCGTCCCACTTTCAACGTCGCGTACGTCGCCATGCCCGCCGCCACGGTCGCCAGCAGCGCCTGCAAAATCGTCCCGTGGATTTCCTGCCGCGTTAGATAACGCATCCAGTAAAGGAGCAATGTCATCGGTACGATCCAGTATGCCGCGGCCATGGAGGCGCTTTTTTCCACCAGCCGCGTCGATGAAAGATCGGGATTCATCCATCGGAAATGCGTTCGCAGCAGCCCCGAAATAATCCCCGGCCCACTGTCCCCCAGGGTGTGCCCGTCCGGAAAGATCGCCGGCAATTCCACCACCGCGTCCCACAATCGTTGCAGATGAAAATGAAACAGCACGTAAAGCACGAAAATCCCTACCGGCACGATCAAATAAGATTCTGCCGTAGGCAGCGCAGCCGCGGCCGCATGCGAATGAAGGAAAGGAATGATCGCCGAATCCGTCAACAATTGAGCGTCGCGGGTCTTCGCGATCAGCAGCCACGAAGCCACGCTCGCCGCCGTCATCATCCAGAAATACCGGAAGGCGTTTTTCGACTCGCGCGCGAACGCCGTGACCGCGTCAAACTCCATCAGATGCGGCGCCAGCAACGCATCGCGCAAGTTCGCTCCGGCGAATTGCCGCGGCACCAGTCCCATCGCCGTTTCCAACGATGCGCCCTCCAGGTTAGCGCCCTCCAGATTCGCGCCGACCAGGCACGCTTCCTCCAGGTCCGCGCGCACCAGACACGCATCGCGCAAATCCGCCAGCAGCAAATCCGATGCCCGCAAATTGGCATCGTGCATGTCCGCGAGCCGCAGATTTACGCTGATCAGATCGGACGCCTCCAGCTCGGCACCCGAAAGATCCGCTCGCTGCCCCGTCTGGCCGTGCGATTCCACCCACTCCGCATGGCTCGCAAGTTTCTCGTCGAACGCCCAATCCTTGTAAAGCCTCTGCGGCTCAACGAGCGGGACGGGTTTCTCTGTCGCAGCCGGTTCCGTTTCCGCACGTACGTGGTGGAGTTCTGAATCGTGATCTAGCGACGCACTTACGTGGTCTGCGTCGCTCGCTTCCGTTGCGGCAACAGAAGCGAAAGCAGGAGTCGTAACACTCTCGCGTTCGATGGAACGAGCCGTTTCGCCCTCGCTCGGATCAATTTGACCGCGACCCTGGAAGCCAGAACTGGAGTCGTTCTCGTCAATTGCGCTCACGAAAGAAGCGGGCACTCGCTCGCCCGCCTCGGCATCTCTCAACTCATCAGCGGCATGATTCGTGGCAGCGACGGTTACCTCGACGGGAGATTTGCAGGCGACTTCGTCGAAGTCCTCAAGTTCAACCGGGCCTTCGTCCTCGACATCTGCTGACTCGGACGCCGCTGCGCTCCCAACCGCGTCCTCTTTGAAAAAAGAATCCTCGCGAACGTCGACGCCAGTTTCACCCTGAGAAAACAGCTTCTCAAGCTCTTCTGCGGCCGGCGGCAATTGTTCGGCGGGAATCCTTTCCAGCTGCACTTCCGGCGAAGCTTCCTCACTCGCAGCCGTCGCAGAAGGAAGCATGGGTATTTCGGCCAACACAAACGAATCGCTCGAAATCTGGGTCGAGGCCACAGCTTCAGGCTCCACCTCGATTTCCGGAGCAAGGGCGGCGATCGGCTCGCTTGCAATCGCCGCTGCCGGTTCGCTCGCTTGCTCGACCGGCGCAGCAGGTTCAATCGCGTTAGTTTCGGAAACAGTTTCTTTCAGGGCACGCTTGGGCCGGAACAATCGCGCTAGGAAACCCTGTTTCTTGGGCGCGATCCGAGCCGCAGCAACCGCTCTGTCGTCGGGAACCTGCGGAAGGCCTGTCGAAATCCCTGCTTTTTCAGCCGCGCCAGCTTCGGCCGCGGGAGCATCGGCAAAAAGCTCCGCCAGCGCATCCGCCGCAGGTGGCAGCTTACTGGCATCAATCAATCCGACATGCGATTCGGCCGGATGGCCCGCAGTATTCGCACTCGTCTCGACGACTTCCGTCACCGCTGCGCTCGCTGACTCAAGGCCAGTAACCGTGCCACCCCCGACAGTCGCGGCAGCTTCGGCCACAGCGCCTTCGGGCGCCTCCAAGACAGGCTTCGGGCGCTCTTCTTCCTCCACCGTTGAAAACAGTCGTTGAAACATCGGCACCATCGCGAGACCCGTCCCGCCTCGAAAGTAAATGAAGAACGCCCCTGCGAAATCAGCCGGCCGCGCGCCTGAAACACGCCGCGGCCCCTCGCCGGGGAGCGAAATAAGTGCTGTTCGAAATCCCCGTACGACTAAATTCTACCCTCCGCCAGCATACTGCGGAGATTCGTCTGCGCCCCCCTGTCCACAAGTGCAATAGCCGTACAGCTGTTCAGAAGTACCGTCGGGCGATCTCCGGCTGGCGTTTTTCTGCCCAACCGGCAAGCGCAAAACTGACGGGCCTCGGTGTTTAGCTATTCCTGACCATCTCAGGTGGTCAGTCGGTAGGTGCACCCGACCTCGCTAGCAGCCTCGACGGTGGTTCCACCGGCCACCTTTGTGATATGAAAGGGGCCGCCTTTCGGCCAATCCAGGCCCGGTAATCAAAAGGAGCGGCAAGCAATGCCGTCGTTGGTTCTCCCCCCAAACGTGAACGAAAAAACCTTCCAGAAAGCGCTCGACGGCTTCGCCGGCGTAGTCGGCCGTCAATGGGTTCTGGCCACGGACGAAGACCGCTACACCTACATGGACATCTACGCTCCCGGTGACGCCGATCAACACACCCCCAGCGCCGCGGTAGGACCGTCCTCTGCGGAAGAAGTCCAGGCCATCGTCCGCCTCGCGAACGAATACAAAATCCCGCTCTGGCCTATTTCCCGGGGAAAGAATCTCGGCTACGGCGCCGCCGCTCCCAACATGCCCGGCACGGTCGTCCTCGACCTCGGCCGCATGAAGCGCATCATCGAAGTCAACGAGCGCTATGGCTACTGCCTCATTGAGCCTGGCGTCGGCTTCTTCGATCTCTTCGCGCACTTACAGGAAAACAAAATCCCGCTCTGGATGTCGGTTCCGGCCAACGCCTGGGGCAGCGTCGTCGGCAACGCCCTGGAGCGCGGCTACGGCTACACGCCCTACGGTGAGAACACGAAAAACATCTGCGGCATGGAAATCGTCCTGCCGAATGGCGAGATGGTCCGCACCGGCACCGGCGCCATGTCCAACAGCCCCAACTGGCATCTGTTCAAGTACGGCTTCGGCCCCTCGTGGGACCAGGTTTTCGTCCAGTCCAATTACGGCGTTGTCACCAAGATGGGCATGTGGCTGATGCCCGAGCCTGAGGCGACTCTCGGCTTGAATATGCAGCTCCCGGATCCCGACGACATCGGCTGGGCCATCGACGCCCTCCAGCCGCTGCGCTTGAATGGGGTCCTGCAGCAGAACCCCAGCATCGGAAATTCGCTGCGCGTAGTCGCCACCCGGTCGCCGCGCAGCCAGTGGTACGACGGCGATGGCGCGCTGCCTGACGACGTTCTGCGATCCATCCTCGACAAATGGAATCTCGGCTGGTGGGGAGTCAACCTCAGGCTCTTCGGCTACGATGAGGTCAACGAAGCCAATGCCAGATTGATTAAAGCCGCTTTCGCAAAACACACCAAGCAGGAATTCGAAGTTGTGAAATGGCGTCGCGGCGATCCCATCGAAAATTCCGGCGCTGGCGTTCCCACCACCAACCCGCTTCAGATCATCAACTGGCGGGGAGGTCGCGGCGGTCATCTCGGGTTCTCGCCGGTCCTGCCTGCTGGCGGGGAACATGTCCTCAAACAGTTCCACAGCACCAAGAAGCGCTACGAAGAAATTGGCGTCGACTACTACGGCTCTTTCACCCTTTTCGATCGCTACGCCATCAACGTCAACATGATGGTCTACGATCGCGACGACAAGGCGCTGACGGATAAAGTTCGCAATCTATTCACAGTCCTCGTTGCCGACGCCGCCAAGGAAGGTTACAGCGAATATCGCACACACATTTCCTTCATGGACGATGTCGCGCTCAGCTTCGATTACAACAATCACGCACTCCGCCGCCTCAACGAAACCGTCAAGGACGCTCTCGACCCCAACGGCATTCTCGCGCCGGGCAAACAGGGCATTTGGCCCAAGGTCTATCGCGGGAGCCGCGCATGATCGCGCGATCCCCGCTCGGCGCCATCGCCCCGTACCTCAGCTTTGCCGGGCTGATGACTCTGGCCATCTCGATCGGCCTCGGCCATCCCCGCGCCGCGCAATCGAAACCCGCCGGCGATTCCGCGCAGAATTACGGGGAGGGTGAAAAACTCTTCCACGCACGCTGCGGGTATTGCCATCTCGCGGGAGGCACTGGCACGATCATGCTGGGCCGCCGCCTGGGCAAGGATCGCGCTCTGCTTGGCGAACGCACGGACCTCACGGTCGACTACGTGAAGAAGATCACGCGCGTGGGCATCAACGGGATGCCGCCTCACACGCGCATCGAAGTTCCCGATAGCGAGCTCGATCTGATCGCCGCCTTCATCGCGCGCCCGGCATCCGCACGCACGCAAACTCCATCCGCCGCAGGGAGCCAGCCATGAACCGACGCGATTTTCTGAAAAACGCCGGCGCCGCCATCGTGCCTGCAGCCTTGCCCGGCGCGATGTGGACTTCGGCATCGACCCCGGCGCATCAAGAGACTGCGCGCGTCTCCGCGCCCGGCCCGACGCCGATTACCGCGGTCATCTTCGACGAGCGCTACGCGGATTGCCGCGCATTCGCCGAAGCGCTCGGGCGCTGCGGCGCCAAGCCCTTCGCCACGAGTCAAGATGCGGTCCAACTCTGGTACGGCCCGCTCCGCGCCCATCTCGACAAAAAACCTGGCCGCGTGGCAGGTTTGGCGACCTACGCCGATTTCTCTTCATCCTGGGCCTGCAGCAGGGAACTGAGCTATGTAATTCGCTTCGAAGGCGAACACGACGGACGCCGCTCCCGCACGACTCTCGCCCACCGTCTGCGTACCCGCGGCGACGACGCCGAAATCGCAGCCTCCTTTGCAAACGAGTCCTGGCCCACGCAACTAGCCGAAGTCCTGGCCCGTCTGCCCGAATCAGCCGAAACCGAAATTGTGGCCCCGCGCTCGAGCACAGCGACGACGCCGCGCACAAGCGGCCACCCGGGCTACTTAAGCTCTTGGCTTCTAGCTAGAGTGTAGGGGCGTGCGCCACGGCAGGCCAGGGCCTGCGCCAAAGCCTGGCCATGCGTCGCTCTGGGGGATGCCGGCACATCTCAAAATCGAATGACCTCCTCCGCCCAACCCGCCCCAACCCAACTCGACTCCCTCTGGAAATTCGGCGGCCTGACCCCGTCGCGTCTGACGCTCAACGTATTCCACTCCGTCTCAACCGACGATCTCCTGGACCGCGCTTCAGGCCTCGCATTCGACTTTGTCCTCGCCTTCTTCCCGTTGATGCTCTTCATCCTGGCGGTATTCGGCCTATTCGCCGCGCGTGGCTCCGCCCAGTTCGACAATCTGATCTCCTACTTCACCGATTTCCTTCCGCCGTCAGCTTCGCAACTCGTCGCCGTGATTCTCGACGAGCTATCCCGCAACAGTGGTGGCGGAAAACTTACGTTGGGAATCGTCGCCGGCGTCTGGTTCGCCTCCGGAGGCGTCAGCTCCATGATTTCCACGCTCAACGTAATCTATCGCGTCCGCGAAGCGCGTTCCTGGCTGCGCATTCGCGCCACAGCGCTGGGTCTCACGCTGGTCATCGCCGTCCTGCTTCTATCTGCGCTCGTGATGGTGCTGCTGGGCAATTACATCGCGGACTGGTTCGCGTCTGAATTCGCGCGCGGCTCCGTGGTGCTGGTCGCATGGCAAGCCTTGCGCTGGCCTGCTGCCGCGTTCTTCGTCCTGCTCTCGTTCTCGCTTGTCTATTACGTCGGCCCCAATCTTGAATATCACCGCCGCCATTGGATTACGCCCGGTTCGCTCTTCGGCATGCTGCTGTGGCTGGCCTCGTCCGTCATCCTGCGCGTCTATCTCCATTTCTTCAATACCTACAGCACCACATACGGTTCGTTGGGCGCCGTAATGATCCTCCTGCTCTGGCTTTATGTAACGAGTCTTGCGTTCTTGATCGGCGGCGAAATCAACGCCGAAATCGAGCGCGCCGCAGCGGTCGTATTGCCGAGCTCCTGATTGGCGCATCTGGATCCACAGCGCGCACCGGTTGCCTACGCTTTCAGCCCAAGGTAATCTCACTTGCACGAATCGACGGAGGAGTAATGAAAAAGTCCGTGCTCCTTGCTGCTGCGCTATTATCCCTGATCGCCCTGGCGCTGCCAGCACGCGGCCAACAAGCGAAAGCAACAGACTATCCTCCACCCAAACCGGCGTTCCCAGGCCAGACCGGCGCCCCCGCTCCGCAGAAAGCATCGCCTCCTCTAAAAGTCGACACCGTCGTGACCCGCCTGAACAATCCCTGGGGCATGACCCAACTTCCCGGCGGCGAGATCCTCGTCACCGAACGCACCGGCGAAATGCGTCTTGTCAATAAGGACGGCCTCCTCTTCCCGCCGCTCGCCGGACTTCCCGGCGTAAAGGCAATCGGCGCCGGCGGCCTGCACGACGTGGTAGCCGACCCGAACTTCGTCCAGAATCGCCTCGTATACTTCACCTATTTCGCGCCGCCTCCGGGAGAGGCTCCCGCCGTCTGGCCTGGCTCCTACTACGGAAAGCAGGTGAATCTCCCGCTCGCCGAGCGTCGCGCCCATTCGATCGGCACCGAGCGCGCCGCCCGTGCTCGCCTGAGCGACGACGAAAAGCGCCTTGAGAACGTCCAAATCCTCGTCGAGGGTCTTGAGCGCCGCCTCGCCTTCGCTCCCGACGGCACTCTCTTCGTCAGCGGTGCCGACCGCTCGTTGCTTTACGACGCGAAGGGCGATCCCGCCGATCACCAGGTCAACGATCCCGACGTCCTCCGTAATTTCACGGGAAGAATCGCGCGCATCAATCCCGACGGTTCGATCCCCAAGGACAATCCGTTCGTCGCTCTAGCAACCGTTCTCCCCGAAACCTATTCCTACGGCCATCGCGATCCCGAAGGCCTGGCGATCAATCCCGCAACCGGAGAGCTCTGGCAGGACGAGCACGGTCCCATGGGCGGCGACGAGATCAACATTATCCGCGCCGGAAAAAACTACGGCTGGCCTAATGTTTCCTACGGCCGCCAATATTCCGGCGACGTGGTCGGCAATGGCGCTCAGGTAAAGGACGGCACCGAGCAGCCGGTTTACTATTGGTATCCGGACATCGGCCCCAGCGGAATGATGTTCTACACGGGAGACATGTTCCCCGACTGGAAGGGAAATCTCTTCATCGGCGCGCTCTACGGAAAATTCCTGATCCGGCTGGTTCTCGACGGCAACCATGTAATCGCTGAAGAACACTTGCTCACTGACTTGGGCCAGCGCATCCGCGAAGTCCAACAAGCCGCCGACGGCTCACTTCTGGTCCTAACCGACGCGGGAAACATCGTCCGCCTAACCCCGAAAAAATAAGCTCAGCGGTCTTCAGCCGCTGAGGTGAATGCGGACTATCGGGCAGCCCGCACTGTCGTAGCCTTCGTGCCGTTCGGTTCAAATTCGAATCGCACAACCCAATCGCTCGGAGTCGGTTGCCCATCCGCGGTCGGCGGCACAAATTCCCACGCGCGCGCCGCTCTCTCCGCGAGTCCCGCAAAATACTTGCTCGGCCCGGCTGATTCCAGATCGGCGCCCACAACTTTTCCCGTCGCATCCACCTGAACGCGCACGCCGACGCGCACCGTCCCCTGAATGGTCGCACTCGCCCTGGCCGGCACGTCAGGCAACACCTGGCGCGCTACACCGCCGCCAACAGCCTTCTTCATCGCTGCCGCTGGCGCAGGAGCCGGAGCTGCTGCTGGAGCGGGAGCGTCGGTAGGCGCGGGAGTCGTCGCGGCGACCGGCTCGCGGGAGCTCGAGTTCGCCGGTGCGTTCGATTCAGCCCGCGCCGGTTGCGGCTGAGCGTCCGCCGCAACCACCTTCGCATCGGGCTCCACGTCCACAGCAGAGCCTCGGCTGGAAACCCTATACATCGCAAACGCACCAACCACGACGAGGGCGACGATCGCCGCTGCACGCCACGTAAATCTCCATCCGGGGTTTTCCGCGCGAGGATTCGGTCGCAGGGTCGAAGCCGCTGGTTTCGCCACAGGCCTCGCAGACAGGGCCGCTGGCACAGGCACAGGCTGCGCAGCAGGTTTCGGCGCGGCTGGTGGAGGAGGCTCAGCCGCTCGCATCGGGGCTGGCGCGGGCGCAACAGCTTTGGCCGCCACGGGCTGCTGCTTCCCCAGGGGAGCCGCATCCGGATTCAGCCGTGCTGCAATAGCCCCCAACGAACACCGCTGCTGCGGATCGCGGCGCAGACATTGCTTCGCGATATCGCCAAAAGGCGCGGGCATCCGCGGCAGCCGCGGCTCTTCTTGCCCCTTGAATTCCCACTCCGGCCGTCTCTGTGTCAGCACCTCGACCAGCGTCACGCCCAGTGACCACACATCCCCCGCCGCCGAAGGCCCGCGCGTCCCTACTTCCGGCGCATCATACGCGGTCGGCCTGCCCCGGCCGATCGCAGGATTGCGTGCTACACAAATTCCATCACTCGAAATCTTCAAGTGCTCGCCCGCCGCCATAATGTTCGACGGCTTTATGTGGCCGTGTACCAGACCCTTGCCGTGCAGATACGCCAGTGCCTCCAGCGTCGGCCGCAACATCTCTCCGGCCTCGACCGCCGTCAGGGGCCGGACCGGCACCACCTGCGAGAGATCTTCGTCGGCGCACTCCATCACCGCGTACAACATGCGCGCTCCGCCAAGCTCGCACCGTCCCGTCTGAAACACGCGCAGCAAATGAGGATGCGCCAGCTTCGCCGCCTGATCCCACCTCGCCATCTGCGCGTCCGCTATTTCTGGATCGGCCACAAGAAACTTGATCGCGCACTTGTGCCGCTCGGGCCCGCCGGATTCCGTCAGAAACACCGGCCCACGCTCGGACCCGCCCAGATACTGGCGCAACGGATAGCGACCGTCGGCGACCTGTCCTTCCCATTGTTTCCAGACGTCGTTCATCGTGTTTGTCTGCCCCATCGCGCGAGTGTCAGCCTGTAACACGGTGCCTCCTGCGAATCTCGATGATGGTCCAAGAGACTGAGGCGGCGCCGGGCTGGGGCATTCGCCGGCTGCAATTCCAAAACCTTTCCGGATGCCTGAGCGCAGCGGAAAGTTACCCGGAAAGATAGTCCGATTCGGCCCGAAATGCAAAAATTCGCTTGCCCAAAACGCCAAGCCGGGCGCTATTGCGGTTTTCGCCGAAAAACCGATTCATCCTTCAACATCTCGTTGTACCGCTGCAGGTCTTCGTTGTTTTCCACGCACTCATATTCCTGCAGCCGCGTTCCCGGACGCAGCATGATCGTCCCATGTCGGGTCCACGGCCCGGTAAAGACGACGGGATCCTCCACGGTGTCTTCATACACAATGGTGTTCAAATCCACGCGTGTGAATTTCTCCACCACGTGCAACTTCTCGCTGTGAATCGTCCCCACGCCTGCCAGCCAGGTCTTGTCGTTGAATCCCGTCACGTCGACCACGAGCGTATCGCCTTCCCAATGGCCAACCGAATCTCCCATGTAACTCGGATCGAGATCCTCGGGATGCTTTCCGTCGATCGGGATCAGCCGGAATTCGTGAAACACCTCAAACAGCATCACCACCATCTTCGGCGTCTGCACGATCTGCATCGGAAACAAGCCCATCAGTGTCGTTCGCGGCACACCCGGCGGCAAACATCGCACCATCGGTTCATCCACTCCGCGCCGCGCGTATGATTCGTCCACTTTCTTCTGCGCCCAATCCTGATACGGAGGCGGCGGCTGCTTCTCTTTGATCGCATACGGAGTGATCGGCACATTTCCCGCGACGAATCCACCATCCACGTTCGCTTGTTCCCAGGTCCCGATGCGGTTACTGCCGCCCTGCCACACGCCCGTCATGTCCGGATGACCGTCCGGCATTCGCGGCACATCTTTGGAGGGCTTGGGCGGCGTATCTTGCGCGGCGGCGGAAGCGGAAAGTGCTAGCACCGCTGCCAGAGCCGCCCAAGCGAGTAAACCTTTCATGGTCGCGACTCCTTTAATTTTTCGGCGCGGACGGCGCATCCGGTGGCGTCTGCCCGGACGGAGTTGGATTCGACCCCGGCGCTAGGTTGCCGCCATCGCCCGTCCCCGGTGGCGGACCAAAATAGAGCTTCCGGCCGTCGGCCAGCGTCACCTCGCGCGAATGTCCCCAGGGGCCGCCGACGCGCGACTGCCATCCGGTCATCGTGATCGTGTCGCCGATCTTCACCGTCTGATCGCGCCGCCAACCCGTTCGATACAGCACGCTCGGAGGAAATCCCTCCATCTTCCAGTTGGTGACTTTGCCGTCTTTGTCCTTCACGTCGATGTAAATGAAGCAATGCGGATTCGTCCACTCGATTTCCGTAACGGTCCCGGTGAGGGAGATCGGCTTGTTCGCGTCGTACTCCACGCCAAACGAATGGTGAGCCCAAGCAGGAGAAATCGCGCCCAGCGTCAGCACCGTCGCAATCGCGAGGACATATGGCCTAAATGTCATTGCGGTTCCACCCCCGATTTCGCCTCAGCATAGTCGCGCTGGCGAATGCGGTCAAGCCATGTAGGTTACTCCTCCTCTTTCGGATCTGGACGTTCGGCCGAGTCGTTGATTGTTGTCTTCGCGGTTGGACACCGCTCGAACAACTTGCTACCGTTGTCGGCTCACAGGAGGCAATCATGGCCGGGGACTATCACGTCAGAGCAGCAGAAATGCACGAGATGGCCGCGCACGCCCATCGCGCCGCGTCCGCGGGACACGGCAAGCAGGACCACCTCAGCGGCCACGAGCAGGCTCAGCGCGCCATGGAGCACGCCGCCAAGGCCTTCAAGCAATCTCAGGAAGCCCTGAAGCAATCCGCGATGTACGCCAAGCCCCCGAAAAACAAGAAACGCTGACGCCTCCGACTTTCAATTTGTGTGTCACTTCGTTTGACGCTTTGTGAGCGGCAAGTCTAATCGAGACGGGACGAAATCGTTTTCCCGCGATACACGGCTCCGCAGCCTGCATCGGGGCCACAATCGTGGTAAATTCGGGCCGGAGACGATGGCGTTCAGCTAGGGGATTTCTCATGACCATCGGTAGCGACGGGATTCTGGCCCTCGCCTTTTGAATGCCGTTTTCGAGTTCGCAAAGGAAATCTCGACCTAGATCGAGAGGGGCTCGACTATTTGCGTCCGTCATTCTTGCTCTGGTTAGCGCAACGATACCCGGGGCTATGGCGCAGTCACCACGTCGTGGCGGCTATTCCTTGGATTGGCCCTACTACGGTCACGATGCCGGCGGAATGCGGTATTCACCTCTGGCGCAGATCAGCCGCACAAATGTTGCGCACCTCAAAGTCGCGTGGGTATTCCACACCGTAGATATTTCCGACGGCAGCGGCGGCAAGAAACGCAGTGGACTGGAAACGACGCCGATCCTGGTGGACGGAACACTCTACCTTACCACCGGATTCAATCGCGTGTTTGCGATTGACCCGGAAACCGGGAAGCAGCTGTGGGTCTACGACCCGAAGATCAACTTGGCCGGAAACTATGGCGATGGACTGATTAATCGGGGTGTTGCAACGTGGCTCGATCCGTCGCGAACGAGAGGAAAACCATGCCGCAGGCGGATTTTCGAGGCCACCCTGGATGCGCGATTAATTGCCCTCGACGGGGCGACGGGCGAGCCGTGTGCGGACTTCGGCGACCGCGGGCAAGTGAGCCTTCGCGACGTGACGCGCTACATCCCGGAACAATATCACATGACTTCTCCGCCAGCCGTGATCGACGACGTCGTGGTGGTGGGATCGGCGATTGACGACAACTCGCGGGTGGAGATGCCGAGCGGCGTGGTTCGGGGGTTCGATGCGCGCACGGGCGCGCTGCGTTGGAAGTGGGAGCCGCTGCCGCCGAACGAATCTCCCTCCGAAGCGCAGGGCAGCGGAAAGACCTAGCGCACCGGAGCGGGAAACGCATGGACGGCCATGGTCGTGGATCCGGGGCGCGATCTCGTGTATGTGCCCACGGGCAGCGCCAGCCCAGATTATTACGGCGGACTGCGTCCCGGCGACGACAAGTGGGCGGATTCGGTGGTGGCACTGCGGGGAAAGACCGGAGAATTCGTATGGGGATTCCAGCTCGTGCATCACGACCTGTGGGACTACGACTCCGCGTCACCGCCCCTGCTCACCACGCTCGAGCATGATGGAAAGAGCGTGCCCGTCGTGATCCAGGGCAACAAGACCGGTTTCCTCTACGTCCTGAACCGGGATACAGGCGTGCCGGTGTTTCCCGTCGAAGAGCGCCCCGTGGCGCAAAGCGACGTCCCGGGAGAGGCGACGTCGCCGACGCAGCCTTTTCCTCTAGCGCCTCCTTCTCTCGCGCCCCAGCAGCTTTCCGTCGAAGATGCCTGGGGCCTTACCCCGGAAGATCGTGAGGATTGCAAGGAGCGTCTCAAAAGTCTCCGAAATGACGGCCCTTTCACTCCGCCGAGTTTGCAAGGTTCGCTGTCGGTACCCGGGAACGTCGGAGGCATGAACTGGAGCGGCTATGCGTACGATCCACAGCGCCGCTTGCTGCTGGTCAACACGAATAATCTCCCGGCCAAAGTGCGTGTGATTCCCGTGGGCAAATTCTGGGGCGAAGCAGCGAAAAAGGAGGAGGACGGACAATACACACTGCAGTTCGGAGCGCCGTACGCCATGTTTCGTACGTTTCTGTTTGCGAAAGCGCACCATTTGCCGTGCGCGCCCCCGCCCTGGGGCACGCTGTCGGCAGTAGACATGACCAGGGGCACCATTCGCTGGCAAGTTCTGCTCGGCTCTCTACAGTCGGGCAACGCAGCGGTCCCTGCGGGGGAGCCAAGCCTCGGCGGCCCCATCGTCACAGCCGGCGGGTTGGTGTTTATCGCCGGAACGGAAATGGATCGTTCCATACGTGCGTTCGACGTGGAAAACGGCAAGGAGGTTTGGAAGGCTAAACTTCCGGCCAGTGGCGGGGCCACTCCCATGACATACCAGACTCGGAAAAACGGTAAACAATTCCTCGTGATCGCAGCGGGAGGGCACCAGGGTGTTACCGACGCAGCGCAGAACGACTCGATTGTTGCATTCACACTGCCCTAGTTCGTGCAGGGCATTGCTGCGCGTGGCGGAGCACACCTCTGTTGCTCGGTGCCGCGGCTACAATCCCGACGAACGCGGCCGGCGCGAACGCAATTGCACCCTCTGCGTCCCCTCCGACCGCCTTGCCATCAAGGGGGAATTCCTCGACCGCCGCGTCCCGCATTTGAAGGGTCCACAAAAGAAGGCCGGCAGGGCCGTGCGCGACCCTGCCGGACGGTACAGCGAGGCAATGGTGGTTGCTGACGCTACGGCTGCTGCTCGGGGGTGGTTGTGACGGGAGCGCCGCCTGCGCTGCTCGGCGTGCCGTCGGCGGGATTGGTGTTTCCGGCCGGCGTGGCGGATGTGTCGTCCGTGTTTGTGTTGGTGCCGCTCATCGTCGTGCCGGTATGCTCGGAGACATTCGTCATGCTTGCCGACTCGGCATACTTCGGCGCGCTGACGTAGCCGTGAATGTGGTCCTTGTCGACTTTGTTGACCACCAGCTGAACCTGCGCGTGGTCCGCGCCGGCGATCCATACCGGCTCGTACAGGTTCACGTTCTTCTTGCTCAACTGATTGTCGTCAACGACCATCGCCAAGTCGTACTTCTTGTGCTTCGGATCGGTCTTGCGCAGAGACACCATCAGCGGCCCTTCCTTCTGGAAATGCTTGGCCCTGGTGATGTCGAACTCGAAATAGCTGCGCTCACCCTTCTGCTCGAGCGACACCAGTTCGTCATGCGTGCGCGCGATCGAGCCGTTCAGATCGTCGCGCGTGGAGTTGATTCCGGTTTCGAGATCCGAACGCGTCTGCGAAACCTGATTTTGCGTATCGGCCAGCGCTTTTTGCTGGTCGTCGATCGACGACTGCATGGTGTTGAAGCGTTTCGCATCCTCAGCCGCCCGGCGCTTGGCAGCGGCGTTGGCCGCGTTCAATTGCTCGGGCGTTACGGCCGGCGCCGGCACGGCAGCCGGCTGATTCAGTCTCGACGTCAGCGTGTCGATCTGACCCTGCATCTGGCTGACGGTCGAATTCAGTTCGCTATCGTGCGACATCAGAATCTTCGAATTATTCTGCTGCTGGTAGATATAGCCCACGGTCAGCCCAAGGGCGATCACCAGTACCACGATCCCGCCCGCGAGCCACGCGGTGGTGTTCGATCGCCGGACCTCGACCTCTTCGTCTCGCACCACGTGAATCGGTTCCTGTCGTTCGTCCATCGTCGGCCTCCTATGATTTACGCGACTGCAAATAAATTCCGAATGCGCATCGCCCATTCGGGCATCGGCTGCTCCCCTGGGAAGATATGCAATGCGCGAGCCTTCGCCTGCCAAACGTGCGCGCGCGCACAAGTGGTGTGAATGGAATGAGTCACGGTCGTGAAGGAAGGGCGCGGCGTTCGGTGAGTAAGGTACTAGACCGTGCAAATTTTCCGCAGGACGTCGGCGCCCTACAGTTTTTGCAGTATGCTGATGATTGATGATGATGTGACTGCGTAAACATCCGGGAGGAGAGCAGCGTGGATGCAAAAGCGTCGGCCGCGCCGAAATCGGGCGCTCGAATCGAATCCGACAGCATGGGCAAACTCGAAGTGCCGAACGACCGTTACTACGGCGCGCAGACGGCCCGTTCGCTGATCCATTTCGATATCGGCACGGACAAGATGCCGGCCGAGCTGATTCGCGCGCTGGGAATCCTGAAAAAAGCCGCCGCCCTGGTGAACCAGGATATCGGCAAGCTCTCGCCGGAAAAAACCAAGCTGATCGTAGAAGCCGCCGATGAAGTGATCGCCGGAAGGCTCGACGAACATTTTCCGCTGCGCATCTGGCAAACCGGCAGCGGCACGCAGACCAACATGAACGCGAACGAGGTGATCTCGAATCGGGCGATCGAGATGTCCGGCGGTGTGATGGGAAGCAAAAAGCCCATTCACCCGAACGACGATGTAAACATGTCGCAGTCGTCCAACGACACGTTTCCCACGGCGATGCACATCGCTGCTGCGTCGCGCGTGGCCGAGGCGCTGATTCCGGCCGTCGGGCGGCTGCGCGATGCGCTGAATGCAAAGGCGCGCGAATTCGGCGACGTGGTCAAAATCGGCCGCACGCATTTGATGGATGCGACGCCGCTGACTGTCGCGCAGGAAATGTCGGGCTGGTCGAGCCTGCTGGATCGCGATATTGATCGACTGAAGCAGGTTCTGCCGGGGCTCTACGATCTCGCGATCGGCGGGACGGCCGTGGGCACGGGGCTGAACGCGCATCCGGAATTCGCCGAGCGCGCCGCGAAAAAAATAAGCGAACTGACCGGACTACCATTCAAATCGCACCCGAATAAATTCGCGGCGCTTTCCGCGCACGACGAGTTGGTCTTTGCCAGCGGCGCGCTAAAGACTCTGGCCGCATCGCTGATGAAAATCGCCAATGACGTTCGCTGGCTCGGTTCCGGACCCCGCGCGGGCCTGGGCGAGCTGATGCTGCCGGAAAACGAGCCGGGCTCGTCAATCATGCCGGGCAAGGTGAACCCCACGCAGTCGGAAGCGATGACGATGGTCACGGCGCAAGTGCTGGGCAACGACGCGGCCATCGGCTTCGCTGGCTCGCAGGGTAATTTCGAGCTCAACGTTTTCAAACCCGTGATCATTCACAATTTTCTGCACTCCGTGCGGCTGCTCACGGACTCTTGCCGCTCCTTCACCGATCACTGCGTACAGGGGCTGGAACTCGATCGGCAGCGCATCGAGCAGTATGTGAAGAACTCGCTGATGATCGCCACCGCGCTGAATCCGAAAATCGGCTACGACAAGACCGCGGAAATCGTGAAAAAGGCGCACCACGAACATACGAGCCTGCGCGAAGCTGCGCTGAAGCTTGGCTACCTGACCGAAAAGGAATTCGACGAAATTATTCGACCCGAAAAGATGACCCGGCCTTGAATTGGAATTCGCTCGGCTTCCGCCGGGCGCTTCGGCTTCGGGCTCGGCGCCAAATGGCCTCGGGTTGGCGCCGCGCATCGCTTGCATGGCTGGAAGGACGCGTGCGTGGCGTGACGAACCAAAAGATCGATGAAATCTGGCCAATGGTCCCCGTGGGTACTCTGCCGGAGAGTCGGCCTTAGGCTCTCGCCTGCATCTTTCTGCCCGAATTAACCGCTTCGCTGTATGGACGGCGGATGTCGCCGGGCAGTACGCTTCAAAGAAATCATGCCCAAGAATAAAAGCAAGAGCAGAGGCGGACTTACCGACCCTTCGCGCCTGCCGCCTTTTGATCCCGATTCCAACGGAACCATCGAAGTCATCATCGAGACGCCGAAAGGGAGCCGCAACAAATACGCGTTCGATGCCGAGCTGAAAATCTTTCAGTTGAAGAAGGTGCTGCCGGCGGGAATGGCCTTCCCCTACGATTTCGGCTTCATTCCCTCGACGATGGCCGACGACGGAGACCCGGTCGACGTGCTCGTGCTGATGGATGAGCCGGCGTTTCCCGGATGCCTATTGAAATGTCGGCCGGTAGGAGTGATTGAAGGCCAGCAGGGCAAGAAAAAAGACAAAGAGCGCAACGACCGTATCGTCGCAGTCGAGCGCGAAAACCACAGCTACGCGCACGTGAAGCACGTCCGCGACCTTGGAAAAAAGTTCTTGCGAGAGCTGGAAGAGTTTTTCGTGAACTACCATGAATTAAGCGGGGAGAAGTATCGGATCCTCGATTGCAAAGGGCCCGGCGAGGCGCATCGCCGGATGGAAGAGGGAATCCGCGCCGCCAAGCGCAAGCGGCGAAAAAGCTGACGGTTGCCCAGCCCCCCGCTTTGTAGATAGCCCTCCGAGGTTTCCCGGCTTCGTTTCGAACCGCGCAGACAGTGAACCGCAAACGAGCCTAATCCGTTTGGCAGGGATCCGCGCTGGCACGGTGCGGTACTTCTTTGACGACATCGGCCGAATCGAGGCGAGCGCGGCGGCGCGTCCGGCGGTACCATCTGCCTAATCCGGTAGGACGCGTCGCCCAGCCGTTGCGCCAACCGTGCCCGCCCTGGCGGGATAAATTTCGCAGCAGACCGGTTAAACCGGTTCAGGAGGATCGACCAATGAAGCATCGCATCATCTCTGCTCTTGCTCTCGTCGCGCTCGTTCTCGCACTGGCCTTTCCCGTGGCCGTGCCTGCGGCGCCGCCGGCTCCGCACGCGCAACCCGGACCCGCAGCGGCCGCCCCGGCTGCTGCCGAAAAACATCATCACATTCGCGAAGCCATCGATGCGTTGCGCGCTGCCCGGGCGGATTTGATGGCCGCGTCGC
Source organism: uncultured Acidobacteriaceae bacterium (assembly GCA_964563425.1). GTDB lineage: Bacteria > Acidobacteriota > Terriglobia > Acidiferrales > UBA7541 > Palsa-295. Next base: position 59,153 of record CAZLWY010000003.1, on the reverse strand, counting down.
ACGATTTCGGCGGACATCGCGAAGAAGCCGTGCGTTCGATCGATGCTTCGATTCATCAGCTTGAGATTTGCCTCCAGTACGACAACTAACCGCATTCGACCTCAGCCCTGCTCGCGGCGTCGTACCCTCGCAGGCGGCGCCGCGGGCCGGGCAGATTCCTCATCTGCCGAACACGTATTTTTTCAGCGGATTCCGACAAAGACGAAGATCTTCGGCGCCCACCGTTATGGCGGATCCTTCGCCTTCGAGTCTCTTCGGATGCGCATGCTGGGTGGATGGCGGCGTGGCGGCAGGACATCCGGAAAACGCCCGCGGGACGCCGGCGCTATCGAAATGCTAGCGAACGGCGGAAGCGGCCGCGGCCGGATGCGATCCAGCCACCTGGCGTACGACCTGCGCGGCAAGTTTCTGACTGGTAGAACAACTGGGGTCATTGATGCGGCATTGGGCGAGCGTCATTTTGCAGCCGCACCTGCAGATCTCGGTATTCATGCGCTTCAGCGCGACGCGCTTCTGGGCGGCTGTGAGGCCCTTGAAATCGACGCCCGGAAGCGAGGTGGCGTTCGCGGCGTTCTTCAGAAAAATCTGCCCCTCGTCCGCAAACGTTTCGATCGGAATATCAATCTGCTCGCCTAGCAAGGCGCGGATTTCGGCGTCGTACACCGCGATGGGGTAAAGGCCCACGTGTTTCTGGACCACCTTGCCGTTCGTGTCGACCAAAAACGACGTCGGCAGCGCAGGCACTTCGCCGAATTCGCTGGAAATTCCGTAGCGGCCCATCACGATCGGGTAATTGATCTTTTCATTTGCGGCGAATTCGCGGACTTCTTCGGGTGAGGCGTCGTCGTCTTCGGAAACGCCGATGATCTGTAGCTTGTCGCCGAAGCGATTGGCGAGTTCGATCATTTCCGGAATTTCCTCTCGGCACGGCGGGCACCAGGTAGCCCAGAAACTTACAATCACCACTTTGCCACGCAGTTCAGCCGTCGAGATCGCGCGACCCTCGAGGTCGTTGACCAGGAACGGCGGGATCGGGCCGGCGTTATTGGCGAAGCGGATTGCTTTCGGCGCTTCGTCGGAGTCGTCATCGGAGTCGCCAGGGGGCTCCTGCTGCTGGCCGGCGTAGAACGAAGCGGGCTTTCGCAGAACGGCGAGGCGGCTGGCAGCGGTTACGTGCAGCGCGTACTTCGTCGCCAGCCCGGTGGCGAGCGATCCGAGTACCGCGAGGAGCGCGATGGCGAAAATGTGAGATTTCTTCATACAACGAAACCGCCGCCGGCCCACTGGCCAGTGCCGATTATGCGGCAGAGTATCACCGGGTACAATCTAACATCATTAGACGCCTCATAACCGGGAACGGCGCGCGCAAAGCAGCTGGATTTCGGCAGCCATTTGCAACGCGGGAGGGCGATTCCCTAGTCGAGCTTCGGTCAGGTCGCTCGCCTATAAGTGCTGAAAAGTCTGTGGGCTGGCAGGATCGAACCGAGCGTCGAGACAGATTTGCCTATCACTCGGTGAGGGCGCCGATCGGATCGAACAATTTGCACACGGCCGCAATAAAGGCGCCGAAACTGCCGAACGCCAGGCGCTCGTAAGAGCTATAATTCCCGCTGCGTGGCTCGATCTGTCTGGAGCGTCGACCGTGAATGCCGGGCTGTCCGGCGGAAGACCGCCGGCTTGATTGCAGCGCGCGAAGAATGAACAAACGCAGGCCTCTGATCGCAGCAACCGCCCGTGCCGCCATCCGCGTGCTGTACTTTCTTCTCCTGCCTGTTTCGTTAGTGTGCCCACCCAGCGCTCGCGCCCAGGATAACTACGAGATCCAGGTGTACCCGTCGGAGACCATGGCGCCGAAGACGCTGCTGGTCGAGCTTCACAGCAACTTTACGGTGGAGGGGAGCACCGCTACTCAATTCGGCATGTTGCCGACCGAACACCAGGAGCACGAAACGATCGAGCTGACGGAAGGAATCAACGACTGGTTCGAGGTCGGCTTTTATATCTTTACCGCGGAGAAAAGCGGCAACGGCGTGCAGTGGGTCGGAGACCACATACGTCCGCGCGTGCGGGTGCCGGCGCGGTGGCGCTGGCCCGTGGGGGTCAGCTTGTCGACCGAATTCGGATATGCGAGGCCCGCGTTTTCGAATCCAACGTGGTCCTGGCAGATCATGCCGATTGTGGATCAGACAATCGGCCGTTGGTATTGGTCGGTGAACACGACGATGGTCTGGGATGTTCACGTAATTCCTCCCCCAGCGGATGCGACGCCCGAGCAGAAGCAGATTTACTATCGCGACGTCGCTCCCCGTGGCGTGACCCTCGGACCGGCCGCGACGCTCACGTATGCCCCGTCGAAGTATTTCAACTTCGGCGTGGAATATTACTCGTACTACGGTCAGCTCGGAAATTTTGTCTCCGTACACCATCAACAGCAGCAGGCGTTCCCGGTCGTGAACCTTTTCGTTTCGCCGAAATGGGAGATCAATTTCGGCGCGGGCTGGGGTGCGACGGCGGGAACCGACCATCTGATCGTGAAATGCATCATCGGGCACTATTTTGATTGGTCGCATCACCACCCCGGCAGTTCGGACAGCGCCCAATAGGCCCCCAGGAGCGAGATGGATCGCCGAAAATTCATGGCCGAGGCAGGCGCCGCGCTAACCGGAGCGGCATTGGCCCATGCAGCGCCGGTGTGGGCTCAAGGCGCGCCGGACGTGAAGCTCGAGATTGCACCTCTCGGCCTTGAAATCGCGCCCGGCAAAATAGTTCACACGGTGGCTTACAACGGCCACGTGCCCGGTCCGCTGATTCGTTGGCCCGAAGCGAAGCCCATTGCGATCGATGTGGTGAATCGCACGGACATTCCGGAGATCGTGCACTGGCATGGGCTTTGGACTCCGTCCGCGATGGACGGTTCGATGGAGGAAGGTTCGCCGATGATCTCCCCCGGCGCGACGTTGCGATATGCGTTCACGCCTCGGCCTTCCGGGTTCCGCTGGTATCACACGCACACGGTGGCCATGCACGACCTGAAGCGCGCCACGTATAGCGGACAGTTCGGCTGTTTTTATATTGAGCCGCGCAGCGATGCCGGCGCATACGACCAGGAAATTTTCCTCGCGCTGCATGATTGGAACGCCTACATGGGAGGCAGCGGAGACTCGTCGATGGAGGCTTCGTACGAGTACTCCACGATCGGCAGCCGGATGCTCGGCTTTGCCGATCCGCTTCGAGTGCGGGAAGGTCAGCGGATCCTGTTCCATATTTTGAACGCGAGTGCGAGTCTGGTGCATTGGTTGGCGCTCGCCGGACATGAGATGACTGTGCTCGCCATGGACGGCAATCCGGTGCCCGAGCCAGGCCCAGCCCGCGCCATTCGGCTCGGGCCCGCCGAGCGCATCGATGTCGTGGTGACGATGAATCAGCCGGGAGTGTGGATTCTGGGCGAGACGCGCGAGCAATTCCGCAAGATGGGGATGGGAGTCTGGGTGGAGTACGCCAACCAGCAGGGCAAGCCAGCGTGGATCGAGCCGCCCGAGACACTGTGGGACTACCGGCCCTTCGCTGACGCCGTCGCTGTTTCGGGGGAGCCTGACGAGATCATCCCGCTACGTTTCGAGTCCAAGTTTCACGGCCAGGGGGCCTTCGATTCCTGGACCATCAACGGGAAGTCCTATCCACAGACCGATCCGATCCTGCTGCGTCAGGGAAAACGATATCGCCTGCAGATGACCAATCGGAGTATGGACGATCATCCTCTCCAGTTGCATCGCCATACATTCGAAGTCACGAGCGTCAATGGAATGCCGCTTTCCGGCCTGAAAAAGGACGTCATCGTCGCACCGGGAAACGCCACGACGGAAGTCGATTTCACCGCTAACAATCCGGGCGCCACGCTGTTTCACTGCCACAACCAGACGCACATGGACTTCGGCTTCATGACGCTTTTTCGGTACGCCTGAGTCGCTACAAGGCCGGCTTCGCGCGCGACCTCTTGCGAGGACTCCGCAGAAGGCAGCCGACTAGCTAAACGGGCCCAGTCCGACGAGTGCTGCGCGTGCGATAATTGCGCAGGCTATGCGCAACATCAAGCTTACTCTCGCATACGACGGGGCGGATTTTCACGGCTGGCAGCAGCAGCCGGGTGTGCCCACGATTCAGGGTGCGCTGAACGATGCCGCCTCGAAGATTACGCAGGAGAAAGTCTTCGTCCAGGGCGCGAGCCGGACCGACGCAGGTGTCCATGCCCTGGGGCAGGCCGCGCATTTCAAAACGCAGTCAGTGCTTTCGGCGCTGGAATTCCAGCGGGCTCTGAATGCGTTGCTCCCGCCGGCGATTCGCGTGGTCGCGGCGGAGGAAATGGGCCCCGATTTTCACGCGCGATGGCAGGCCCAGGGCAAGACGTACCGTTATCGGATTTTCCGCGGCCGCGTGCTGCCACCGTTTGAACATCGCCGCGTGCTGCATTATCCGTGGCCGCTCGATGAAGCGGCGATGGCCGAGGCCGCGCGGAAATTCGAGGGCGAGCACGATTTCAGCTCGTTCGCCGCTTCGTCGGGATCGGAAGACGACGACCGTGACCGGCAGATGGTCCGCGAAATTTATTCCTCGGAAATCGTGCGCGAGACGGACCGCGAGGAAATCGCCTACATCGTGCGCGGGCGATCGTTCCTGCGTTACATGGTGCGCAAGATCGTCGGCACGCTGATCGAAGTCGGGAAGGGAAGGCTCGCTCCCGACGATATTCCACGGCTCTTCGAGCTGCGCGACCGCTCGCAATCCGGACCGACGGTGCCTCCCGAGGGCCTGTATCTCGTCTCGCTCGAATTTCCCGATCCCACGGATTCGCTCGCTACCTCGAGTTCGCGCCGCCGAAGCGCCCAGCCCTAGCCTTCCGCAGCGCTGATGTGTGGCTGGCTCTTTTCCCGCTCGCCGGCCGGGTGGTCGCTCCGAGCCCGGTGCCCGAAATTCAGTTAGAATGGCCACAGGGCTGTTATCTTTCCGCGCATGGGCGACGAACTCATCCACGATTGGAACCGTTTCGCTGAGCCTGAGATTCCCGCCGGGCGGCGCGTGCTTCTCAACGACGAAACGTTGCGTGACGGCTTGCAGAACCCGTCCGTGCGAAACCCCTCGATTGAAGAAAAAATCGAAATCGTTCAACTGATGGAAGCGCTGGCAATCGACACCGTGAATGTCGGTTTGCCGGGTGCGGGCCCGCGCGCGTTTGCGGACGCCGAGGCGCTGGCGCGCGAAATGATCAGATCGCGGATGAAAATTCGCCCTCACGCAGCGGGGCGCACCCAACAGAAAGATATCGACGCGATCATCGAACTTTCGCAGCGCGTCGGCCAGCCAATCGAAGCGGCGCTGTTTCTCGGATCGAGCCCGATTCGGCGGCTCGTCGAAGATTGGAGCGTTGATCATTTGCGCCGCACGACTGAAGATGCGGTGAAGCAGGCCGCATCTGCGGGACTGCCGGTGATGTTCGTCACCGAAGACACAATGCGCACGGATCCCGCGACAATCGTGGCGCTCTATTCGACCGCGATCGGCGCGGGTGCCCGCGCGATCGTGCTCTGCGATACGGTCGGACACGCCACACCGCGCGGCGCATACAACCTGATGAAGTTCGTGATTGAGAATGTCGTGAAACCCTCGGGCGAAAAAATCCGCGTCGATTGGCACGGCCACAACGACCGCGGCCTCGCCGTGGCAAATTCGATGGCGGCCATCGCCGGGGGCGCCGATCAGGTGCACGCCGCGGCGCTCGCGCTGGGCGAGCGCGTCGGCAACACGCCCATGGAAATGATGCTTGTTAATCTGCGTCTGCTCGGCGTGGCCAATTTCGTGGACCGCGATCTTGCGCAGTTGAAACGATATTCGGAAACTGTCGCGCGCACGACGAACACGACGATTCCGCCGAATTACCCCATCGTTGGCAGGGATGCCTTCCGCACGCAGACCGGAGTACACGCTGCAGCCATCGCCAAAGCGTTCAAACACGACGACCCCGAACTCGCGGACACAATCTACAGCGGCGTTCCTGCACATCTGTTCGGCCTCGAGCAGGTGATCGAGGTCGGCCCGATGAGCGGCCGCTCGAATATCGTCTACTGGCTCGCGAAGCGCGCCATTCCCGCCAGCGACGAAATCATCGACAGAATTTTCGCGGCCGCAAAGCAATCCGATTCGGTGCTGACGGAGCAGCAAATCCTATCGCTGGTTGCCAGCTCCGCGCGCCATTAGAGCGAGACAAATCCAGATGCCGACGACGCAGCCACGGCCCGACATCATCGTTCGCCCGCTTCGCGAATCCGAGTTCGCCGAAGCCGCCCGCATCGTCCGCCTCGCTTTCGCCACGTTCCTGAATTTGCCGCCCGGCGACCCGCGGCACCCGCCCGACAACGACTACGTCCGCTCGCGCTGGACCGCCGATCCCGACGCAGTCGTCGCCGCCGAGCACGCCGGAAAGCTGATCGGCACGAATTTCGCCACCAATTGGGGCAGCTTCGGCTTTTTCGGGCCGCTGACCGTCGAGCCAGACTACTGGAACAGCGGCGTAGCGCAGATACTGCTTGCTCCGACGATGGACATTTTCCGGCGCTGGGGCCAGCGGCATCTCGGACTCTACACGTTCGCCCACAGCCCCAAACACATGGCGCTCTACCAGAAATTCGGATTCTGGCCGCGCGATCTCGTCGCCATCATGTCGAAAGAAACTCCGGCCACACCGCCCGTGCCTCCAAAGAATTCCGCCGCGTACGAAATCGCCCGCGTTTCCGAAGTCGGTTCCCACGAGGCTGACCTGGCGGAGGTGGTCGCCGCCTGCGCCGGTCTGACAAATGCGATCTTCGAAGGCCTCGATGTCGAGCGCGAAATCCGCTCCGTCGACAGCCAGAAGCTCGGCGACACCATCCTCGTCTGGGACGAATCCGACCTCGCCGCCTTCGCCGTCTGCCACACCGGCCCGGGAAGCGAGGCCGGCTCGGCGGCTTGCTACGTGAAATTTGCGGCGGCGCGCAGCGATGACCGGGCGGCCGGATCGTTCAACCGGCTGCTCGACGCGGTGGAGGCCTACGCCCGCGAAAAAAACGCGCCGAAAATCACCGCCGGCGTGAACCTTGCCCGCCGGGAAGCTTTTCAAGCCCTGCGCGCCCGCGGCTTCCGCACTGAAACGCAGGGCGTAGCCATGGAGACCGGCGACGCCGCCTCCGGTTACAATCGCGCCGGCAACTATGTGCTGGACGATTGGCGCTAATCGGAAAATCCGTGGCATGAATCGCGTGAAACACGCCCTCATCTCCTGTATCTTTCTAGCAATGGCCACGCTTTCGGCTCGCGCCACCGACGACACGCTTGCCCGAATTGCCGGCGATCCCGCCTGCGCGCGCGGCCTGCAGTGGATCGACAAAAGCGGGGCGTGGTCGACGGATCAGCAGGTCCGCCTCACCGAAATCCCCGCGCCTGAATTCGACGAAGCCCGTCGCGGCGAAGCTCTGAAAGAAATTTTCGCGGCCAATGGCTTCGAGGTGCGCACGGATAAAACCGGCAACGTGATCGCCGAGCGCCCCGGCTCCGACCTGAAAAGCGTCGTCCTGCTCGCCGCGCATCTCGATACGGTCTTTCCCGCAGGCACCGATGTCCGTGTGAAACACGACGGCTCCCGCCTGCTCGCGCCCGGCATCTCGGACAACGGCGTGGGCCTGGCAGCGCTCGTTGGACTCGCCCACGCGCTCGATGAGTCGCGCGTCCGCACGACGAAAACAATCGTCCTCGCCGGCGACGTCGGCGAAGAAGGGGAAGGCAATCTGCGCGGCATGCGGGCGCTCATGGAGGCGTACGGCTCGCGTCTGGCAGCGGTAATCGCAGTCGACGGTCCCTCGACCGACCACATCACCACGCAGGGAATCGCCTCGCGTCGTTTCGAAGCCGCCATCACCGGTCCCGGCGGACATAGCTGGTCCGATTTCGGCGCGCCGAATCCCATCACCGCGATCGCGCGCGGCATCGTGCAATTTTCCGGCATCTCGATTCCCAGCGACCCGCGCAGCTCCTACAATTTCGGCACCGTCGAAGGCGGCACATCGGTGAATTCCATCCCCGCGCGCGCCGCCGTGAAAGTCGATCTTCGCTCCGAAGACGAAACCGAGCTCGCGCGCCTCGAAGCGGCGCTGCGCGACGCGATGCAATCCGGCATGACGGCGGAAACCAAGGCCACGAAATCACCGGGCGATTCGCTCCAACTCGCGATCAAATCCCTCGGCACGCGCCCGGCGGGAAAATTGCCCGACGATTCGCCGCTGCTCGCCACCATTCGCAACGTCGACCGCTTCCTCGGCAACCGCTCGCGCCTCGAACGCAGCTCGACCGACGCAAACATCCCGCTCTCGATGGGAATTCCTGCCATCGCAGTTGGTGGCGGCGGTCGCGGCGGCGGCTCGCATACTCTCGATGAGTGGTACGACCCCGCGGGGCGCGAACTGGGCCTCAAGCGCCTGTTTCTCACGGTCGTCTCGCTGTCAGGCGTAGAGCGATAACGGGCCGAGCGATGTCGAATGCTCGTGTCGCCTGGATGTGCGTCGCCTATTCCGCCCTAGGATTTCCTGCGCCCGGCCAGTCGCAATCCAGAGATCGGTCCCAAGTCGTTCTCGACGCGATCGATCGCGCCGTGCCATCGCTCGTCATGACCGAGCCATAGTGGAACTTGCTGGCTCGCCGGGCTCCGCATAGACTCGCTAGCCGTGCATCTAGGAAAGTTCAAACCGTGAGCAAACGCCTCCGCGCCGATCTCGCGCTTGGAATCTGCGCGATGATCTGGGGCGCCACCTTCGTCGTCATCAAAGACGCGCTCCCGGATATTTCCACCATCGCCTATATCGCCATTCGGTTCGGGCTGGCCGCCGTGATCATGGCTGCGATTTACTGGCGGGCCGTTCGTGCGCTCACGTGGCCCGCCGTCTGGGCCGGCGCGCAAATCGGCTTGGTCATGTTCGGAGGCTACCTGTTTCAGGTCGGCGGCCTCCGCCAGACCACGCCCTCGAAAGCCGCGTTCGTCACCGGAATGTACGTCGTCTTCGTGCCGATCATTCTTGCGGTTTTCGGGCGCAGGCGCATCTCGATGTGGATCTGGTTCGGAGTGATTTCGGCTGTCGCCGGGCTCTATTTTCTCTCGGTGCCGCCCGAAGGATTCAGCGGACTCAATCGTGGCGATCCAATCGTGCTCGGCTGTGCGGTCATGTTCGCCTTGCATTTGATCTTCATCAGCCGCGCGCTGGAGCGCCATTCGGTCGCCGCGGTCAGTTTCCTGCAGGTCGCGACCACGGCCCTGTTGGCAACGCTCTTGCTGCCCGTCGCGGCCGCCACGGGGTGGGAAAAGCCGCGGATCGAGTGGACCGGATATCTCGTCTTTGCGATTCTCGCGACCGCAATCGGCGCCACGGTGATCTGTTTCTCGCTCCAAACATGGGCGCAAAAACGCACCTCCACGTCACACGCCGCGCTTCTGCTCAGCCTCGAGCCGGTCTTCGCTGCCGTCACCTCTGTTTCGCTCGGCCAGGAGCATATCGACCGCCGAATGCTCACCGGCGCCGCGCTGATCTTGGCGGGCATCGTAATAGCCGAATGGAAAGCCGCCCCCGAAACCGGCCCCAGCGAAATTCCCGCGTAACCTTTTCCCCTCCACCCCGTTAATGCTATAGAGAACGCGTCCTGCGGAGAACCGGTTGAAGGTCCGAGCGAACGATGTTGAAGAGCGGCTTCTAGTCGAAGCGGCGCAGAAGGACCCCGTCCGCTTCACCGAGCTCTACGAACGGAATTTCGAGCGCGTCTACGCCTTCGTGTCGCGACGCGTTCATGCCCGCGCGGACGTCGAGGACATTACCGCCGAGGTTTTCCAGCACGCCCTGGAAAATGTCCCGCGCTTCGAATGGCGCGGCGTTCCATTCGTCGCCTGGCTTTACCGCATTGCCGCCCATGCCGTAGCGGACCGCTGGCAAAGCCTGGCACGCGAAAACGGCCGGCCGGCGATGGGGATCCCTTCGGTCGAATTCGATGACGAAGAAATTGAGCGCACCGAGCGTCGCGCCCAGCTCTACCGCAACCTCGCGAAACTACCGGCCGAACAGCGCCGCGTGATTGAAATGCGGTTCGCCGAAGGAAAAAGCATCGCCGAGATCGCAAAGGCGCTCGGGAAATCGAGCGGTGCCGTGAAGCAGCTCCAGCATCGCGCATACACGAAGTTGCGGGAGCAGGTGCTGAAGGGTTTTGCGGGCAAGGCAGGTGGACCACATGGCTAAACAAACACCAGCCGAGAAATTCAATCGAGCGTTAGAGCGGCAGCTATCGACACGGAAGGCGCTGTTAACGGCGGTCGAGCTCGAGGTGATACGCGCTTCCGGGACCACGCCGCTTCCAAGCTTCACCCACGCCTTGCGCGATACGCCGCGCGAACGGTTCAAGGAACGTCTGCGATTGAATCTGGAGAGGAGAGCGAGAATGGCCACAAGCACACAAGCAGTGCCAGAAGCGCGCGCCAGCGCGACGCCGTACCTCAGCGTCCGGAACGCCGCTGCGGCGCTCGAGTTCTACAAGAAAGCGTTCGGCGCAACCGAGGCCGTGCGTTTGATGCAGCCCGACGGGCGCGTCGGCCACGCCCAGATCGATATCGAGGGCGCCCGCATCATGCTCGCCGACGAATTCCCCGAGTTCGGCTTCAAAAGTCCGGAATCTCTCGGCGGATCTCCCGTGCACATTCATCTCGACGTCAAAGACGTGGACACCATGGCCCAGCGTGCCGTCGCGGCGGGAGCGACCGTCGTGCGGCCGGTCGAAGATCAATTCTACGGAGCGCGCTCGGGCCAGTTCCGCGATCCGTTCGGCTTCATCTGGTCGATCTCGACGCACAAAGAGACGCTTTCAACGGAAGAAATGCAGCGCCGCATGGATGAAATGCCGAGGAACGAAGCCGCCCGACCGGCGAAGAAATACATTCGCGAAGGATTCCACAGCATCACACCCTACTTGGTTGTTCCGCGCGTAGCGCAGCTAATCGAGTTTCTAAAGGGCGCGTTCGGTGCGGAGGAGCGATTCCGCGTGAATCGGCCCGGCACTGAGGTCATCATGCACGCCGAGCTGAGAATCGGCGACTCTATGCTCGAGATGGCCGACGCCAACGATCAGTTTCCGCCCACGCCGGCGACGATGATCTTGCACGTGGACGATGTGGACGTTGTCTTCCAACGTGCGGTCGACGCGGGTGCCACTGTGTTGCAGCCGGTGGCCGATCAGGAATACGGCGTGCGGAGCGCAACGGTACAGGATGCCTCCGGCAACAAATGGAGCATTGCCAAGCCGTCTCCCGGCAACGCGATCTTCAAGGATTACCGCAGCATCACCCCGCATTTCAATCCGCTGCGCGTGCCGGCGATGATCGAATTCCTGCAAAAGGCGTTTGGCGCCGAGGAAGTCTATCGCGCCCAATCGCCCGACGGGGTGGTCCATCACGCGCAGATGCGCATCGGTGATTCTGTGATCGGCATGGGAGAAGCCCATGGGCCGTACCAACCGGCGCCTGCCACGCTGCACCTCTACGTTCCGGACGCGGACGCGTTGTATGATCGCGCCCTGCGCGCCGGCGCGACCTCGATCCAACCGGTTGCCGGGCAGCCCTATGGCGACCGCAGCGGCGGAGTGAGAGATCCGTTCGGCAACAGGTGGTTCATCGCCACGCACATTCGCGACGTCGCATTCTAGCGTCGCCGCACGAGGTCGGCATGAGATTCGCGCGATGGGTTTTTTGGTTCGCCGCGGCGTTCGGTTTCGCTGCCCTGTATCCGCTCTACCACGCAGCGGGCTCGCCCACGTACTACGGAATGATTGCCACGCTGATCGCCTGGCAAACCGCGTTCGTTGTGATCGGCGTCAATCCGCGCCGGTATCGCTGGCTGATGATCCCTGCCGTGCTCGAAAAAGCGCTCTGGATGGTGACTCTTGCTGTACTCTACACGAAAGGTCAGGTCGACCACCGAACCATCGCCGTGAATGCCGCGACGCACGGCTTGCTCGGTGTGCTGTTTCTCGTGGCGTTCGTGATCACGCCCAAAGCGGAGCCGCCCCAATGACCGCTGCCGAATTTCGCCGCATCGCGCTGAGCCTTCCCGAAGCCGTGGAGAATGCCCACCAGGATCATCCGGATTTCCGCGTCAACGGAAAAATCTTCGCCACGCTCGGCTATCCGGACAAATCCTGGGGAATGGTCAAACTGTTTCCGGATCAGCAGGCCCGTTTTGTGAAAGCCGAACCGAAGGGATTCGTCCCCGCGGCGGGTGCCTGGGGCAAGCGCGGATCCACCTGCGTGAACCTGAAAAACGCGAAGAAGCAAATCGTGCAGAAAGCGATGCAGGCCGCCTGGGAAATCACTGCGCGTAACGGCCTCGCCGCCAAGCGGTCCTGAGGTCTGGCTGGACGAAGCAGGGAACTAGGAAGTGCGGACGAGAAACAAGAAAGACATCTCCGCGAAGAGCGCCGTAGGCGCGAAACAAAGCGATCTAGAATCCCAGCGCCGTCGGTGCAACGCATTTTGTGGTGCGCTGCGTCTCTGGAGTGAAGACGGTAGTTTGTCTGACGACTTATTTAATAGCTGCCGAAGGCTGTGCGGGTTCTGTTGCCTCATCCTTCGGCCGCGTCCGATCGACGGCCAACCCAGCCTGCGTAGCAATTACGGTAAAAATATTCAAATCGTCCACGGTGAACATCCCGCGCTTCGACAGATTATCGACGTAGAGCAATCCCAGCCGCCGCTCGCGCGTCCCCAGGGGCGCGCACATCGCCGACTGCATCCCCGAATTCGCGATGCTCGCGCTGGCCGAAAGCCGCGGATCAGCCTGCGGATCGGAAACCAGCAACGGCAATCCTCCGTGCATCACCTGGCGGATGATGCTTTGTGAAATTGTCAGCTGCGGCGCGCCCTTGCCCGGCCACGCGTTCGATCCCGGCTTATAACGGATGAGCGCCGGTTCGAACCCATAGCCGCCGCGGCTGAAATCTCCGCCGCCGATGGAGCTCTTGTCGAGCAACATCGTGAATCCGCGCTCGGATCCATCCATGTCGAGCACCAGATCGAGCACACGCTTCGTCACATCCTCGACCGTGGTCACTTCCCCCAGCACGCGATTCACCCGATAGAGCAGCGTCAGCAGTCGGTTCTCCTGCTCCAGAGCGTTCACGCGATCCCTGGCGCTGGCCTTTTTGTCCACTTGTGGAGAATCCGCCAGGCTTAACGGCTGCGTGGGCAGGAACGATCCGGAATAAGCGGATTCGCGGATCACTCTCTCGACTTTCGAAGGGAGCTTCGGAGTTCCATACGCCACCATGTTCCGTGTCAGCGAATCTTCGAAGTATCGAAGGCGGTATTCACCCAGAACAATTTCGTCGTTCGCCTGCAGGTAGGCTTCCTTCACCGGCTCGCCGTTTACTTTCACGCCGTTCGCGGCGCCGCGGTCGATGATTTGCCACCGGCCGTCTTCGGTCGCTCGCACCACCGCGTGCTGCCGCGAAATGCTGGGATTGTCGAGTACCAGGTTGTTCGACTTCGCCCGTCCCACCACAATCGGCCGGTCGCCCAGCAATTCAAAAACGCGCGAGCCTTCGCTGGCATGATGAATCAAGAATCGAGGCATATCGATGACTCCGCCTCAATCTTCAGCCGTGCCTCTGCCCAAATCAATGGAACGCGGGTGCACTATTGTCCGATCGTTAACGTGGAGGGTTGCTTTGGCTGGGCGTAAGAAGGCGAAGCCGTACGGGAATTGACCCGCTGAATCCGTGGGTCGACCTCCGCTGATCCTGACCCGCCCGCAATTCGGACGGCGGCCTTTATTCACTGGTGGTATTTGACGTCGAGGGGCGCGTTCATCTGCGGAACACGAAGGTGCTTCTTCTCAAATGCCGAAATATCGTCTTCGTGCAACAGCGTGAGCCCGATATCATCCAGACCCTTCAGCAGGCACTCGCGCCGGAAAGGATCGATCGTGAACGAATATCGCAGGTCTTTGTCATCGGTCACCATTTGCTGTTCGAGATCAACGGTGACGCTGTAGCCTTCAGCCGCCGCCGTCCGCGCGAAAAGCTCATCGATCTGCTCGTTGGAAAGCGTCACAGGGCAAATCCCGTTCTTGAAGCAGTTGTTGTAAAAAATATCTGCATAGCTCGGCGCCAGAATCGCCCGAAACCCGTAATCCAGAATCGCCCACGGCGCATGTTCGCGGCTCGACCCGCATCCGAAATTCGCCCGCGCCAGCAGCACGCTCGCGCCCTTGTAACGCGGCATGTTTAGCACAAAGTCCGGATTTGGCTTCTCGCCCGCCTGATACCGCCAGTCATAAAACAACACGCGCCCATATCCCTCGCGCGTCAGCAGCTTCAAGAACTGTTTCGGCACCATCTGGTCCGTGTCCACGTTCACGCGGTCGATCGGCGCCACCTTACCCGTCAATTTTGTGAACGGCTGCACGCTATTCCATCCCTTCCACGCCAGACCACTCGCGAATGTCGACGAAATGCCCCTCGATCGCCGCCGCCGCCGCCATCGCCGGGCTCACCAGATGCGTCCGGCTGCCTTTGCCCTGCCGTCCTTCGAAATTTCTATTCGAAGTCGAAGCCGACCGCTCGCCGCTCGGCAGCACGTCGTCGTTCATTCCGATGCACATCGAGCAGCCCGAATCGCGCCATTCAAATCCGGCGTCGCGGAAAATCTTGTCGAGCCCTTCTTTTTCCGCCGCTGCTTTCACCACGCGCGACCCCGGCACCACCAGCGCCTGCTTCAGCGATCTCGACACATGCCGACCGCTCGCCACCTTCGCCGCCGCCCGCAAATCCTCGATCCGCGAATTCGTGCACGAGCCAATAAACACGCGATCCACGGGGATATCTTCCATTCGCGTTCCCGGCTTCAAATCCATGTAAACCAGCGCCCCTTCGGCCGCCTTGCGATCCACGGGGTCGCTGAACGACGAAGGATCCGGTACCCGCCCGGTAACCTGCGTAACCATCCCCGGATTCGTTCCCCAAGTAACCATCGGCGCCATCTCGGCGGTCTGCAGCGTCACGGTCGCGTCATACGCCGCGCCATGATCGCTCGCCAGCGCCTTCCATTCCTCCACCGCGTCCTGAAATTCCTTCCCCCGCGGCGCAAACGCCCGCCCTTCGATGTACGCAAAGGTCGTTTCGTCGGGCGCTACCATACCGGCGCGGGCGCCGCCTTCGATGGACATGTTGCACATTGTCATGCGGCCTTCCATGGAGAGCCCGCGTACCGCTTCTCCGGTGTACTCCACCACGTGGCCGTTGCCGCCGCCGATGCCGATTTTGCCGATGATCGCCAGAATGATGTCCTTCGCGGTCACCCCGCGCGGGCGCTTGCCCTGCACGTCGATCTTCATGGTCTTCGATTTGAATTGCGAAAGGCACTGCGTCGCAAAAACATGCTCTACTTCGCTTGTCCCGATACCGAAAGCCAGGGCGCCGAACGCGCCGTGCGTCGCTGTGTGGCTGTCGCCGCAGACGATCGTACATCCCGGCAGCGTGATGCCCAGCTCCGGCCCGATCACGTGCACGATGCCCTGGTTGCGGCTGTTCATGTCGAACAGGTTGATGCCGTTTTCCTGGCAATTGCGCGCCAGCGCTTCGAATTGCAACTTCGCGTCGGGATCCAGTACCGGGGCCAGTCGGTCTTTCGTCGAGACGGAATGGTCCATCACAGCAAATGTCAGCTCGGGGCGGCGGACTTTGCGGCCCGCGACTTTCAGGCCGGAAAACGCCTGCGGAGTGGTGCCCTCGTGGATCAGGTGCCGGTCGATGTAGATCAGCGAAGGTTTGCCGGGCTCGTCGCGGACAATGTGCGAGCCCCAAATTTTTTCGTACAGTGTGCGTAAAGCCATCAGTTAACTTTTACCATTCCCCCGAAACATTTTAGCAGGTGCCCAGGCTGTCCGCTACCCGCAGAAGAGCCCGAAACGGAGTGAACCGCATATACCGGGAACGATCGAACCGATCAGTCGCCTGCCCCTCGGGGGGAAGCAAAGAGGCTAAAACTCAACCGAGTACCGGCGCGACCAATCGGCGGTAACCAGCGCCGGATCCGAAGAGTCAGCCCTGCCCCAGCCTCACGACAACTCGAAGATGGGGTGCCCGGAAAATCGACTTCGAAACCCGAAACTAATCTTTGATTGCGGCGATGGTTACTACCGGGACGCAGAAGAATATCGCGCTGTCGACGATTTCGATGCGCAGGGCGCGGGTTAACGCTGGGCTTGCGGTGCCGAAGAGCTGCTTCAGCTCCGCTACCGCCTCGGGCGGCGTGTTGATCCGCCGCACCCACGCGTCGAAGCTCATCGGGCCGCCGTTCTCCGTCGCGAAGCCCGTCTCTTGGGCGAATATGCGCGGGCCCGCGTCCTCGACCATCGCGCGCCACTCGCTCGGCGAATAATTCCGCACGTGCGAGGGATCGCGCAGCCGTTCCATGCGATCCCACTGCGCGGCCGGCTCCGGATCGTTCTCATGGCCGGGCGGCGCGGTGCTGTCCACAATCAGCAGGCGCGCGCCAGGCCGGGCCACGCGCGCCATCTCGCGCACCGCCGCGCGCACATCCGCAAAGTGATGCGGCGCCTGGCGCACCGTCACGATGTCGAAGCTCGCATCGCGGAAGGGAAGCTTCTCCGCCGGCCCCTGCTGCGTGTAGACGTTCGCCAGCCCGCGCGCGGCGGCGTTGCGGCGCGTTTCCAGTATCATCTCCCGCGTCAGGTCGTACGCGATCACGCGCGCCACGTGCGGAGCCAGCGCCAGCGCCGTATGCCCCGCGCCGGTGGCGATGTCGAGCGCCGAGTCTTTCGGCTGCGGCGCGGCCAGCTCGACCACGCGCTGCAGCGCGCTGGCATCCGCATGCACCAGACTCGTGCCGTAAGCCGTCGCCGCCGCCCCGAACTGCGATTGCACGCGCTCGTGTACGGTCTGGGGCGCGGTCGCGTCTTTAGTCGATTGAGTCATCTACATTCCCCTGTCTATAGGAAACGTGATCGCCACGCGGCTGTCCAATATTTAAATTTTATGCGGTGATTTGCGGGAGATATGGACGAGCAGACAGCCAGTGAGCTCGTTCGCTCGAAGGAGGCAGATGACGAATCAGATTGCGTCTGGCTGGTGACTTCGATGGCGGGGCGGCGTGGGAATAGGGACCATGCCCTCCACCGGCGACTCCCGCTGCCCCGTCAACGCCCCCGCCGCCGCAAGCCGATCAGCTGGCGGCGAGCGATTCAAGACCGATGCGGCGAAGCCTACGCGTATTCAGATCGGCGGCAGTGTGCAGATGGCCAAGGTCGTCCATTGCGTTGAGCCGGTGTATCCCCGGGACGCGAGGATCGCGCATATTTTGGCAGCGGTGACGTTGCAGGTCGTTGTCGCGACGGACGGCACGGTCCTGACGGCTGAATATGTGGCGGGGCCGCCTATCTTTGAGGATGCGGCGATGGATGCGGTTGAGAAATGGCAGTTCGAGCCAAAGTTGCTTGAGGGCCAGCCCGTTGAGGTGGACACCAGAATTTACGGGGTGTTCGCGCTCAAGTCCCAGCAACGGCTCCGCCTCACGGCAAGGCTGGGGTACCCGCAAGACATTCCGTACCCACTCGCGCGTCATTTCCCGAACGCGAGGTTGATGCCGGTCGAAAGGATTACGTCGTTTGATTTTGTGGTGGGTATCGGCGGATTAGTTACGTAGCGGTCGCTGACCGAGATTTGCCAGCCGAGCCATTTGCTGATTTTCGTCACGGCGTTGGCGTCGAACGAGGCGCGGTATTGGCTGAGGTCGTCGAGATCGGGATAGATCGACGCGGTTTCGTTGAGCGTGGTGAGCGAGCGGAATTTGTGCATAAAGACTTCGCCGAAAGTGAGGCCCGGGAGATTGCGCTGGAACGAAGGCGAAGGGTTCGCGACTGTGCCGTTGTAGGTTTCGCGCGTATAGTTGATGCCGCCGAGGATGTCGAGCGTGGTCTTGGGATTGGCGATGGCGTGCACGCCGATGCCGCCGGTATAAATCGCGCGAAGCGTGAGGTCCTGCAGCTCGTCATGCGTAAAATCGCCTTCGGCCGCGGCGAAAAGTCTGGGCGTGAAGTTGCGGTTGTATTTAATGGAGCCGAGGACGGCATTGGCGGTGACGCCTCCGCCGGGTGCGTTGTCCGTGGTGTAGAGGGAGGATTCGCTGACGGCGAAATCGTCGTCGGGAGTTTTGCGCTCGACGGCGGTGGCCGTATTCAGGTTCGTGGTTTCGCTGTTACCGCGCGCGAGGGAGAGTCCGACCGTGCCGCTACCTTTCCAGTCCTGCTTCCAGGTGGGATGCTGCGATTTTTCGAACGCCGTTTCGCTTTCGGCCGTCCGGATCGCGGCAATTTTGGCGTAGTCCACTTCGACGGATTCGCCGGCGGCAGTGTGGACGATGAGAGTTTTTGCGGCGGGCGTGACGGTGCCGGTGACCGTTTTCTTGTCGCCGGTGGTGATGTAGAGAGGCTTGTCGGCGACGAGCTCCTTGATCGACGCCCATTTTATTTTCACGTCGCCGGCGTAGTCGGTGTTGAGCGTGAGCGTCTTGCCGTCGGAATCGGAGATTTTGCCGGAGATGCGGTCGCCGTTGGCGAGCGTGACGGTTTCGGCTTTGCTGGCAGCTGGCGCAAATGAAAGGATGAGTGCGACGGCGGCGACGATTCCTGCGAGTTTCATTATTTCCCCCAAGGTTTGCGATCGGTTTTCTAATTTCGGAACGAGGGCTGGCTGGTCCGCAGGGCTGGCGGATACGACAGCCATATTTTACACGTGGTAGAATCGAAATTCTTCGAGCAAAATTCAAGAATCGTGAACGCACAAGTCCCATCGACAGCGGCGTCGACGGTGGCGCGTCCGTGTCCGCTATGCGGGGCGAACGAGCGCCACGTGCTGACGCGGCGCGAGCCGTGGGAGATCGTCGAGTGCGCGGCTTGCGAGATGGTGTTTATCGGCAGCGAGCTGGCGTACGACGTGCAGGCTCGGGATTTCGATTGGGATCACGAGCACTCGAAGGAAGCGGAGCGACGGATGCGCAAGCAGCCCGTTTTCGTTTTCTTGTCCCGCTTATTAAAACCGCTGCGGCCGAATACGAACGGGCGGATGCTGTCGCAGACGCTCCGGCGGGCGCGGGCCGGGAAACTGGTGGATTTCGGCTGCGGCGACGCGGGATTTCTGGTGCTGGCGAAGCCGCATTTCGATGTGACGGGGATCGAGCTGAGCCCGCGAGGCGTGGAGATTGCGCGCTCGCGGATTTCGCGTGAGGCGATTCTGGAAGGCCCGGTCACGGAAATGGCTGCGACGCTGCCGGCGGGCGCGTTTGATGTGGTGACCCAGTTCGGCTACATCGAGCATGAGTGGGCGCCGATTGCGGGGTTGCGCGCGGCGCACCGGCTGCTCCGGCCCGGCGGCGTGACGGTGATCAAGACGCCGAATTACGCGAGCTGGAACCGCACGATTCGCGGGATGGAATGGTGCGGGTATCACATTCCGGCGCACTGCAACTATTTTACACCGCGGACGCTGGCGGAAATTTTGCGGCGTGCGGGATTCGAACCGCTAGAGCGTCCGCTGGCGGATTGCCTGCCGACCAGCGATTCGCTGTGGATGGCGGCGCGGAAACGCGGGTAGGGACGTGTGCGCGCTCCAGGCGGATATTTTCTTTGTCGTTAAACGCGGATACAATAGGCGCGGGCCCGGCGGACCGTTTCCAGGCGGTGAGCGTGCGGCGCAGCGGCATCATCCTCGCATTGGCAGTTCTCGGCAGCGGGCTCGTGGCTTCGGCGCGAGTCGACGACGATCCTCGGCAAGGTTTTCCTCTGATTCCTGGCACGGAGTGGGTTTATCGCGGATTCGTGCGCTCGTTCGATCAGGACTCGTCGACTGGGAAAGTTACGCCCATCACCTGGACGATGGCGGTGATTCACGAGTTCGAGCGCGGCGGCGTGAGCGCTGCGGTGGTGAAGGGGTTTCCGTCGGATCTGGATTGGTCTGACGGGCACACCGAGCCGCAGCTGTCTGTTCTGATCGGGACGCAAGACGCGCGGTTCTACGTGAATACGCTATCGGGGGCGGGCGTCACGCTGGATCAGATCGAGGACGTGAAGTATTCGTTTGTGAATCTGGTTCGCGACGACGACGGGTTCTTGCAGCTCCCGCTGGCGCAGGGCAAGCGATTCTTTTGCGATCAGGGAGCGGAGAATCGTCAGGATTCTGAATATTGTTGGGTGACAGGGCCGCCGCATCCTGTCGAGTTAAACCACGTGGCGGGCATCGCGCCGGGCGGGCGAATCGCATACGAGGTTGAATTCTCCACGAATCCCGACGACAGGGAGTTCGAGTTCGTGGACGGCGTCGGCATCACGAGCTATCAGTATCATCACCATGGAACGATCGCGGAGACCGAGTTGCGTCTGAGCGAGTTTCATCCTGCGAGCGAATCGGCAAGCCGTTGATGTTTCTTCGCTGAAGGAAAAGCGGAGACCTGTGTAGTACGACACTGACCTTCGCCTGTACAAAAACTGTACCTCGCGGTTGTTGACGCGGGATGACGTCCTCGCATACGTTCCTTCCCGCATTCGCATGCCGTCTCCGAACGACTCGGCTGCGAGTGGAACCCTACATTCTCTGAACCTTCAAGTCGCCGCCCAGCCTTGAGGCCGAAAAAGTTGGAACGCGAGGGGTGTGTCTCGCGGCTTTCAACGGCACGGACAAGGAGAAGCAAACGATGAGGTTTCACTACGGGTGTGGCTATAGAAAGATCGCGACGGCAATCGTGCTGACGGCGTTGGTGTCGGTGAGTCCGGCGCCGCTGGCATACGCGCAAAACGGAAGCACAACAACGGAACCGAGCCGCGCCTCAAGCGGCAGCGGATCAGGCGGAGGCGGCGGGCAGGGCGGCGGAGGGTCCGTGCACGATCCGGGGCCGCGGGCGGGTTCGGTGGGCGCAGGGCAGCCGATTCAGGGACTGAACGCCGAGCAGCTGGAATATTTCCAGAACGGACTGGCGCGATTCAACCAGACCGATTCGGTGAGCGGAACCATTCCCGGTGAGACGGGCCTCGGGTTGGGACCTGGGTACAACGCCACGAGCTGCCAGAGCTGCCATGGGCAACCGTCCGCAGGCGGTTCGAGCCCGAGCACGAATGCGTACCCGAACATCGGGCCGAATCCGCAGGTTGCCGAAGCGAATGCGGATGGAGCGCTGAATACGCTGCCCAGTTTTATTACCGCCGATGGTCCTGTGCGCGAGGTGAGGTTTCCGTTTGTCGTGGGATCGAATAACGCCGTGACCCCGACGCCCGACGGCGGCGTGCACGACGTGTTTACGATTGCGGGGCGGACGGACGCCAGCGGTTGCACGATGGCGCAGCCGAATTTCACGCAGGCGGCGCAGCTCAACAATATGATCTTCCGGATTCCGACGCCAACGTTCGGTGCGGGACTGATCGAAGCGATTCCTGATGCCACCATCATCGCCAACATGAACGCGAATGCGGCGCTGAAGCGGGCGCTGGGGATTTCGGGGCACACCAACAACAGCGGGAACGACGGTTCGGTGACGCGGTTCGGCTGGAAGGCGCAGAACAAGTCGCTCGAGATTTTCGCGGGCGAAGCCTACAACGTCGAAATGGGCGTGACGAACGAGTTATTCCCGAACGAGCGCGCGAATCCTCCGGCGGCGTGTCTCTACAACGCAACTCCGGAGGACGCGACGAACTTCTCGCTGCTGGGACCCAACATTCCCAGCGACACGGTGATGTTCGCGGCGTTCATGCGTTTCCTGGCGGCGCCGACACCTGCCGCGGCAGCCATTCCGGGAAATCCGTCGGTAGCGTCAATTGTGGACGGTCGCGCGATGTTCAGCGCGGTGCACTGCGACCTGTGCCACACGCCGACGCTGCAGACGGGACCGGCGGCGATGGCGCCCGCGCTTAGCAATCAGACTGCGGCGCTGTTCTCCGACCTGCTGGTGCACAACATGGGGTCGGGGCTGGCGGACCGCGTATCGCAGGGCTCGGCAGGCCCCGATGAATTCCGGACAGCACCGCTTTGGGGATTGGGCCAGCGCGTGTTTTTCCTGCACGACGGACGCGCGAACCCAACGAACGGCGGCCTGCTGGAGGCGATCCAGGCACACTCGAGCCAGGGGTCGGAGGCCAATACCGTCATCAGCATGTTCAACAACCTGAGCAACCAGCAAAAGCAGGATCTGCTGAATTTCCTGCGTTCGCTGTAAATTTCAGGGCGAAGTCACAACCGACGCGCGGGCGCTGTAGGCGAGCGTCCGCGCGTCGGTTTTCGTAGGCCCTCTCAAACATGGTCGAAGTTTTGATCGAAGATAGGTAAGGGTGGGACTGAAGCCGACCGCTCGATTACCAGCGAGCCGTCGTCAAGGCCGAAAAGAAAGACAACCCAGGAAGCGAACGTAAAAACTCTTTTAAGTGGTTGGAGAGAAGTCTGCTCAAAAAGTGTTTGACAGGGCCAACGTTGTTCGAGATCGAGCGTTTACATGCAAAGGCTGTTACCCCGGAGCCTTGATCGCACGATCATGACTGGAATATAGTGACCGCCATGGCAACCACTCCGATTCCCATTCCGCGGTCGCAAAGCCGGCTGGATTTGATTTTGGTCGAGACGGAAGATAAGGTTGCGCTAAACGGCCTGCTGTGGGAGCCGCAGAAGGCCGGCGATTCGCTGGTCGTCATGGTGCCGGGGGGCACGACGGGCGCGGCACTGTTTCCGGCGCATGATTACTCTCCTCTTGCCAGCGCACTGACGGATAACGGCTATGCGTTCCTGCTTTGCAACATGCGCGCCTCCTACAACAACCCCTACGCGGAGTACAGCGACGCGGTGAAGGACATCGCCGCTTTCGTCGCGTACGCGAAGTCGAAGGGTTACGGGCGGATCGCGATTCTGGGCATCAGCCTCGGCGGCCCTCGCATGGCGCAGTATGTGGCCGAGCGAAACGACCCGGCGGTGAAGGCCGTGGGCTTTATCGCTTCGATCCCATCACCGTATCTGGAGTTTCAAGTGCGGAGCAGCGAAGCGGACAAGCGGTGCCTGGAAGATACGCTCCAGCACGCGCGCGAATTGGTCGCCCAAGGCAAGGGGCAGCAACCCGTCGGGTTTGACAACTGGTTTCCCGGCGCGGTGTCCGTCATGGGGAGTGCCAAGGCCCTGATCAGCTTCTTCGGAGCGCCGAGCGACCCGGGCACTCCTAGCTCAATCAAGTACGGACCGAAGATCAAAGTGCCCGCCCTGGTGATTCACGGCGATCAGGACGAGCTGGCCCTCCCGCCGAACGCTCAGAAGATCTACGACAGCCTCACGGCGTCGCCGCAGCGCGACTTGATCTGGGTTAAGGGCGCGAGCCACTATTTGACGCCTGGCCCGCTCGCAGAGTCCTACGCCAGACTGAGTGTCGATTGGCTCGTGAGAAACTTTTCCGCTTCCGCTGGCCGATAGGCAGTCGCGCTCAAACGGCGACTGCCACTCCCGCGTGTCTCTCTATCGGGCGCGCAAGGCCGAACCCGTAACACCAGCATGGTTGCCCGATAATCGAGCACTCGCCTGAAATGCGTACGCGCCGAAATGAGAGAATTTCCTGGGTTCGCCGTAAATCTCAGAGCGGAGTCACACAAGCGCGCGGGTGCTCGCGACGAGCATCCGCGCCTGATTCTGTGCACGCCCTCCCTGTCGGTCCAGCGCGCGAATAACCGGGCGAATGCCGGGGAGTACTTCGTTTGGCGCTTTGTCAGCTGCTGGCCGAAGGTGCGGTGCTAAAGTTCGAGCGACGGTGAGGGTATCTCGGGAGGCAAGACGTGAAGGCTTCTCTGTTTTATCGAATGGCAGCGGTTCTTCTGCTGCTTTTTGCTGCCGGACATCTACTGGGTTTTCGCCAGTCCGATCCCGCATGGGGAATTGAGACGCTGCTGGCCTCCATGCGGTCAATTCGCTTTGATGTGCAGGGGTTCAGTCGGACCTATTGGGATTTCTTTGTCGCCGCTGGATTCTCGGTCGGCGTGTTCTATCTGCTTGCGGCGGTATTGGCATGGCAGCTGGGTGGCCTTCCGGCAGAGACGTTGGCGGTCATGCGCGTGACGGTGTGGGCTCTGGCTCTTTGTTTTGCCGCTATCACGGTTGTGAGCTGGAGATACCTCTTTGTCCTGCCCATCGTTTTTTCCATCGTGATTACCGTCTGTTTGACTCTGGCGGCATGGCTTTCAGCCAAGCCCACCTGAAGCCGTCCGGGTTCTGTTCGAGCCTGCGTCGTGAATCGGGCCATGTTCCAACAGGGTCCCGAGCAACCACCTGCAATCGGTGGATATCCTACCGATTGGGCAAGCGTGGAGTCTCGGTTTTTCGCCAATCGTGGTAAACTACAGGTGCGCACTTGGGTGCCCGCCGCGCGGGGAATGATGGCGGGCGATGGCTCAAGCGTTCCCGCTCGGATTGATCCGGAATTGAACTGGAGAACTTGGCGAACGGCACATTGCCGGGTGCCGCGAATCACCGCACCGGCCTGGGAAGGACGAGCATGAAGAATTTGTTTGTGGGAAACATGACCTTCCAGACGACGGAAGCCGATCTGAAGGCGCTGTTCGAGCCCTATGGGCAAGTCGCACGGGTGCACATCGCCATCGACCGGGAAACGCGGCGCTCGCGGGGGTTCGGGTTCGTGGAGATGCCGAATGACGCCGAAGCCGCGCAGGCGATGCAGGCGCTGGACGGCAAGGATTTCGGAGGGCGCGCACTGAAAGTGAATGAAGCGCGGCCGCGGGAAGCTTCCGCCGGCGGCGCCCGCGGGCCGCGAGGCGGCGGGCCCGGGGGCGGCCAGGGGTATGACCGCGGCGGACATAGCGGTCAGGGAGATCGCGGTGGCCACGGCGGGCAGGGCGGCCGAGGCGGGGGGCGGGGAAGATTTTCGAACGAGGACTACAGCGAGTCGCCGCGCCAACCGCGCGAGCCTCGCTGGTAGGGAACTGCTGTAGGCGTTCGCGGACGGGCCGTGGGGCCGGTCCGATTCGGATTCCAAATACAAAAGGGGAGATCCCATGCCGACAACATTCCAAAAGCGTCAGAAAGAAATGAAGCGTCAGGAAAAGGCGCGCTCGAAGGCCGAGCGGCGGCAGCAGAAGAAGCAGGAAGGGACCGTGGCGGAGGAAGAGGAGCTTCAGGTGCTGAGCGGCCCGCGTCCCCTGGGCGAGGAATTCACCGGTCCGCTGCCGTATGAGCGCGAGTAATCCCGCGCCGGCTGCTATTTCTCAAAATGCGGCATTACTTCGCTGGTGAATAGCCCGAGCGAACGAACACTTTCTTCATGCGTTAGATTTCCGAAGGCGAACCGGGGCACGTAGTAATTGGCCCCGGTTTCCTTGATTTCCTTCTCGATCCTTGCCCGTAGGCTTTCTGGTTTCCCCGTCAGCAGCGTCGATTCCGCCGCGCGCTTTACCTCATCCAGGCTCGCCGCCGTCGCATTGTATTTCTTCCAGAGATAGACGAGGCTCTCGTGAAATTCGTGCGAGGCTTGTGAGCCGCGCTGCTTCGCCCTCTGCTCGTCTTCGGACAAATACACGAAACGCGTCAGGCCGACTCGTGGCATTTTCTTTCCGCTTGCTCCGTGTGTTTCGTTCCACGCCTGTTTGTATGACGCGATAATTTTCGCGGCGAAGTCCGTGCCGACGAGCGTGACGATGCTCATATTGTCGCGAGCGGCCCGGGCGGCGCCTTCCGTGCTCGTCGTTGCGTACCAGATCGGCGGATGTGGCAGTTGGTAGGGTCTCAGCTCGATCGGCACGTTCGTGAAGTCGAAGAATTTTCCGTGAAAGTCGACGACATCCCGCGTAAGCGCCTGCATCACCACCTGCATCGCCTCGCCGTACATTGCCGGCGCGTCGGCCTCGCGCACGCCGAAAAATCCCAGCTCGACTCCGGAAACGCCGCGGCCGGTGCCGATTTCGAAGCGGCCCTTGGTCAGGTGGTCGATCATGCAGATTTCCGAGGCGAGGCGCAGAGGGTGATAGAGCGTCGCGATCAGCACGAGCGGCGCGAAACGAATTCGCTCGGTGATGCGCGCGGCGGCCGAGTAGAAAATCAGGGGCGACGGTGCGAGGCCGAGCGGCGTGCTGTGATGCTCGGTCAGGTGAAACGTGGTGAAGCCGGCCCGGTCGTACATTTGCAAGAGCTTGAGCCGGCTATCGTAGGTCTCCGCGATGGGACGGTCCTGCCGGTCGATGTGATCGATCGCGCCAAATTCAATTTTCATGGCCCACCCTTGAGGCTGGAAGTGCGCCTGTCCCCGCGTCAGGCGACCTTTGAGCGGAGAGACTGTACCGCCGAGCCTTGGCATTGGCAATCGGCACGCGCCGGTTTCATCCCGAGAGCTCGCTCAACTCCCGATGACCGAGCCGAGGCTCAGCCAGAGCAGTGTATTGATCGCAAACCGCGTCTACGAAATCGAGGCGAACAAAATCGCTCGGGGGGACAGGCGCTCGGGAGCCGGCCCCGCTAGGATCGGACAGCCATGGGAATAAATAACTTGTGTTCCGCGATGATGGGTGTAGTTTCCGCACGGGAGAGGAACCATGTGCTTTTCAGCGACAGCGAACTTTGTTGGAAGTACGGCCTTGGCCGGAATCGGCGTTGTCACCTTGACGAGGGTGAGGCACCGTCGGGAGCTGCTGTTTGCGACGTTGCCCACGCTGTTCGCCGTTCATCAGTTCATGGAAGGGTTCGTCTGGCTGGGATTGGACGGAACTCTATCTCCAACCGTGGCGCACGACATGGGCGCGGCGTTCATGTTGTATGCGCAGGGGCTGCTCCCATTTCTTCTGCCGCTCAGCGTGCTGCTGTTTGAGCCTGACGGGAAGAGCCGTCGGCGCATGCTTCCGTTTCTGGTGCTCGGCGGAGGCACGGCGCTATACATATTGTGGGCGCTGACGGCATATCCATTGCAGCTCTACGTGAGAGGAAACAGCATCGTCTACATCAACCAAGCGACGAACAACACAGCCGTTGCGGTGCTGTATGTGATTGCGACGTGCGGTTCGCTGTTTTTTTCGCAGGTCAGGCCAATGGTAATTTTCGGGGCCGCAAATCTGGCGATTCTGCTGGCCGTAATGGCCTTCAAGCGGTACGCGTTCACTTCGCTGTGGTGTGCCTACGCGGCGATTGCCAGCGTAATCATCCTCGCTTACTTCTGGCAGAGTTACGGCAAGCGGCCGCTCCGCTACGCACTGCCGCTGTAAGTAGCCCAGTGAAAGGTTGGGCGATAGCTGGATGCCATGCAAAACGTTGACGCGCAAGGGGCACGGCCGCCGCTGGGCCCTGCGGTTTGGGACATCGCTCTCAACGCGATCATTCCGGTAATTCTCTACAAACTGTCGAAACATTATTTGTCGTCTTCCGAGCTCACGGCGTTGCTGATCGCCACGACGTTCCCGGTGGGCAAGAGCATCTTCGATTTGGTGCGCCGCGGGCAGGTCGATCCCGTTTCCATCGTCGTGCTGCTGGGGATCGCTGCGAACGGCGTGGCCTTATTCTTCGGCGGGAGCCCTCGGCTACTGCTGGTGCGCGAATCGCTGTTTACCGGCGCATTCGGCTTGGCCTGTTTTTTTTCGCTGCTGCTGCCGCGGCCCATGATGTTCTATTTTGCGCGCCACTTCGTTGCGGGAGCGGACCCCCAGCGGCGGGCGCGATTCAACGCCGGTTGGCAACTGCGCGAGGTCCGTTTTTGCCACCGCCTGATCACCACTGTTTGGGGATGCGTGTTTGTCGGCGAGCTGATTCTACGCATCGTTTTGATTTACCACGCGTCGACGGCGACGGTCTTGATCGTTTCGCCGGCCCTTCTTGGCACCCTGACCATCGCCGCTATGATTTGGGCATTCAGTTATGGGCGCCGAGTCCGGCTGCGCGCGCTAGCGCATCTCGATCAAATTTCGGGCCTGGACGCGCGCTGACCTCGGTCTCAGATATACAGGTTGGCCGCAAATATCGGGCGATTCGGCTTGTCGGACGATCGCGGCAATTGTGATAAATTCGGGTTCGGAAGCATGGATCGTTAACGTGAGACCGCCAAGGCCGCGAGAATACTCGATGACGTCATTCCGCCGCTCCGCCGTTCTTGCCCTCGCTCTCGCTTCGACGAGTTTACCTTTGCTGGCGCAAGGCAAGCCCATCGATTCCGACATTCCCGCGAACTTCAAAGCGCCGACCTCGGACTACAACTACGTCAAACGCGTCGAGATGATCCCGATGCGCGATGGCGTTCGGTTGTACACCGTGGTCGTGATTCCCAAAGGCGCTACGCGTGCGCCGATCCTTTTGACGCGTACCCCCTACAACGCCAAAGACCGCGCTACGCGGTCCGAGTCACCCTACATGCTTGATGAGCTTCCCCTGAGCGACGAGGTGTTTGTTAAAGCAGGCTACATCCGCGCATTCCAGGACGTGCGCGGCAAATATGGTTCCGAAGGCGCGTATATCATGACGCCTCCGCCGATCGGAGGGCTAAACACCAGCGGAATCGACGACACTACCGACGCCTACGACACCATCGACTGGCTGGTAAAGAACCTGCCCGAATCCAACGGCAAGGTCGGCATGATCGGCTCTTCCTACGAGGGCTTTACCGTTGTGATGGCCCTGATCCATCCGCATCCGGCGCTGAAGGTGGCGGCTCCCGAGAGCCCCATGGTGGACGGTTGGATGGGGGACGACTGGTTCCACTACGGCGCGTTTCGCCAACCGAATCTCGACTACATCATGGAACAGACCTCCCTGAAGGAAAAGGCTCCGGCCATACCGCGCGAGGGATATGACGATTACACGAACTTTCTCGCCAAGGGGTCGGCCGGCGATTTTGCGCGCGCCGCCGGTTTGGATCAGCTACCTTTTTGGCGAAGGATGGACGAACATCCGGCCTACGACGGTTTCTGGCAGGGGCAGGCGCTCGACAGGATTATGGCTTCGCTGCCGCTGAAGGTCCCCGTCATGTGGTTGCAGGGCCTGTGGGACCAGGAGGATATGTGGGGCGCGATCCACTGTTACCAGGCCGTCGAATCGAAGGACACGCAGAACGACAAGAATTTTCTGGTCATGGGACCCTGGCGACACAGCCAGGTGAACGCGGATGGATATTCGCTCGGGCCGCTGCGTTGGGACGGCGATACGACCCTGCAGTTCCGCCGTGACGTGCTGCTTCCGTTTTTCAATCAATATTTGCTGGACAGTGCTCCGAAGGCCGATACGCCGCCGGTGCTGATTTACAACACCGGAGAGAACCGTTGGGAACGCTTCAAGTCCTGGCCGCTGAGCTGTAATCAGGGCTGCTCCAACAAACCGCGACCGCTGTATCTGACGGCGAACGGCGGATTGTCTTTCAACGCCCCGGACGCGGCCATGGCGAAATACGACGAGTACGTTTCCGATCCAGCCAAACCGGTGCCGTACAGACCGAGGCCCGTGGTTGAGTCCGACGGCGACGCCTGGCGGCGCTGGCTCGTCAACGATCAGCGATTTGTCGATGGCCGTCCAGATGTGCTTACGTTTGTCACCGAGCCGCTCACGGCGCCGCTGCGCGTGAGCGGTGCGCCGGAGGTGAATCTCTACGCTTCCACCACTGGCAGCGATAGCGATTGGGCCGTCAAGCTGATCGACGTCTATCCTGATACCGTGCCTTCGCAACCGGAGATGGGCGGATATGAACTAGCCATCTCTCTGGACATTTTCCGGGGCCGGTATCGCACGAGCTTTGAACATCCCGCCGCGATCACGCCGGACCAGCCGTTGCTGTATCGCTTCGCCATCCCGACCGTAAACCACGTATTCTTGCCGGGGCATCGGATCATGGTTCAGGTGCAATCGACGCTTTTCCCGCTTTACGACCGCAACCCGCAAACATTCGTGCCGAACATTCTGGATGCCAAGCCCGCCGATTATCAGAAGGCGACTCAGCGCATTTGGCACACTCCGGGCGACACGAGCTTTATTGAATTACCACTGGCGCCCTAGACAGGGGCCTTCCTCCTGCCATTGGCTTATGTTTTCGCGCCGTCATCAGATGGGCGGGCCTTCGACCAAGGCCTGAGGTTAGCCGCCGCGTGTTGAGAGAACCGAAGCGAAATACGGGCGCACAGGGCCCCGCTCCCGCGAAATGACATAGCCACGGGGCGAAACGGGGCTGCCGGGACGTAGTTTTCACGGCATAGGTGACCGCGGGCGGACTTGCGGCGTCTGAATGAGTGCTATACTCGGATTTCACCGCGTTTCGGCATTCATGGTTTTGGCCATCATAAAGGAGTACCCGGATGGGGATTGAATTTCGGGAGCTGTGGCTCTGGGCAAGAAATCGTAAACTGCTCGCGTCCTTCCTCGTCGCGTTCACGCTCTGTCTGGGAATCCTGATTGGCACGCTGATCTCGGGCCGCGCTCTGGCCACGCGTGCGCAGGCAACGAATGGCGCGTCGCTGCTGGCGATTCCCGATCCGGTGAGTTTGTCGGGCGCGTTTTCGAGCATCTCGAAAACCCTGGGCCCTGCCGTAGTGAACATTTCGACCACCCAGGTGATCGAGAAACCGAAGGGCGGAAAGACACCGCACGCCGGGCAAAACGATCCCTTCCAGGATTTCTTCGACCGATTTTTTGATTCGCCGGATAACGCACCCGACGCCGAGCGCAGCCTCGGTTCCGGCGTCATTGTCGACAAAAAAGGCTTCATCCTGACGAACGATCACGTCATCGATGAAGCGACCAAGATTCAGGTCTCGCTCGATGGTGACTCCAACCACTACGCGGCACGGGTCGTGGGGTTTGACAAGGACACCGACCTTGCGGTGATCAAGATTGAAGCGGACCACGATCTGCCGGTGGCGCGACTGGGAAACTCCGACGGCGTGCAGGTCGGCGACTGGGTTCTGGCGTTCGGCAGTCCGTTCGGCTTGAATTCGACGGTCACGGCCGGTATCGTCAGCGCCAAGGATCGCTCAAACGTAGGCCATCAATTCCAACGATTCATCCAGACCGACGCGGCCATCAATCCGGGGAATTCCGGCGGCCCGCTGGTGAGCCTTACCGGAGAAGTGATCGGTATCAACACCGCCATTTATACGGGCAGCAGGGGATTTGAAGGCGTCGGTTTCGCGCTGCCATCGAACACGGCGATCACGGTCTACAACCAGCTGGTTACCGCTGGAAAAGTGGTGCGCGGTTCGATCGGCGTCACGTTTCAGGAAGAGAACAGCAACAATCCGGTGCTGATGCGCGAGCTGGGAGCGCCTTACGGGATCGTGGTCGAAGCCGTCGAGCCGGGCAGCCCCGCAGACAAAGTGGGGCTACAGGCGGGAGACGTGATCACCGATGTGAACGGCCAGCCGGTCCACAACGGCGCTGACCTGGTGAATCCGATCGCGCAGACCCCCATCGGCAATTCCGTGCAGGTTCGTTTCGTGCGCAACAAGCAGGCCAAGGACGTGACCGTTACCGTCGCGGACCGCACCAAGATTTTCCCGCAGTCGGCTCAGGATGCCGATGACCAGCCCGATCAGTCCGAGGAGCCTGCGCAGTTTGGGCTCCACGTGGAGGAATTGACGCCGGACATGTCGCACAAGCTTGGCATGGGAGATATGGAAGGTGCAGTTGTGACCGAAGTCGAGCCCGCGACTTTTGCCGAAGACGTTGGGTTCGCCCGCGGCGACGTAATCATTGAGATCAACCACACGGCTATCAAGTCACTGGCGGAATATCGGGCGCAGATGGCAAAGCTTCAGCCGGGCGCCGACGTGCTGTTCCGCGTGGCGCGGCGTTCCGATGCCGACCGCACCCTGACGTTGTTTCTGGCTGGATCGATTCCCGCAAAACAATAATTCAACCGCTGCCAAACCAAACCGGTCTTTCGGAAGCCTGACTCCCAGGAACCTTGTATTGCAGGGGTCTCCTACGCGTGTCATACTCGGGTTCCCCGCGAAGATCGGCAGGTATTGGGGAGGCTCAGCGATGCGAATGTCCACTCGAATTTCGATCTTAGGGATCAGCGCGCTGCTGGCAGTGGGCGCAGCCGCGCCGCTGGCGACTTTCGCGGGCGGCCCTCCCGCCAAGCCGGCGCCTAAGCCGGATGAGCAGAAGAAGGTTTGGACCAACGAAGATGTTGCGCGGCTGAATCCTGATTACGTGGCAGGAGCCGGGAACTCGGCTACGGTGATCGCCGTGGTCCCGCCGACCTTTGTGGTGACGCCGGAGGGTCCCAGACCCGCACCGGTGGTCGTCGCCGTGCCGATCGCTCCGGAGCAGGATGCGGCATGGTATGGCCGTCAGCTGGCGAATTGGCAGACCGAGCTTGCAGCGATCGAGGCGCGCGAACAGGAACTTCGCAATTTCCGTGCGACGTCGGCTGGCCTGCAGACGGGGCTGGTACTGAACGGGCCCGTCGAGGGCATCACCACGGACAATCTGATCGCGAATCTCGACGCCGAGCGGCATGACATCCTAGCCCAGATCGACGCTTTGCAAGATCTGGCGCGCAGCAACGGGTTCGCACCGGGCGCGCTGGTCGCATCCGAAGGCCTGCAGCCAACAACTCAGGAGCAACGGGCGGATCTTCTGCGGACGGTTCAGGGCGCCCATGCGCAGCTTGAGGGCATCCAACTCACCCAGACGGTGATGCAGCAGCAAGCCGCAGACCTGCACGCGACGCTACAGCCACCGACTCCGGGCTGGGGCGGCAATATGACCACCGACCTCGAAGAGCGGCTGGATAGCCAGGCGGCGTCGCTCGCTTCCAGCATTGACAGCGCGAGTGACACGGCGCGTTCGCTGGGCGTTCCGCCGGCCGACCTGCGCTAGGCCGCGTTTCCAGCTCCTGACGGTGGCACGTTTCTCGCGCGGTTGTCTGTTTGGTCCCTAGTCGGCCGCGGCGGCTTGAGTTCGCCTCGCGAATGGCGATAATGGAGAGAGAGAAGCCGGATCAGGCAGCGCAATCCGGTCTTCCAGCGTCGAAGCTGAGGGGCCGATCGATGAGATTGCCGCTAACCGTCGCATGGCTGGCGTTTGCATGCGTGTTATCAGCCGGAGCAGCTCAGGCGCAGGGAACTTCGAGCCAGGTCGGCTCGTCGCCTACCTCGTCCCCCGCCGCTAAGACCGTATCCCACAAGAAAAAGCATCACACCGTAGCCAAGCGGCAGCCGTCCCAGAAAGCGCCGACGGCCGACCGAATCTCCGAAATTCAGTCCGCACTCGCGCGCGGTGGGTATTACCAGGGTGATCCGAACGGCAAATGGGATTCCAACACCGTGGCTGCAGTCGAAAAGTTCCAGTCGGCGAATGGCATCGACTCCAACGGCAAGCTCGATGCGCCGACCCTGCAAAAGCTCGGCCTTGGCTCCGATATCGCCGGGGTTTCAGCCCCCAAGCCGGTTACGCCGCCAAGCTGTTGTTCGACGACTCCGGCCGCGCCGCCTTCAAGCCAGTCCATGACGCCTGCTTCCACTTCCGCGGTCGCCGAAAACTCCCCGGCCGCAGCCGCCGGCGTGAAGCCCGCCGAGCACTAGACCTACGAGGATCCGCGCGTAAACTCTATTGCCTCAAAAGATGAGAAGTTCAGTGTATCGACCACCGCCTTCACCCTCCTTATGATTCTGCGTCGGACGCTTGCTCCCCTAGGGTGAAAGGAGATTCCAGGTGAGATTAATATTGCTGGTCCTGCTCATTCTGCTCTTGCTCGGGGCACTTCCCACTTGGCCTTACAGCGCCCATTGGGGCTACTACCCGAGCGGCGGGCTGGGAATCCTCCTGATCATCTTGATTATCGTGATTTTCGCCGACCGCGGTTGAGTGACCCCCGGGCTTGTCTCGCGAAACAGATCGAACGATCCGTGCGGCGATCCGGTTGCGGACGATCCGTGGCGTCGGAATTCCCCGTTCTACCGAGCTGGAGATCTCGTCTGACCGCGCCGCCCTTCCTCGGGGCCGCGCTTCGGCCTAGCAGGGAAGGGCGACCCGTCTCGTTCAGCTAGTTCCTTGCGGATTCTTTCGACTCGTTGTGCGGTGAGCCTTTCTGCAGAACCGCAACCAGGTGGCGGCCCGACACAGGAACTCGGACGCTGCCGCCCAGGATGATTTCTTTTGCCGTTAGTTTGCGCCCATAGACGTCCGCCGTGGCGTCGTCATCGGGGCGCAGCGTGGAGCCTTCCAGTGAGATTCCGGCGAACAAACCGCGCGTGCGCGAGTAGCTGAGGATCTCCGCTCGCATGTATGCGTCCGTATTCGCAGCCGCATCGCGTCCCACCGGACCCGCGGCCACGGAAGCGTCGCCGCCCAGCTTGACTTTGCTTTGCAGAATCGATTTCGCGCCGCCGCTATTCATAACCAGTAGCACGAGATCCGTTGCTTGCCCGCCGATTTGAAATCCAAAGCTGCCGCCTTCGAGCGCCATCATCGCCGGAGCGCCCCAGGGTCCGCGGAAGTCTTCGCCCGTGCGGCAGACCATGGCACCTCGGCCGTAGCTCGCGCCGACGACGAAAGCCGCCTTCAGAACGGACGGGAACACGATCACGCATTCGGCCTTTTCGAGCACCTGCTGCGGAATGTTTTCCGGCGTGTTCATGATTTCCTGCATTACGACACCCGCGTTTGCTAGGCGCTTCTGTTCCTTATTGGCTCCAAAGAGCGGCGCCGTGGCCATCAAGCCTAAACACACAAACAGTATCGATTTACGCATCATCGCTGACCTCCATGATCAGACAAGCTCAGACCTTTAAAGAGTTGCGGCTGCGGAATTGCGTTCGTCCGAAGCTTTTGTGAGGCGCATGCGACCACGCCGTTAGCCGGGGCCGTTCCTGTAGGGCACGGGTTTGTTGAACGATCCCCAACCGAAAATTTCCGTTAGGCCTTTGCTCGTGCGCCCACGAATAGCAAAGCCATCCCCGCGACCAGCGCCAAGCCCCCGAGTATGGGAGAGAGAGGAATATGTTCCTCGGTATCTTCGGTGGCGTGGAACGGTCCGATATCGACAATCTTCTGATGGCGCGTGTAGGTAATGCCCTGATAGGCGAGGATCAGCGCTCCGAAGACCACCAGCAGAATCCCGGCAACAGAGGTTGATTTCATTTTAGAGTTTTCGCGATTCTCTCGAGCGTTTGTGTCGTTGAATGATTCCGATGCCCGCCGTCACCAGGGCCACCAACAGCAACAGGTGAATCAGCCCGCCAAACGTCGATGCCGTGACGAGTCCCAAGAGCCACAGGACAAGCGACAGCACGAAGATGGTCATGTGCATTTTGTCCCCACAAGCATGCTAGGCCGATTATTGGCGGCCGGCTGTCCATTTGCGGACACTTATGGAATTCAAGTGAGGTTATCGGTGGATCTGCGACTCAGGGAGCACAGAACCCGACGGCAGCGGTCCGATCTGGTGGGCGCGGACGATGAACCGCTTCGGTGCCGGACCGACGAAATAGAAGGGGAAACAGGTCACCAGGGTGAGGGTGTTCTCGCCCGACGTCTGAAGCACCTCAACGTCGCTCGGCGACACCTCTTCGGTCCAATCCACCTGATACGCGAACTCGCCGTCGAGTGTTTCTAGCTCGATCGCGTCGCCCGGTCGAATGTTGCGCAGCGGGCGGAAGAAGGTGTCGCGGTGCGCCGTCAGGACCACATTGCCCGCCTCTCCGGGCAAGGCGGTCTCGGAAATATGACCGACCGCACGCCTTAGAATTTTGGGCGAATCGCCTTGCACGAAGACCGCATTCAGTCCGAGGCGAGGAACTTCGATTTCTCCGATCGTATTTCCCTCGATCGCTGGAAGGTGTCCTGCGATTTTGGCTGCACTCTCGAACTGCGATCTTTGAATGGCCTGATAGGAATGCGCGGCGGACACCACATAGCCGCAGTACGCCAGCGCCAATACGCCGCCGACCAGAAGCACATCGTACGCCGCGCGTAGCAGCCTGCTCATGTTTCGATGCGAGGTTGCGGCCGGAATCGGTGGCGTCATGAGGCGCCTTTCGCCGAGTCGCCAGGCACTTGGGCGTGCTTGAAATAGCCGGGCCGGGTTCGCACGCGCAGCTTGCCGCGACCCGGGGCGGAGACTTTCACCGTCAATTGCCGGAAGGAATTCGCGGAATCTGCGGTCGGGGGAACAAATCCCAACGTGTACTGCTCGCGCAGATCGCGCGCAACTCGCCTGGAAATGTCCGCGACGTCCGGCAAAGACTTTGGAAAGAAGGCGATCCCACCGGTCGCCTTGCTGAGCCGGCGAAGAACGTCCGGATTTTCTTCTTCGTCCCCGTCCGCCAGACCCAGGGAATAAATGACGACCTGCGATTGTTGAGCTAAGGCCAGAATGTGCGAGTATTTTTGCTGGCTGGCATTGTCCCCGCCATCGCTGACGATGATCAGGGCTTTCTTGTCCCATCGCCCCAGTTGCAGGTGCAGGAGCCCTTCGGCCACGGCGTCGTAAAGTGCGGTGCGCCCGCGCGCCCGAACCGAGGAAACGGCTTTCGCGAGTTCATCCGGGTCATCCGTGAATGGTTTCCCATCCAGGAGTTCGACAGAAACGTCGTCGTTGAAATCCACGACAAACATCTCGTCTTGGGGATTGCTCGACCGGGCCAGCACGGATACCGCTTGGGCCACTTCCCTGAGTTTGGGTCCCATGCTACGGCTGTGATCAACGATCAGCCCCACGGTCACCGGCGTATCTCCGTCCTGAAAGGCGGTTATTCCCTGCAATCGTCCGTTCTCGTACACGCGGAAGTTCTGCGAGCTCAGCCCGGAGATGAAATTTCCGCTCGGGTCCGTGACGCTCACGGGTAGCACCACAAGTTCTGTCTTGGCAATAAGTGCGGGTGGGCCCGTCGCGCCCGGAGGCTCAGACTGCGCCGGCAAAGCGCGCGGACCCATCAGAATGCAGCCGAACAACAAGAGAATCGTGGTAGGACAAGAGCTCGAGCGTACAGTAGGTCGTTTGAATCGCCCCATGAGGATCACCGCAGTCTTCTCAGTGCCGCGGGTTATGCAATGTCGGCACAACCCCGCGGCGCCTGGAAGCTTGATGATATTACGAACGTTCCGATACGTACCGCTTCACGACAAACGCGCATCCGAGAGATGCCAGGCCAAGTAACGCGATGAGCGGAAGCGGGCTGGCCGTCTTCGGCAAGCTGGTTTCCTGCGCCGCCGCGACCGGAGTCGGATCCTCTGTGACGGGCTGGGTCGTCGCGACCACTTCGGTTACCGGTACTTCCGCCTGTTCCGGAGTAATCGCCATAATCGGCGCGGTCTTCAGATCCGAGGCTGGCGTTTCCTCGGCGATCGCCGGGATGGGTTCCTTGGTTTCCATGGCTAGTTGGATCGCCCGCTGCTTCGGATAGACAAACTCTTGTCCGAAGTTATCGCCGGGATAGAACCAGGCCTTGAGAGCTTCCGGGTTATCGCCCGCCCGCTCTGCGAATTTCACTACGGTTTCGCCGGTCGGATGAAGCCTCCAGTTGTTAATGGCAAGAACGGTGGCGATCACGTGGATGCCATCGGCATCCAGGAATTGAACGACGTGCCGCTCCGACGCGATGTCCACGAGCTTGATGGTGTACGTGCCCGCGGGCAGGACCTGGCCGGGGATTTCGACCGGCTGGCTGAACGTCATCACCGTCTTCTTATTCCATTCGTCGGCCTGAGCACTCGATACGCAAATGAGACCAAACATTGCGAGTGCTAATACCGCTACCACTGTCTTGATGATCTTCATTTTCATTTTCTCCTGATAACTCCAAAGCCGCTGATAGAGACCGAAACTTTCGGCGCGAACCAATCGGGACGCGTGACTGGAAGCGTTGTGCCTAAAGCCCATCCTAGATGCATTGATGTCGATCAATCTGTCCGTTAGCGCACACATCCCAATTGTGCTGCGGATTTTAGCGATGCGGACACAACGGCTGGATCCGTGGTTGTCGATTCCGACCGATCCAACGCCGCGCGGCGCTGCTAGGTCCGCGCCCGCGCAATCAGAGGCGTCCCAGAAGCACGAGCACGACGATGATTAGAAGCACGAGTCCCACTCCGCCCGTCGGGTAATAACCCCAGGAGCGGCTATGCGGCCACCGCGGCAGAGCGCCGAGAAGCGCGAAAATCAGAAGTACGATCAGGATCGTTCCGAGCATGGTGCCTCCTATTTTTCAAGTCACGCGACCGGCGACTGAGATATTGCCGATTTCCAACGGCGAGCGGGACGGCCCGATCCGATTGCATTCGAGCCGCCCCACCCGACGCTGAATCTGAAAATTACTAGAGCACCACGCTGATCGAGACCTGCGCTCCGGGATAGTACGGATTGCACAGGTAATAGCCGCCGTCGATGTAATCGACGTAGACATCATCGGTGTAATACCACCCGTCCGGCCAGGGCTGGACAAATCCGAACCAATAGCCCCCGTACTGGAAACGTGAATACCCGCCAACCAATGTCGGGCTACCGATGCGGAATTCGTGGCCGCGTCCAAAATTGGAGCGGAAGCGATCGTCGGGAATGCGGCTGGCGCTTCTCGCGCTCAGCCGTAGTGCCGGCATCGAGCGCTGCCTCTGCTGTTCGGCCGCGGTGCGCTGCGCGTGTTGCTGGCCGCCGGCGTTGCTGCGGTTTTCCTGCTTTGCCTGTTCGGCCTGCCGCGGCTGCTTTTCGGACTTGGCTTGCTTTTCTTCCTGCGCCGGTTTCGCCTTTTCCTCTTGCTTGGCGGGCTTGGCTTCCGGAGCTCGCTTTTCGGTCTTGGCTTGCTCCTGTTGCTTCTCTGGTTTGGCTTGTTCTTCCTGCTTCGCAGGTTTCGCGGCCGCTTCCTGCTTCGCTGGCTTTGCTGCTTCTTCCTGCTTCGCTGGTTTTGCCGCTTCTTCTTGTTTGGCTGGCTTTGCTTGTTCCTGGTGCGCAGCCGGCTTGGCCTGCTCTTGTTGCTCCGGCTTGGCATCTCCCTCGTGGTGTTCATCCTGCGCATACACAGGGACCGTTGCTCCCAGCATCAGGAGCAGCGCTGTGGTGCTAATGACTCCGAGTGCTTTCATAAGTGTTGCCTCCGTTACCGCGAATTCATCTGCACGGCGTAAGTCGCCGTACACGTCCTGGTGCTTTCGTTCAACTACGCGCAATTCATCTCCCCGCCATTCCTTTGGCTTGGCTTAGGCCCCGATGTGGATATGGGAGAAGGAGTGGAAAAGTCCGAAAATATTCAGCAGCCAAAGCACGACGGCGATGACCACCACTGCATTCAAGATGGATTTAATCGTTCCCTGCATTGGTATGAAGCTGTTGACCAGCCAGAGCAGAAGTCCGACCACGACCAGAACTATGAGTATCTGAAGCAACGGCATCGAGCTATCTCCTTCTCTTCGCAGACACACTGTCCGCCTGGCGAAGGTACTGCGGGCATTTCCGCGCGCCGATTCGAGAGGTTTGAGGGTCCGTGGGTGAAGCGCAGGGCGCCGAATCAAGGCCCGGTGTTGTTTCTCTCTTCATGCCTTCCCACGAGCGCGATAGTACGGGATCTCATCTCGCATATCTGTCCCGTTAAGGACACTTGGCAAAATCATTGCATCTAGGCGCTTCGGTGCTAGCATTGGGACTACCGTGTGTGCCATGCCCAGCCGTGTCAAAGGAAAGCGAGGCAGGCATTTCGACGCCCAGGCGTTCCTCGATTCGGCGGGAGTTTCGCGGAAAATTGTGGAGTACCGGAAAAAGGCGACCGTCTTTACCCAGGGTGACCCGGCCAAGACCGTGATGTACATTCGACAGGGCAGCGTGAAACTCACGGTGGTCAACGGAGTGGGCAAGGAAGCGGTCGTTGCGGTTCTAAGGGCGGGCGACTTTTTCGGCGAAGGCTGCCTGGCCGGCCAAAGCATCCGCATCGGCGCCGCAACGGCGGGTGAACTGACTTCCTTACTGGTGATCGAAAAGGCCGAGATGATTCGCGTCCTTCATGCCGAGCACGAATTCTCCGATCGTTTCATCGCTTACATGCTTACCCGGAACATTCGAATCGAGGCGGACCTGGTCGATCAGCTGTTTAACTC
Organism: uncultured Acidobacteriaceae bacterium; assembly: GCA_964563425.1. Classification (GTDB taxonomy): domain Bacteria; phylum Acidobacteriota; class Terriglobia; order Acidiferrales; family UBA7541; genus Palsa-295. Next base: position 19,019 of record CAZLWY010000003.1, on the reverse strand, counting down.
GACGGAAAAAAGACTGGCCCGCGCACTGCTGCTGCTCGCTCAATACGGCAAGGAAAACCAGGCGCAGCGGGTGCTGCCCCGGGTATCGCAGGAGACGCTGGCGGAAACGATCGGCACCACGCGCTCCCGAGTGAATCTTTTCATGAACAAATTCAAGAAAATGGGCTTCATAAAATACGATGACGGCCTTCAAATCAACAGTTCACTTCTGAGCGTGGTCCTGCACGAGTAGTCCTTACGGCGATTTGACGCCGCGGGTTCGCGGTTGCTACCCTGAGTCTTCGCAATTTTCGCGTCATCAAATCCTAGAGCCGCGGCTGCACGTTCAAACTGCTCACGCGTACCTTCCGGAGGACCGACGATGGCCACTGCATTTGCTCCGAAGCTCTTCAAGAATTATATCAACGGCGAATGGGTTGAGGCCCGCAGCGGCAAAGCGATCGAAAACCGCAACCCCGCGAACACCGACGAACTGATCGGAATGTTTCCGGCATCGGGGACCCAAGACGTCGAAGCCGCTATCGCCGCCGCCAAGGCCGCCTACAGGAAATGGCGGCTCGTGCCCGCGCCCAAGCGCGCCGAGATGCTGTTTCACGCTGCGGAAATCCTGGTGGCTCGCAAGGAAGATTACGCGCGGGAAATGACGCGCGAGATGGGTAAAGTGCTCGCCGAAACGCGCGGCCACGTGCAGGAAGCCATCGACATGACCTACCTGATGGCCGGCGAAGGCCGCCGCCAGTTTGGCCATACGGCCCCCTCCGAGCTGCCCAATAAGTTCGCCATGGCGGTCCGCGCGAGTGTGGGCGTCGCCGGGCTGATCACCCCGTGGAATTTTCCGATGGCGATTCCTTCGTGGAAAGCGATGCCCGCGCTGATCTGCGGCAATACGATCGTGCTCAAGCCGGCCGAAGACACGCCGCTGTCGACCTACAACCTCGCACAAGTTCTCGCCGAAGCGGGCCTGCCTCCCGGAGTCTTCAATGTTGTTTTCGGCTACGGTCCCGACGCGGGCGCGCCGATGCTGAACCACAAGGACGTCGACCTCGTCAGTTTCACCGGTTCCACGGAAGTCGGTCGCATCGTCAGTCAGGCCTGCGCGCCCACGTTCAAGAAATGTCACCTCGAAATGGGCGGCAAGAACATCATCATTGTGATGGACGACGCGAACCTCGAGCTCGCGATTGAAGGTGCGGTCTGGGGCGGATTCGGCACCGCGGGCCAGCGCTGCACGGCTGCCAGCCGCGTGGCCGTGCAGAAGGGCGTGTATCGCGAGTTCGTGGAGAAGTTTGTGGCGCGCGTGAAAGCGCTGAAAGTGGGCGACGGACTCGACGCCACCACGCAAATGGGCCCTTGCATCAACGAGCAGCAGCTTCAAACCGTGATGAAATACGTCGGCATCGGCAGCAGCGAAGGCGCGAAGCTCTCGGCCGGCGGCCATCGCCTGGAGACCGGAGCGCACGCGCGCGGCTGGTTCCACGAGCCGACCGTCTTTACCGATTGCGACCCGCAGATGCGCATCTGCCAGGAGGAAATTTTCGGCCCGGTGGTCTCCGTGATTCCATTCGAAACGTTTGACGACGCGCTGGCCATCGCCAACGGCGTGAACTACGGCCTCTCGGCTTCGATTTATACCAAGAACGTGAATCAGGCGTTCGTCGCTCAGCGCGATCTGGAAACGGGCATCGTCTACGTGAATGCGCCCACGATTGGCGCCGAGACGCATCTCCCGTTCGGCGGCACAAAAAACACCGGCAACGGTCACCGCGAAGCAGGCCTCGCTGCGCTCGATTTCTACTCCGAATGGAAAACGGTTTACGTGGATTACTCCGACCGGCTCCAGCGCGCGCAGATCGATAATTAGTTCAGGTTGACCTGCTCTGAAGATTGACACTTCGCCGCGCGGCACGCAGAATGTGGATGCGTTGGCTGGCGGGCGTCGTTACGCGCCTCGGGGCAGCTTTCCAATCGCAAATTCCATTCGACGGGATTCGTGTGCGCACGAGCTTCGTCCCTGCGAGGATATTCTGATGATTCGATTTGCGAAATTCACGGCCCTGCCGGCCCTGTTGATGATGCTGGCAGCCGTAGCCTCCGCACAGGCCCTGAAATCCGGCGAAAGCGCCGCGAACGCTCCGTCGACGAACACTGTCGCGTCACCCGGCTGCTCCGGCTTCGCGCCCGACGCCGTTGGCGGCACCTCCGCCGCGCAGCCGGACTCGAAAAAAACGATTCACGGCTTCGATCCCGCCGATTTCGATCGCTCCGTAGCTCCGTGCGACGATTTTTACAAATTCACTTCCGGCGGCTGGATGAAAAATAATCCCATTCCCGCGGACCGCTCCAGCTGGAGCACGTTCGGCAAGCTGCGTGCCGCCAACGAAGACGCGCTGCACGGAATTCTCGAAGAAGCCGCCGCCAATAAATCCGCCGCAGCGGGCTCGAACCTGCAAAAGATCGGCGACTTTTATGCCAGCTGCATGGACGAAGCGCAGGCCGAAAGCGTCGGCGCGAAGCCGCTCGATCCAGAGTTCGAGCGCATCGCGGCCATCAGCGATATTCCCGGGCTGCAGGCCGAAATAGCCCGCCTGCAGCGCATGGGCGTCGATCTTGCATTCGGATTCGGCTCCTTGCAGGACTTCAAGGACAGCACGCAGGTAATTTTCGCCGCCGGGCAGGGCGGCCTCAGCATGCCCGATCGCCAGTATTACCTCGATGACGACGACCGCTCGAAAACTCTGCGCGCCGGCTACGTCCAGCATGTGACGAACATGTTCAAGCTGATCGGCGACAGCGACTCGACCGCCGCGGGGGAAGCCAAAGTTGTCGTGGATATGGAGACCACATTCGCCAAGGCGGCCACCGAACGCGCGTTGCTGCGCGACCCCGAGCGCAACTATCACATGATGACGCTCGTCCAGCTCTCCGACCTCACCCCGCACATTTCGTGGCCGACCTATTTTCAGCAGATCGGCGCGCCCAGCGTAACCCAGGTCGATGTCGCGCAGCCGGATGCGATGAAAGCCGTCGATTCGTCGCTCGCGAGTGTTTCGCTTGACGATTGGAAGATCTACCTGCGCTGGCATCTGATCCACAATGCCGCGCCGACGCTTTCCAAGAAGTTTGTCGACGAGAATTTCGACTTCTTCAGCCGTCAACTTTCCGGTACGACGGAAAATCTGCCGCGCTATCGCCGCTGCGTACAGGCCACGGACGGCGAACTCGGCGAAGCTCTGGGCCAGCTCTACGTGCAGAAATACTTCCCGCCGGAAGCCAAAGCCCAGGCCATCGCGATCATCCGCAACCTGATGGCCGCGCTGCGCGACGACCTGCAAACTCTTGACTGGATGAGCCCTGATACGCGTCAGCAAGCCCTCCACAAGCTCGACAAAATGAACCTGAAGATCGGCTACCCGGACAAATGGCGCGACTATTCCGCGTTCAAGGTCGACCGCGGGCCGTACTACGACAACGTGACGCGCGGCGATACGTTCGAAGTAGCCCGCGACCTCGCCAAAATCGGCAAGCCCGTGGACAAGACGGAATGGCGCATGACGCCGCCGACGGTCAACGCCTACTACACGCCGCTCCACAACGAAATTGTCTTCCCGGCGGGAATTCTGCAGCCGCCCTTCTTCGATCCAAAAGCCACCGACGCATTTAATTACGGCAGCATGGGTAGCGTGATCGGGCATGAGATGACGCACGGTTTTGACGATCAGGGCTCGCAGTTCGATGCCGACGGGAACCTGAAAAACTGGTGGACCGCCGACGACCTGAAGAATTTCAAGCAGCGGGGCGATTGCATCGCGAAGGAATTCGACGCGTTCGAAGTCGAGCCCGGCCTGCATGGCAACGGCAAGCTCGAGGAAGGCGAAAGCATCGCGGATCTCGGTGGGCTCGTGATCGCCTACGCCGCCTACCAGAAATCGCTCGCGGGCAAGCCCGCGCCGCCCACGGTCGACGGCTTCGACTCCGATCAGCAGTTCTTGCTCGGATTTGCCGCGCACTGGGCCGCGAACTACCGGCCCGAATCCGCGCGTCTGCAGGCCAAGACCGATCCGCATCCTCTGGATCAGTTTCGCGTGGATGGGACTCTCGAGAATTTCCCGCCGTTTGCGAAGGCCTGGGGATGCGCCCCGGATTCAAAAATGGTCCGCTCCGGGGAGATGCGCTGCCGAATTTGGTGAACATCCGACACGGATGGTCACCCGGAGTTTTGCGGTCTGAAGGGTCGTAAGCGTTTCGGCGGGCCCGGGCCAAACCAGACGGTTTGTGGGCCGTAGCTCTGGTTGCGACTCAAAACCCATCCATGAAGCACGGCTATAGCCGCCGCAGCCTTTGCCACTTTCGCCGTGGCGGAAACAGAACCAAGGGCTAGAGCCGTTTGTCGCCCGCCTGCCTATTTTTCTTCTTCCGTCCCTTCTTCGCCGCCAGAATCCGCTCGATCTGCTCGAAATGATTCAGATCATGTCCCGCCATCATGCGCAAAATGGTCTCGACGCTCTCCGGCCCTCGCTCGTTGTGAATGCCCGCGTGCTTCCACTGTTCCGGAGCCAGGCTTTCGAGCAGCGCCAGATTCGCCTCGCGCAGCGCACGGTACTGCTCGTAGGATTTTTTCAGGTCGCGCTTATCGTAGTGCAGCGCCGTAACCCAGGCATCCTGGTCGAATCCGATGATGGCCGTGCCTGGCTGCCCCAAAATCGCGCGAATGCGATAGCCGCTCACGAGTTCCGTGTCGGAGATGTGCGCCACGATCTCGGCAATCGACCATTTGTCCGGCGCGGGACGCTTGCGCGCCACAGCCGGACTCACGCCCCTCAATAATTTCGCCAGCCGCGCCGGCGCCGCGGCTTCCAGCTTCAAAGGGTTCTGCCCCGCGATGTATCCGTACATTCTGTTCCGGTACTGCTCCGCCGTTTCCTGCATCGCAATTCTCCTCAGCGTGAATTTGAATTGACGGAATTGTAATCCCCCGCCCGTCGCCGATCGATACAGGCCGAACAGGCCCGCGGCCCGCCGCGAAGACAAATTGTCTCGCGTCTTCAGGCGCCATGGTCGGCAAGGACAGGTCAAATTCTGGAAACCCCGCTTGCCCCCGGACCCGGCCCATCCTCCCCCGCGTCGTACAATTTAATTGTATGGACGGGCCTCGGCGGCATTGGGGATGCATTTTGCCCGACGGTTCGAGGCGAAAAACTCTCAGAGGCGAAGCACGTGAACTTGAAGACGCCGGAGACGCGTCTGGCCACGCCGGAGGACCAGGAGCTCGCGCGCAAGCTTGAAGATCAGGCCGCGCTCGAGATCGATCTGGCCGACCGCGAGCTCCGTTCCGCGAACCTGCGCGCCGAGCTCGCTGCCTTCGAGCGCCAATACCTCCACTTCGTGGGCTCGCGCTATGCCGAGCTGGACGAATGGAAGGCTCAGCTCGCCGAGCGCATGGTGAGCGAACAGCCCGGGAACCAGCGCGCGCGGCAGGCCGCTCGCGAAGCCCGCGCCCGCGCCGATGAAACCAAGAACGTCGCCGGAGAAAAATCCGAGCACGAACCGCCCTCTTTCCAGGCCTCACCTGAGTTGAAGCGCCTCTACCGCGACGTCGCCCGCCGCATTCATCCCGACCTCACCAGCGATCGAGACGACCGCGCCCGCCGCCAGCTGCTGATGGCCGACGCGAACCAGGCCTACGAGCTTGGCGACGAAATGCGGCTGGAAAAAATTCTCACGGCCTACGAGCACAGTCCCGAGGCCTTCCACGGCGAAGGCCCCGGCGCCGAATTGATTCGCGCCATCCGCCGCGTCAGTCAGGTCCGCGGACGCCTCGCCGAAATCGAAGCTGAATTGCAGGGGCTGTTGCGTTCCGATCTCCACCAACTGAAAATGCGCGTCGACGATGCGGAGAAATCCGGACACAACGTGCTGCAGGACATGATCGCCAAAGTCGACGAGCAGATCGAGCTGGCCAAAGAGCGTCTCAACAAGCCGGGGCCGCCGCCGCGATGACCGAAACCGCCGAAAAATTCCCGGCCAACCAGCTCGCCCGCATTTCGACCCAGACGCAGGCTCTCGCCGTGCGTTCCGCCGCGCTCGTCTCACGCGGTCTGCGCGATCTCGCGCGCGATTCCAATTGGCTCATCAAGAAAGTCTTCGCCGGCAGATCGTCGCAGCTCGTCGTCTCGCCCGCCGGAGAAGTCTGCACTCTTTCGCCACTGGTCCGCCACGGCACGGAACGCATCGCGTTGTACGATTTGGAACGCGGTGTTCCTACGCTAGCCCTGGTCGTTGCTGGCGAGCCGGACGTCTGCCCGGTCGGGCTGCCCGCCGCGTTTGCCTGGTCGCCGAGCGCGCGGCACCTCGTAGCAGCGTGGGGCGGCTGGCTGCCCGAGCTGCACATGTTCGATCTCCATGGAAAAGTGTTTCTCGGCGGCTTCGGCGATTTCAAAAGCTTTCCCGCCAACCTCACGTGGTCGGACAGCGGAAAATATTTTGCGGCGGCGTCGCGAGGGCGAGGGGAAGCGCGACTCAGGCTCTGGCCCGCGGACCAGCCCGCCAGCGCGGCCATGCCGTTCGCCGCGGACGCCGCAGCCGAGCTTCGCGCTCCCAGCAGCGCCGAGAATTGGATCGGGCCCGGCACGGACGAAACCGAATCGGCCAGCGAAAGCGGATTCGGCGGATTCGGCCGCCTCGCCTTCAATCCCGCCGAAACAATCCTCGCCGTCGTCGCCGAGATCGACGGCGACTGGGCCGACGATTCCATCGTCCTGCTGGAAGTTCCCGGATTCGGCCGCCGCACCGTGATCCGCGCCCAGGGCCGCATCACCGATCTCGCATGGACGCCGGACAATCGCCAGCTGATCTATTGTTCAGGAGGCCAGGCCTATCGAGTCTCGGCGCAAACGCGCGAGTCCGAGCCGCTCCCATTCGGCGCGGAGCTGTGCGCGGTCCATCCGCACCTGCCGATGGCGCTCTGCTTCAGCTCGCTGCTGAAAAATTCCGCCAAGGGCCGCCTCTTCCTCGCGGAATTAAATCGCCTCGCAGTATTCGACGAATACGCCGCCGAAGGAGTCGTGAATATCCGCTGGTCGCTCGACGGCTCCCGAGCCTACGCCGTAACCACCGACGGCCTCGCCTACATCTACGAGCCCGCGATTCTCTAAAGACACAGCAGGATCATTTCGAAGGCGGATCGAATCGAGAGGACACCAACCCATTGCGATCGTCGATTTTCACATCCAGCAGCGCCACCTGCGGAAAGCCCCGAGTCCGCGAAATCTCGGTCCGGGCTTACGTTCATTTCGTCAGTCGACAGAATGCCCGGCTTCCGCTGGCGAAGCCCGGCGAATGTCAGTGGAAGTCTCTCAGAACGGGTGTTTCCAGTTGTACCCGAACCAAACCAGCGCGTCGCGGTAATCGATCTTGATGTCCAGCATTCGCAGCACGGTAAATCCCAGCGTCCCGGAAATCTCCGTGCCCGCGCCATCGCTCATGTTTTTCATATCCACCGAAAGCATGTCCTGGTTTTCCTGCCGCAAATTTGCGAAGGCCAGCGTCAGTTTGTCCGCGCTATAGACGTTCTTGACTTCGCCGCTGACACCTTTCACCCGTAAGTTCGGATCGTTGCCGACTCTCGTCACCTCGCGCGCCGCTTCCGGCGTCACGATGTTCGTCAGCGATCCCGTGTCGATGAGGAATAATCTCCCGACGGAATTATCGATTTCCGTCGGAATCAACAGCATGTGATTGATTCGGAAAATCCGCGTGTAATCCTGCATTTCCGGAGCGACATAGCGGTCGTAGAACCGCGGCGTGGCGGCGGCGGGCCCGGACCCCAGCGCCGTCTGCGTCGGCGCTTCGTTCGGGCGCGGCGGAAGCTGGCTCAGGCGCATTTTGCGGTTCGGCATGTCGAGCTCCACGAGGAACTGCGAGAACTCCACCGCGCCGATCAGCCCGTCGCTGTTGATCACCGAGTTTTGATCGATCACCCGCACGTTGCAGTCTTCGAATTCGACATCGCCCACCTGGATTTTGTCAACGTGGCCGACGTAGGCCCCCGCCGAGCCTTTGTCGCCGATTCCCCTGACGCTGGACTCGACCACGTGCTGCACGCCCGCCTTTTCAGCCAACTTTTGGTCGATCAGTATTCCCGCCGCGCCAGTATCGAGCAGCAGATGTCCCGTGGTTCCGTTGAATTTCACGTCGAGCCCGTAGCCGCGCAGCCGCGTGGGGCTGTCCAGAAGCTCCCGCAGGTCGGTCGTCGTGGATTTGATCTGGGAGGTGATCCGGCATGGATGAGCTGGAATGGTCGGCGTGTCCTGCAAATTCACCAGCTCGCGCTCCAGCGCCATGCGCGTCTCTGCGTCGTCGTCGGTTTCCAGCGCCAGATAATCGTGGAGCGCTCTGATCCGCTCGCCCGGCTCTAGCGTGCCCATCCACAGGCGGGTGATATCGCGATCGTTCGGATCGAGCTCGTGCGCCTTGTCGATCATCGTTTTCATGCGGTGGAAATACGTAATCGTTTGCGACACACGTGCCAAGCCGTAATAGGCGCGCGCATTTTCGGCGCCGCTGTTGATCACCGCGACGAACGCCGCCTCCGCTTCGTGAATCTTGCCCACCCGGAATAGCGCTTCGCCCTGGGCCACTTGCGCTTCGGGCGATTTCGGCGCGAGATCCATGGCTTTGGCGGCCGCTCGGTAGGCCTCGGAGGGATCTTTCTTCGCTAGATAGACGTGCGTGATGCCTGCGTAAGCGAGCCCTGCCTGCTGCCCGCTTTCCAGCTGGGTGTATTCCTGGATCGCGGCGTCGAGTTTGCCGGTGCGGTAGAGATGCTGAGCGTCCTCCAGGGCAGGGCCGCGACTCGCTGCGGGAGCCGGTGTGGAACCAGGCGGCGGATTCTGCGCGCGCGCCGGGCGCACCGCGGAGAGCGCTGCCAGAGCAAGAGCGAGCAGCCGAGCGAAGCGGCAAATCGTCACGATCATCCGTCTCTACCGACCCGAGCGTACAATCGGGTTCACTCTGACAGGGGATTCTCGCCGCGTCAATATCGGGGTATCCATCGGCGACCGGAAAAGTTCACCAGCAAGCCGCCGCGCATTCACCCGCTGCCTGGAGGCCGAACCTCGTATGCACCTTACGCGTTCGTGCAAGCTCACGCTCCAGGACCGGGGATGCCAGAAGGCGAAAAGGGCTAGGCGAGCGGCAGGTTTGCTTCGGCGTTCAGCGTGGAATCGGCGCGTTCGCCGGCCATGAACCGGGAGTAACCAGCCGCGGCGATCATCGCGGCGTTGTCAGTTGAAAGCGCGCGGCTGGGGAAATAGACGTCGATACCACGGCGCTGGCCTTCGGCCTCAAACGCGCGCCGTAGCTCGCTGTTCGCCGCCACTCCGCCGGAAACCAGAATTGTGCGTGCGCCATATTTTTCCGCTGCGGCCAGCGTGCGCGACAGCAGGTTATCGACCACCCCGCGCTGGAAGCTGGCGATCAAGTCAAGCGTCTCCGCGGTCGAAAGCGCGCGCAACGCGTCGGCGCTTCGTTCGCCACGCGCCAGCGATTGGCGGCGCTGCTCGATTTCCGGTTCCAGCTGAGGATTGCGGCGCAGATGGTAAAGCACCGCCGTCTTGATTCCGCTGAAGCTGAAGTCGAAGACGTTGCCGCTCATCTTCGGCTCATTGAACCGCACCGCCTGCGGATCTCCCTGCGCCGCCAGCCGGTCGATAATCGGGCCGCCGGGATAGCCGAGCGCCAGCATCCGCGCCACTTTGTCATAGGCTTCGCCGGCGGCGTCGTCCCGCGTGCCGCCGATCCGTGCGTAGGAAAAATGCCGCGCGCCGTTCGAGAGCTCCGATTTCACCTGGTAAAGAACCGTGTGTCCGCCCGAGACGATCAGGCAGACCGCGGGCAGTTGCGGCTCGCGACCGGCGATATGCGCTTCCAGAAATACAGCGTGAACGTGACCTTCCAGGTGATTGACCCCGATCAGCGGCTTTCCCAGCGCTAGCGCGAGCACCTTTCCGTACGTCACGCCGACCAGCAGCGCGCCCACCAGTCCCGGCCCGCGGGTTACTGCGACGGCTTCCACATCGGCAAGAGAAACGTGCGCCTGCTCTATTGCCTCGCGCACCACGGGCACGATCTGCCGCAAATGCTCGCGAGAGGCGAGCTCCGGCACGACACCGCCGTATTTGCGGTGAATGTCGGTCTGCGACGCGACCACGCTCGACAGAATACGCCGGCCGCCGGCCACCACGGCCGCCGCGGTTTCGTCGCACGAAGATTCAATACCCAGTATCAGGTATTCGTTATCCGTCACAACACGCCTCACGCTTGCTCGAGAGTCAAAATCTCGCTGTTATCCGCTATGTTAGCATGGAGACGAAGGCCCGCCAGCGGCTCGCCGGCCTTCCGAAAGACCTATGACCCCAACGATCAAGAAAGTGCGCAAGGCCGTGCTGCCCGTGGCAGGCTTGGGAACCCGGTTTTTGCCCGCCACGAAAGCCATCCCGAAGGAAATGTTGACCGTCGTGGACAAGCCGCTGATCCAGTACGCGGTCGAAGAGTGCATCGCGTCCGGAATCGAGCATGTGATTTTCGTGACCGGCCGAAGCAAGGAAGCGATCGCGAATCACTTCGATTTCGCGCCGGAGCTGGAAAGCTTTCTTGAGTCCCGGAAGAAACCGGATCTCGCGAAACTCGTCCATGGCATCGGCGGGGGCGTGCAATTCAGCTATACGCGCCAGAGCGAGGCACTCGGTCTCGGTCACGCGGTGCTGTGCGCCGCGGAGCTGGTCGGCGACGAGCCGTTCGCCGTGCTGCTGGGCGACGTGATCATGGAAAGTGAAATCCCCGCTACCGAGGAGCTTGTGGATGTTTATGAAGCGAGCGGTTGCGGCGTTATTCACGTGGAGCGCGTGCCGCGCGAACGCGTGCATCTGTACGGCATTATCGATGGAGCGCCGGAAAACAACGCGAAGTGGAGCGATAAAGTCCTGCGCGTGAAAAATCTGGTGGAAAAGCCCACCGCGGAAAAAGCGCCTTCGAATTTCGGCGTCACCGGCCGCTACGTCCTACCGCCGGAAATTTTCGCCTACCTGAGAACCACGAAGCCGGGCCAGGGCGGGGAAATCCAGTTAACGGACGGTCTGTGCCGACTTGCCGAAGACAATAAGATGCTGGCCTGCATCTACGACGGGAAAGTCCACGACGCGGGGGACAAGCTGGGATTCCTGGAAGCGACTGTAAATTTCGGTCTGAAGGATCCGAAGCTGGGTCCGGGATTCCGCGAATATTTGAAGACCCTAAAGCTGTAGCGTTTTGCCGAGAGAATTACTTCTTCTTGCGATTTGCAGCGCCCTTGCTGGAGCTTTCCGAAGCAGCAGGCTTCGACTCGGCCTTCGTCTCTTTTTTCGAGTCGGCGGACTTATCCGAGGATTTGTCATCCGACGACTTCGCCGAAGATTCGCCCGACCCTTCGCTCGGCGCGGCCGCGGAGTTCTTCCCGGCGTAGTCGGTCACATACCAGCCCGAGCCCTTGAACTGAATCGCGGGGGCCGACGCCATGCGCTCGGCGCGTGCGCCGCATTTCGGGCATTTCTTCGTTTCGGAGGCGCCCAGGCTTTCGATCTTCTCGAAGCGATGGCCGCACTTCACGCATTTGTATTCGTACAACGGCAAGGAAAATCTCCTTTCGAATCTGCATTCGGAGTGAATGCGGCGGTCAGTTTTCGACGACGCGCCGAAGCACAGGGATTTTCGCTTCGCGAAGCACGTGTTCGACCACGGACTCGCGCAGGCGCGAAGCATCGTAATCGAAGTGCAGCCGGTTGGTCTTTTCGTCGAAGCGGAACCGCTGCAAGCCGTAGGTATTCGCAAACTGGCCGAGCGCACGGAACTGCTCGGCCCCCAGGGCGTTCTGCAATTCGTACGTCACGGTCATGAATGTCATGGGCGCATTATAGCATCCGCGTCACGCGGGATTCAGCCGCGGAGCGCGCCGGCCCGCGTTATGGGCCGCTAGAGCTTCACTGCACGCAGGCGCAGGGCGTTGACGATCACGGAGACGGAACTGAACGTCATCGCTGCGCTCGCCAGAATCGGGCTGAGCAGCAGGCCGAAGAATGGATACAGCACGCCCGCAGCGATGGGAATGCCGATGGAATTGTAGAGGAAGGCGAACGCCAGGTTCTGGCGAACGTTTCGCATGGTCGCGCGGCTGAGCGTGCGGGCGCGCACGATGCCGCGCAGATCTCCGGCGAGCAGCGTGATGCCGGCACTCTCGATCGCGACGTCTGTTCCCGTGCCCATGGCGACGCCGACGTCGGCTTGCGCGAGCGCGGGAGCGTCGTTCACTCCGTCTCCGGCCATCGCCACGATTCGTCCTTCGGCTTGCAGCTTCTTGACGATCTCTCCCTTTTGATCGGGAAGCACGCCGGCGATCACTTCGTCGATCTTGAGCGTTCGCGCGACGGCCTGAGCGGTTGCCTTCGTGTCCCCGGTCAGCATCACGATCCGGAGGTTGTCGCGGTGCAGGCGCGCGATCGCATCCGCCGCGTGCGGCTTCACCGGATCGGCGACACCGATCAAACCTGCGAACCTGTTTTCGGATGCGACGAATATGACGGTTTGGCCCTCGGCTTCCAGGGCCGTGGCGCGCTCGTCAAGCACAGCGATCGAGATGCCGGATTCGGCAAACGCGGCGCGGTTTCCGAGCGCGGCGCCGCGGCCGTCGACTTTTCCGGTTACCCCCTTTCCCGTACGCGACTGGAAATCAGCAATATCTCCCGGCAGGATCGACCGATCCTTCGCGGCGGTCAGAATCGCCGCGGCTAGCGGATGTTCGCTGGCGCGTTCAAGCGTGGCCGCGATTTGCAGCAGCTGCGCTTCGCTGAAGCCGGACACGGGGACAAGCGACACCACGCGTGGGCGCCCGAGCGTCAACGTGCCGGTTTTATCGATGACGAGCGTATCGGTCTTCTCAAGCGTTTCGAGGGCCTCTGCGTTTTTGATGAGCACGCCGGCGAGGGCGCCGCGGCCCGTGCCGACCATGATCGCCATCGGCGTCGCGAGGCCGAGCGCGCAGGGACAAGCGATGATGAGTACGGCGACGGCGTTGAGCAGCGCGTGCGCCATTCTAGGTGCGGGGCCGTAGGCCGACCACACGGCGAACGTGAGCACCGCAATCAAAACAACCGCTGGAACGAAATAGGCCGAAACACGATCGGCGAGCTGCTGCACGGGCGCGCGGCTGCGCTGCGCATCGCTCACCATGCGGACGATCTGCGCGAGCAGCGTTTCGCTGCCCACGCGCTCGGCGCGCATCACCAGCGTGCCCGTTCCGTTCACGGTCCCGCCGGTGACCTGAGCGCCGGCGGATTTTTCGACGGGGATTGGTTCGCCGGTGACGAGCGATTCGTCGACCGAGCTCGACCCGTCGGTTACGGCGCCGTCGACCGGAACCCTTTCGCCGGGGCGAACGCGCAGAACGTCGCTAACCGCAATGTGTTCGACGGGCACGTCGATTTCCGTGCCGTCGGCGCGAATCAAGCGAGCGGTTTTCGGCGAAAGCCGGAGCAGCGAACGGATCGCCGCGGAGGTGCGGCTGCGGGCGCGCAGCTCGAGTACTTGGCCGAGCAGGACCAGCGCCGTGATCGTGGCGGCCGCTTCGAAGTAGATCCCTACGGCGCCATCGGCTGTGCGGAACGAAGCAGAAAACAGCCCCGGAGCGAGAACAGCGGCCGTGCTGTAAACGTATGCCGTGCCGGTGCCCAGGCCAATCAGCGTGAACATGTTGAGGCTGCGATGGACGAGCGACATCCAAGCGCGCTCGAAGAATGGCCACCCGGCCCAGAACACCACGGGCGTCGCCAGAGCGAACTGAATGATGCCGAGCACGCGCATCGTGAGGACGCCCTGCAGCGGCTGCCCGGGGATGATGTCGGACATGCCGAGGGCGACGACGGGTATGGCCAGTGCGACGCTGACCCAGAGGCGGCGCGTCATGGAGACGAGCTCCTCGTCGGGGCCGTCCTCCGCCGTGGCGGTGCGCGGTTCCAGCGCCATGCCGCAAATCGGGCAGGAGCCCGGGCTGGGGCGAATGATTTCTGGATGCATCGGGCACGTGTATTCGGTCGCCACAGCGGATTGCCCCGTTGCGGTGCGTCTCGCGGGGCTTGCAGCGACCAACCCCAGGAGCCCCCCGCCGTGCGCGGGCGGCTGGATCGCCGAGCCCGGTCGGACATATTCATCCGGTGCGGCCCGGAATTTCGCTGCGCAGCCCTTGCTGCAGAGATAGTAGGTGCTTCCGGCGTAGTCCGCGGTTGCGGCTCGCGCCGGGTCGACTGTCATGCCGCAGACGGGGTCGCGTTCCATGGGTTTCTATTATGGAGTGGATGTCAAAGCGTCTTCGGAAGATTCGAGACCGCGCACTTCACCGGGCCTGCCGCTGAGCCAGAAAGAGCTTGCGACAGGCATCCGCCGGTCATCGACAGGGTGCCGGCCGCCGGCATCTTCACAAGAACGCCGCCAACTTGCCGGCGGTACCGACGCAGGGAACATTTGCGCCGGGGCTTACGTATCTATCTCCGGAACGTCGAATACGGCAGAACCGGGGGCGTCCGTGGGCACGAACGGCGGTAACGGCAAAAACGGCCGGAACAAACGCAAGCGCTGGATTATCTTGGGAAGCGTAACCCTGGGGCTGGTCGCGATCGTCGTGATTGCGACGGCGGCGCTTCGTCCCTCGCACGTGATCGACCCCGACAAGCTGGCGCTGGCGGAACGCGGTGACATTGCGCGGTCGGTCGTCGCCACGGGCAAAATCGAACCGCTCACGAAAGTCGAAGTGAAATCCAAGGCCAGCGGAATCGTCGAAAAAATCTATCTGGATGCGGGCGACAAAGTGAAAGAAGGGCAGGTGCTCGCGGAGCTCGATAAGGAGCAGCTGCAGGCCAACGTGGCGGCCGCGCGCGCGAATCTGGAAGCGGCGCAGGCGGCGCAGTTGGCGGCGGAGGCGACGTATCAGAAGAACGTCGTGGATGCGGAAGGGCCCGATGTGCCGTACCTGAAGGCGGACGTCGACCGGGCACACGATCTCTACAAGCAAGGACTTATCGCGCTCAACGTGATGCAGGATTCGGAGAAGAACTATCAGCTTGGTTTGAATCATCAATCCTCGGCGATTCGGGAAGTGCAGGTGAGCAAGGCGCAGGTGGCGCAATCGAAAGCGCAGGTAGCGCAGGCGAAGGCTGCCCTGGACGACGCGGAAGAAAATCTGCGGTACTCGACGATCACGAGCCCGATGAACGGTGTGGTGCTTTCAAAGGACGTGGAAGTCGGCGACGCGGTCAGCTCGATTCTGGTGCTGGGATCAACGGCGACGCTGGTGATGACGCTGGGCGACACGAGCGAAGTGTACGTACTGGGAAAGGTGGACGAGGCCGACGTGGGGAAGGTGTATCTGGGGCAGCCGGCGCGGATCGTAGTCGAGTCATTCAAGGACAAGACCTTTCAGGGCAAGGTGACGAAAATCGCGCCGCTCGGGCAGGAAAAGGACAATGTGACGACGTTTGAGGTGCGCGTGTCCATCCAGAATCCGGGCGGCGAGTTGCGTGCGAATATGAGCGCGAATGCGGAAATCATCCTGGAAGAGAAAAAGAACGTGTTGCTCGTCCCCGAGGGCGCGGTGATTTTCGATAAGGACAAGAACGCGGCGGTCGAAATTGCCGATCCGAAAGGGCCGGACGGGCGGACCAAGCTGGCGGTGAAGCTGGGGATTACGAATGGGGTCCGGGCCGAGGTTCTGTCGGGTTTGCAGGAGGGGCAGAAGGTGATTTTGCAGTAGGTATTGCGCCGCGACGAACCCATGGTCACCGCTCGCAGACAACTTCAGGAAAATGCCGGCGGGGCGCCGGCCCCACTTCGATGAACCTCAAAGACCTCTTCAAGGACACGGTTTCAACGCTTTGGGCGCATAAGCTCCGGACTTTTCTGACCATGTTTGGAATCACGTGGGGAATTATTTCGATCACTTTGATGGTCGCGGCCACCGAAGGCCTGCGCCAGGGACTCAAGCGAAATAACGAATCGTTCGGCAAGGACATCATGATTTTCTTTTCCGGGCGGACGAGCATGCAGGCCGGCGGGTTGCGCGCGGGGCGCGATATTCGTATCACCGAGGACGATTATCTGGCGGTCGACGCCCAGTCGCCGGCCTGCCGTTACGCGCTACCGGAGATCGGCAACCAGGTGCAATTGCGCAGCCGCTACAACAGCGGAAACCTGGAGGTTTCCGGATCGCTGCCGCCGTTCGCTCAAGTGCGCAGCCTGGATGTCGGCGAGGGGCGGTTCTACGACGACGAGGACGTGGCGAACGTCAGCCGTGTGGCTTTTCTCGGCAGCGACACGAAAAAGCAGCTCTTCGGCAGCCGCACGGCGCTCGGCGAGACGGTGTGGCTCGGCGACATTCCCTACACGGTGATCGGCGTGATGAAGGCCAAGGATCAGAATTCGTCCTACGACGGTCCGGACATCCGCAAGCTTTTCATTCCCTATAGCGCGGTGGTGCGCGATTTTCCAAATCAACCGCCGGCGCCGCCGCACACGATCGACCATTTGCTGGTGGTACCGAAATCGCTGGCGTTGCACAAGGATTGCGAGCGCGAAGCGCTGGCGGCGTTGGGGGTGCTGCACAGTTTCGATCCGAAGGACCCGGATGCGATCTTCGTGTGGGACACGATCAAGAACGCGCAGGCGAATTCGATGATTATGGACGGGATCGAGTATTTCACCGGCGCGGTGGGAATCGTGACGCTGTTCCTGGGCGGACTGGGAGTGATGAACGTGATGCTGGTGGCCGTGCGCGAGCGAACACGCGAGATCGGCGTGCGCAAAGCGCTGGGGGCGACGCGGCGGTCGATCCTTAGCCAGTTTTTTGCCGAGACGATCATCATCGCTTTTCTGAGCGGCGGAATCGGGATGGGAATCGCGTACGGATTCTGCGCGCTGGTGGACCTGCTGCCCATGCCGCAGGTGTTTGCGGGCTTGCTGCCGACGTGGCAGTCGGGCGTGCTGGCGCTGGTGTTGCTGTCGGCGATTGCGGTGACGTCGGCGCTGTATCCGGCGAGCCGCGCGGCGGCCGTGGATCCGATCGAGGCGCTGCGGTTCGAGGCGGGAGGGTAGCGCGCGATGTTCGAAGAAATCCTCCGGCAAGCGTGGAGCTCGCTGCGGCGCCAGCCCGTGCGCAGCTGCCTGACGATGACGGGAATCGTGTGGGGCATCGTGGCGGTGACGATGCTGCTGGCGTACGGCTCGGGATTCCGGCGCGTGCTGATGTACACGTTCGATTCCTTCGGGCACGACGTGATCATTTGCTGGCCGGGAACGACGGCGGAGCAGGCCGGAGGCGAGCGCGCAGGGCAAAAGGTGAGGCTGGAGGAGGCGGATGTGGATGCGCTGCGCGCGACGGCGACGCTGGCGAAGCACGTTTGCCCGGAGACGGTGAAATTCGTGCCCCTGGCGCACGAAGAACGTTCGACCAGCACGGCGGTTCGCGGCGTGTGCGAGCAGTATGGCGAAATGCGCAATGAAGTACCCGCCGAGGGGCGCTGGCTGGATTCTGACGATGTGGTGAACCGGAGGCGCGTGGTGTTTTTGGGCGCGCAGCTTAAGAAAAAACTGTTTGCGGGGCTGCCGGCTGTGGGCGAGCCGGTGACGATCCAAGGCGAGCGGTTCACCGTGGTCGGCGCGATGGACCGCAAATTCCAGCAGAGCAGTTACTTTACAGATGACGACCGCTCCGCCTGGATTCCGTATTCGACCGCGGGCGATTTGTGGGACACGAAATCGGCGAGCGTGCTGGTGGTCGAGCCCGTGTCCGGGGAATTCGACAAGCAGACGCAGGCACAGATCCTGGGGGTGCTTGCCCAGCGCCAGCATTTTTCGCCGACCGACAAGCGGGCGATCCTGATGGACAGCATGGCCGAATTTCGGCCGATTATCTGGGGAATTTCGTACGGACTGGAATTTGTGCTGCTGTTTGTGGGGATGCTGACGCTGGGGATCGGCGGCGTGGGCGTCATGAACATCATGTTGGTGACCGTGAACGAGCGGATTCGCGAGATTGGACTGCGGCGGGCGCTCGGGGCGCGGCGCCGGCACATCCGCGTGCAGTTTTTGACCGAAGCCCTGGCGATTACGCTGGCCGGTGGTGCGATTGGCGTGGTGCTTTCACTTGGAATTGGCGCTTTGATTGGGTCGTTGCCGTTTTTGGGTCCGGCTTACGAGGATACCTCGGGGCGCGTGGACATTCAGATGCATGTCTCGTGGGGGATTTTGACGGCATCGGTGATCGTGCTGGTGATTGTCGGAATTTTGAGCGGGTTCGTGCCGGCCATGCGGGCGGCGAAACTGGATCCGGTTGAGGCGCTGCGATACGAGTGACGCGGGCAATTCTTGCCGTGCGCAGTGTGAACCAAAGCGGGCTGCGCGCGATCTGGTGATAGGGCCAGAAAAACGCCGGCGGGACGCCGGCGCTGCTAATTCTGATTCAGCAGGGAATCCAGGTAGGCCATCATTTCGGGGCTGGTCCAGTCCTGGGGGCCTACGATTTTGCGATCGAGCTGCCCTTTGCGGTCGATGACGTAGGTTTCGGGATAGGCTGTGGTGCCGTAGGAGGCCGCGAGCTTTTTCGTCGCGTCAAAGTAGGTGGGGAAGTCGATTTTGTAGTCCGACAGGAACTTTTCATAGGAGTCCTGCTCGTCGTCGATGCCGACATTCACGCCGAGCACCGTGCCGCCGAGCGGGGCGATGCGCCGCTGCAGCAGATTGAGCGAAGGCGCTTCGTCGACGCAGGGCTGGCACCACGAGGCCCAGAAATTCAGCAGCACCACTTTGCCGCGCAGGTCGGAAAGTTTCGCGGGCTTGCCATCCAGCGTGAGAGAAAAATCCTGAGGCGTGCGGCCGCGCAGGCTGGGCTCGCCCTGCCGATAATCGGGCCGCGCGAAAAGTATCAGAAGTCCCGCGATAAACGCCAG
>CAZLWY010000002.1:0-1503 GCA_964563425.1 uncultured Acidobacteriaceae bacterium | reverse complement strand
TCCGATCGATATATTGTCCGGCACCGGAATCCGCGTTCGCGTCCACTTCCCATCGCTCCCCAGCGTGTACACATACGCGCGTTGCTGCACGTGCTCGAGCGTGGCCACGATCAAATGATTTTTGGTTGTCATAGACCACTCTTCAAATTCTTCCGCAGTCGGTGCGAATACGACGGTCGGTTTCAGATGCACCTGATCTTTTTCGATCGCTGCCAAATCCAGCGCGATCAACGAACCTTTTGCGAACGTCGCGTTTTCTCCTTCGGGCGTCCAATCTTCTTCCAGCTTCATCAGCAGTTGACCGCTTACCAGCCCATCGATATCTGACTTCGGCGGCAGCGCGAGCTTCTTCGCTCCGTCGGGCAGCAGCAGATATTTCTCGGACGTAAACGTGGTCATATCCCGCTCGACCATCGCGGCACGGTTGCCCTGTCCATCCACAAGCACCTCCGCATTGTCGCCGTATCCGTTGTCCTTCACGTCGCCGCGAAAGACTTCCACGGCGCTTTCGAGCGGTTGGCCCCGCTTCCACCGCCGGACGCTGATCGGATATCCGGCCTCGCTCATTGTTCCCGGGCCCCAATCGCGCGCGACCAGCAGCGTATCCTTGTCTTCCCACGCGGCGGTCTGCTTGCCGCGCGGCAGCACAAAACCGCCCTGCACAAACTTGCCGGTTTTCAGATTCATCTCGCGACGAGTGTTCGCGTCCTCGCCTCCCGCCGACAGCACCACAAGGCAGAGCTCCTCTTCGGGTGCCAGGCAGGAGAGCCCTTTGCCCACCCAGCTCTGCTTGTCGGCATTTGAGAGCGCGTCATAGTCGATCACCGTCTCCCACTTCGGGTCCGCCGTTAGATAGTCCTTAAGAGTGGTGCGGCGGACGATTCCGCGAAGATGGTCGGCGTCGCGCCAGGTGTTGTAGACCATGCCGTTGCGAAATTCCGGGTCGGGCAGCCGGTCCGGCGAGTCCAGGATCTTCAGCGCCTCCGCCTGTAGCGTGGCGAAATTCTTGTCTTTCTCGAACACCGCGGCGGTGCGCGCGTCCTCGGCCTTCACCCACGCCATGGGTTTCTCGCCGTGGATGTCTTCGAGCCACGTGTACTTGTCCACCTGTTCTTGTGTTGATGGCTGCGGGGTCGACGACTGTGTGCTCGCCGCTTGTGGGCTGGACTGTTGCGCCTGTGTCGCGATCGCACCGACGCTGATCGCTACAGCTCCCATGAGCACCGCTGCGGTCGTCAGACGCGCCGCCTGTTGCATCGAACGGATTCTCACAACACACGCTCCCCGCCGGCACCGTCGCATGCGCGCGGCTTGTGGCTTATCACAGTGGCTTATGACTTCGGAGATGGCCCGTTAGACGATGCCGACGGCCAAAAGTATCGCACCATCAATCCGCACACGTCACCGAAAAGCCGGGTGACTGTCGACGCCCGCGGCGTTTTGCCAGCTCGTCGTCACGGAGGCGGACCACCTGCTAGAATGTCGCGCATGAGAGGAGCCTGA
>CAZLWY010000001.1:0-10327 GCA_964563425.1 uncultured Acidobacteriaceae bacterium | reverse complement strand
GCATCAGCCGCGCGCAGCGTTCCATTCGTCAAAATTAGACCGGCCGCCAGCAGCGCGCTCAGTCCCAATGCTCGACTTAGGATCCTCATTGCTGCTCTCCTGCACTCGCGTAGATTCGCTTCGTCACCATTCGCTCGACCGGTTTGCCGAATGCGTCTTTCGAGTTCTCTTTGAACGTCACTCCGTCCAGCCCAATCTTTTCCACATCCCCGTCGTACAACTTGTCGCCTTCCCGGATGAAGTAAACGCTCTGCTCCGGATTGGACACCACAGCGATCATGGCGCTGCCCGAGCGCACGGCGCCATCGACGCGCACCGTGGCGATCACCAAGCCGGCTTTGCCCGGCGGAAGATGAACCGTGTCCTTCTTATCGTTGATCAGCGGCGCAAACGGATCGCGCTTGCCGACCATCTCCGTTTTCGTGGCGTCGGTTCCGGCCGACGCGTCCGCGGGAGTCCCAGGAGCAGAGGACGCTTCCGGATTCGCGTTCGAGTGAGCCTTCGCAGCAGCCCGAGCTTTCCCGTGATGCATGACCCTTCCTGAATGCCCGGGCGTTGCTTTCATGGCCGGACCGTTCGCAGGAGCCTGCTCCTGCGCCGCGACTGAAATCGCCAGGGGTAGCGCCAGGGCCACGACCGCCAGCAGTTTTGCCGAGATGTTTGCCATTTTCATCGTCGTCGCCTTACTTTTTCGCCGCTGGTGGAGGAGCGGCAGCTGCGCCGGCCTCCGCGGGGTTCGTAAAGAAAGTCGTGATCGTAAAGGAACCGGTCACCGTCGATCCAGCCGCCAGATGGAACTTCCCGGGAGCGCTGCCTGGGCTGGCCAGCGACGTCAGCTTCAAATCTCCCACGTTGATAATTCGCGAGAGGCGCCCCATACGCGCGAAGAAATCTAGAACCGAGTAGTACGGGCCGTCAGCTTCCACCGCGAAGGGCATCTCGAAGTAGAAGGGCTTTTGGGTGATCGGACTGGCTGCCAGCGAACGGATCGCGACTCCCGAGCTGACCGCGGCTCGCTGAACCATGAGGATGAACTGATCGGTTTCCTTGTCCTCCGGAACGATGGTTTGAAGCGTCGCCAGCTGCTTCTGCAACGCGTCCATTTCCGTTTGCAGCTCGGCGCGGCGCTGTTTGTAGACGCGAAGGTTCTCGACGTCGGCCTCGAGCGGCTTTACCTGATTCTGGGCATCCTCCAGCTGCGTCCGGGTTGACTGCAACGGCGAGCCCGGAACGTAGAAGCCGGCCAACACCAGAACGATCGTCAATCCTACATAGAGCAGGGCCTGCAGGGGCCAGGGCCAGTCTCTGAACGATGTCGCCATGACTTAGCTCCTTCCCTTGGCCGCTGGTTGCGGCGGTTGCGTGGTGCTGGTGGGCTGCGTCGAAGGCTGACCCGTTGCCGGAGGCGCCACGGCGACCGTCATCTCGAACCCATAGGTCTCGACGCCGGGCAGGAGGTCGTTTTCCTTGGCGTTCTTGATCTCGACCTGCTGAAAGTATCCGGATTTCTTGAGCTCGGTGATGAAGTTGGCCACGTCGTTAATCGATCCGGCCTCGCCGTCCATCACGAGCAAATCACCCTTGCGATCGAGCGACGTCAACCAGAGCGAATCCACGCGGACCACCGTATTGGCCACCATCTGCATCATGTCCTGCGCGCCGCTGCGGTTTTTTTGCAGCGTCTCGATCACATCAATGCGCTGCTGCAGCACGCTCTTTTCGCTCTCGAACTTGTCGACATCGGCCTTGACCTGCTGCAGGCTGGCCTTTTCGTTCTGCAGGGCCTGGATACGACGCTGCGTTTCATCCAACTGGCGCTTCTGCTGGTAATAGCTGATTCCGAGAATCACCACTGCGAGGCCGATCGCCACGCATGCGAATAGAATCTGCACCGTCGCTTCCAGCGGCACCGCTTGCTTGGCCGCCTTCGGACGAGCTTGGCCCAGTAAGTTAATCCGTATCATGGCGTGTCAAAGCTCCTCAGCGCGAGGCCAACAGCGATTGCCAGGCGCGGCGCCAACTCGCGAAGCTGAGATTCATCGTGACGCCCTGGATTGATTGCAACTTTGCGAAATGGATAGAGCTCTTCGACCGGCATGGCAAACTCTTCTTTCAGCAGGTCGAGCAAGCCGGGTACGCGCGCCGTTCCTCCGGCCACCACGATCCGGCGAATGTTTTCACCGCTGGCCGTGGCACGGAAGAAGTCGAAGGTCTTTTGAATTTCGAGAATCAGAATATCGGAAACCGAGCGCAGGATGGCCGTCCGCTGCTCTTCGCTGACGCCCGCCAGCGTGCCGCCCATCTTCAGCTTCTCGGCATCCTCGAAGCTCAGGTCGAGCTCTTTCTGCAGCGCATCGGTGTACTGGTTGCCGCCAACGGAAACGTCGCGGGTAAAAAGCGGCGTCCATCCGCGGATGATGTTGATGTTCATCACGCTGGCGCCGATGTTGAGCAGCGCGACGACCTGCGACGGATCAGGCTCGTAATTCACCTCGAACGAGTTCTGCAGAGCGAAGGCGTCGATATCGACCACCACGGGGATCTTGCCGGCCTGAGCCAGCACGTTCGTGTGGTTCAGAATCTTGTCTTTCTTGACGGCCACCAACAGGACGTCCATCTGGTTCTCGGTCGCTTCCAGCAGCTGGTGGCTCAGGTTGACGTCGGCGATATCGAACGGGATGTGCTGGCTGGCTTCGGCCTGAATCCGGTCGTAGAGCTCTTCTTCGGTCATCAGCGGCATGCTGACGCGCTTGACGATGACGGAGTGGCCCGAAACCGACGTAGCGACTTCTTTGACCTTGATCTTCTGAGCGTCGAAAATCGAAATGATCTTTTCGGCGACGGAGGGAGCATCCATGATCGCGCCGTCCACGACGGTATCCTGCGACAGCGGCTCCATCCCAAAGCTCACCAGCTCGTAACCGTCTTTCACTTTCTTCAACTCGACGGCTTTCACCGAACTCGAGCCGATATCCAGGCCAATTAAAGATTTCGTTTTACCCAGATTGAACATCGCGTGGCCTCTCGCATCTCCGTCCACCCCGCTTCGCAGGGAGGATTCCACACAGCTTTCCTGATTCGCTCGCTTGCTGGTAAAGAACCGCTGCCCTTTGGTTCGGTTCGCCTCAACCCCGTGGGCGAACCTAGTGAACGTATGCCGATAGTACTGATAGAACCGGTACGCTCCCCTTGATTCGTTTATTGCATCCACCAAACAGACTGTCAACCAACCTTTTGCCTGCGTGTGCTTTTGGTAAAACCCGGTCGGAGGGCCAGGAAGGGCCTGAAAGGCCCTGTAATTAAGGGAAATGGGCTGCCGGAGGGGTCGGGCGGGTTTACGCTTTCTTTTTGCCGGAAGCGATTTTGAGTTGCGACCAGATCCCGTCGATGCGCTGCTTGGTGGCCGCGTCCATCTTGATTTCATCGGGCCAGCGGCCCGTGAAACCCTCCTCGGGCCATTTTCGCGTCGCGTCGATCCCCATTTTCGAGCCAAAATCCTGCATGCGAGCGGCGTGGTCGAGCGTGTCCACAGGACCGAGTGTAAAGGTGATGTCACGTTCCGGATCGATCGCGCACAACGCTTTCCATACCACTTCGCGCGAGTCCTGCACGTTGACGTCGTGATCGACGACTACCACGACCTTCGTGAACATCGCTTGCCCGAGCGACCAGATCGCGTTCATCGTCTTGCGCGCGTGGCCCGCGTAGCTTTTACGGATGGACACGATCATCAGATTCTGAAAAATTCCCTCCGCCGGCATCGCCACGTCCACGATTTCCGGATGCTGCATCTTCATCACCGGCAGGAAGACGCGCTCGATCATGTGGCCGATGAAATAGTCCTCCTGGGGAGGCGGGCCGACGATGGTCGTGAGGTAGATTGGTTCTTTGCGGTGCGTGATGCAGTCGACGTGGAAGACCGGATAGGCTCCTTCCAGCGAATAAAAGCCGGTGTGGTCGCCGAAAGGTCCCTCCGTGCGCATTTCGCCCAGATCGACGTGGCCCTCGAGAACGATTTCCGCGTTGGCGGGGACTTCCAAATCCACCGTCTTGCAGGCGACCAGCTCGACTGGATCGTTGCGCAGGAAGCCTGAGAAAAGAAATTCATCCATATCCGGCGGCACGGGCAGGATTCCGGCGAGAGCCGTAGCGGGATCGGAACCGATGGCTACGGCGACGTCCAGCCGGCCGCCTTTATTTTTGGCGCGCGCGCTGCGGAAATGCTCGGCGCCGTGTTTCTGCGTTTGCCAGTGCATGCCCGTGGTCCGCTCGTCGAACACCTGCATGCGATAGCAGCCCACGTTGCGTTTGCCGGTGTCCGGATTCTTGGTGATGACCATCGGCCAGGTGATGTAGCGGCCGCCGTCCTGCGGCCAGCATTGCAGGATCGGAAAATCAAACAGCGAAAACCCCTCGGTGCGCACCACCTGCTGACATTCGCCGCTGCGCACGGTCTTGGGGAACACGTTGCCAAGCTCGGCCAATTTCGGGAGCATCTTTACGCGGTCAAGAAGCCCCTGCGGCGATTCAATATCCAGAATCGAGGTGATCCTGCCGGAGACTTCATCGAGCGAATCGACCTCCAGCGCCAGGTTCATGCGGCGCTCGGTGCCCACCAGGTTGGTGAGCGCCGGAAACCGCGAGCCGCGCGGGTGTTCGAACCATAGGGCCGGGCCGCCGGCCTTCACGGCACGGTCGGAAATCTCCGTCATCTCGAGAATCGGGTCCACTTCGGACGGAATACGCCGAAGCTCGTCCTCTTTTTCAAGTTTTTTCAAGAAATCGCGCAGGTCCCGGTAAGCCACTTCCCCTCCCCAAGCGTTTCGAGCCGATCACTTTAGCACGGAGGCTTACGGCCCACGTAGGCTGAATGAAGGGTCGGAGAGCGGCTAAAATTCTGAGCCGTCACGAGTAACCTGGAAGGCAGGGCGCGCGTCTTTACTTACAGGGGAGACACAGGTAGCCCACCAAAGCGCCTCGTGTTTGTTTGAAGCTATTCACCACACAATCGGAGAATCATGTCTCTGAAAGAGTCCTATCGGAAACACAGAAGGGCGTACTTTATCGCTGCGGTCTGTTTGCTAATCCTCCTCGGTTGGTGGGCCTACGCGCGCGCGAGGTCTAAAGAACCCAAGTACACGACGGTTGCCGTGCGGCGCGGGGATATTACCGCGGCCGTGCAGGCCACGGGCACCATTAATGCCCTTACGACGGTATCGGTCGGATCGTATGTTTCCGGCACGGTGCAGTACATTTTCGCGGATTTCAATACGCGCGTGAAAAGCGGGCAGGTGCTGGCGCAGCTGGATCCGGCGATCTACGAGGCGCAGGTAACGCAGGCGCGCGGGCAGCTCGAAAACGCGCAGGACAATCTCGTCACGCTCGCAGCGAACGTTCAGGTCGACCAGGCCGGGCTGGTAAAGGCGCAGGCCAATGTAAAGTATCAGGAAGCCACTGCGAAGCGATCGCAGGATCTGTTCACGGCAGGCGTTGTTTCGGCGGATGCGAATGAATTGACGCAATCGACCATGGGCCAAGCCGTTGCCGATGTGCAGTCGGCGCAGGCGACGCTCGATCAGGCGAAAGCGACACTGGCACAGGCCAAATCCAACGTCGTTTCGATGGAAGGCGGCCTCAAGGCCGCCGAAACAAGCCTGAAGTATACGACCATCATTTCGCCGATCGACGGCACCGTGGTCGCGCGCAACATCGACGTCGGCCAATCCGTCGCGGCCACCTTGCAGGCGCCCAACGTCTTCACCGTGGCGCAGGATCTGACCCGCATGCAGGTTTATGCCGCGACCGATGAATCCGACACCGGCAACATCAAGGTGGGAGCGCCGGTTACGTTCGCCGTCGACGCGTTTCCCACGGACCTCTTCAACGGTCGCGTCAGCACCGTGCGGTTGAATCCCACGACCGTGCAGAACGTGGTGACCTACAACACGGTCATCGATTTCAGCAATCCGGATGAGAAGCTGCTGCCGGGCGAAACGGCCTATGTGACGATCCCCACGGGGCACGTGAAAGACACACTGGAAATTCCGAACCCGGCGTTGACATTCAAGCCGCCCATTGCCGCGAAGGATCTTCAAAATCTCTACAAGGAGTACAACATTTCACGCGCGGCATCGACCACGCACCTGGGTGGCTGGCAGGTCGTATGGAAGCTGGACGATAAGAAACAGCTGATCCCGGTCGCCATTCAAATCGGCATCACCGACTACAATAATACACAGCTGATATCGGGTCCGATCAACGAGGGCGACACGTTGGTGATCGCCGCCACGACGCCCGCGCAGGGATCATCGGGCGGTCAGCGTCCGCCGGGATTCGGCGGACCCGGGGGCCCGCGGTAGTGCGGGAGGGGATCGAACCATGAATCCAAGAGAGATTATTCGCGTCGCGCTGCGGGCCCTGGCGCGCAACAAGCTGCGGACCGTCCTCACCATGCTCGGCATCATCATCGGTGTCGGCGCAGTAATCTGCACGGTCGCAATCGGTCAGGGCGCCAGCGCGCAAGTGCAGCAGCAGATTCAATCGCTGGGCGACAACATCATCATGGTCTTCGCGGGCAGCGTGAACACCGGCGGCGTGCGCATGGGCAATGGCGCCACGAAGACGCTGGTCAACGATGACGCAGACGCCATCCTGCAACACGTACCGAACGTCACGATGATTTCTCCCATCGCCGGCGCCTCCGTACAGGTAGTGAACGGCAACCAGAATTGGCTCACCCGAGCCAACGGCACTTCACAGGACATCACCCAGATTCGCAACTGGCCGGTCGTTCAGGGCAGCATGTTTTCCGATCGCGACGTGAACATGGCTGCCAACGTCTGCGTGCTCGGCAATACGGTCGCCCAGCAGCTTTTCGGCGACCAGGATCCGGTCGGCCAGGTCATTCGCGTGCAGAATCTTCCCTTCCGCGTCCTGGGGGTCCTTCAGACCAAGGGACAAAATAGCAATGGGCAGGATCAGGACGACATGTTGCTCATGCCCTACACCACGGTCCAGAAGAAGATTTCCGGAATCAGTTGGCTGCAAATGGTCATGGTCGCCACCACATCGCAACAAGCGATGAGCCAGGTCCAGTCCAGTATCGCGGCGCTTCTCCGCCAGCGGCATCATCTGCGGCCCGGCGAAGACGACGACTTCATCATCCGCAGCCCGAATGAAATGGCGCAAGCCGCAGAAGCTACGTCGCTCGTGATGACCTTTCTGCTGGCCGGCATCGCGTCGATATCGCTACTGGTCGGTGGCATCGGCATCATGAATATCATGCTGGTGTCGGTTACGGAGCGAACCCGCGAGATCGGCGTTCGCATGGCCGTCGGCGCCACGGAACAGGACGTGCAGGCACAATTCCTCAGCGAAGCGCTGGTGCTGAGCTCTCTTGGCGGGATTGCGGGCATCGTGCTCGGAATGGTGGCTTCTGCGATCATCTCCAACGTGCTGCACTGGACCACCGTGGTTTCCATTCTTTCCATTGTTGTCGCCGTAGTCTTCTCAGCAGGCGTTGGCATTGTGTTCGGCTATTATCCGGCGCGCCGGGCGGCCCGGCTCGATCCCATTGAGGCCCTTCGATATGAATAGGACATTTCAGGTTTTTGCAGGTTCGGCCATGCTGCTCGGCTCGATGGCGAGGGGCGCCATCGCTCAGGCCCCGCCCACTCAGGCCGGTCACCATGGCGCTCCGCCCAATAGAGCGGCTCCGGCGACGCCAGGCGCAACTCCCCGTGCCGGTGCGCCGCCAGGAACGGCGATGACCGCGGGGCCCGCAACCGGCGGAAACGCGGTGATGCCGGCGAGCGCGTACTCGACAGTGCCCGTGAAAAAGACGCCAGCCGGCGAGCAATTCTTTATCGTCGCGTCACTGGACCTTCAGCAAAAGCAGCTGCTGTTAAAATATCCCACGGAAGTCACGCTGCTTGTGAAGGCGACCGAGCAGACGAAATTCATCGACGACTCGGGAAAATCAATGAAACTTTCCGACCTACGCGCGGGAGACACCGTCTGGCTGACGTCCTCCGGCAGCGGTTCCGACGCCACGGCGCTGAAGGTCCGCAAAGGCGAGATGACCGTCGCCGATCTCCACCGCTACTACCTGGATTATTCGGAAATCAAGTAGATCAAGCCTGAACATAAGACTCGGCGCACGGACGGAATCGAACCCACCCACGCGCCGAGTCGTTCGCCGCCGCGTTACTTGTCTCGCGGTTCAGCCGGAGCAGCGTGCTCTGCCGGTGCGGCGGCATGCGCCGCCGGAGCCTGCCGCTGCTGCAGGTGCTGCTGCGCCGTCTGCTGGCGCTGCTGCAGCTGTTGCGTCTGCTGCGTGTGCCTCTGCTCAAGCGCCTGGTTTTTGGTTTCATCAGCCTGCTGCTTCTGATACTGCTGATGTTCCTTATCCTGCTGCGACTGCAGTTTCTGGCGTTCCTTGTCCTGCTGTTGCGCCAGTTTGTCCTGTTGCTGCTGGTATTTCTGGTCCAGCTTGGCGCTGCCGGTGTTCGGCGCCGCGGGCTTTTGGTACGCGGGCAGATCCTTCGGATGGACCACGGAGTTAGTCGCCGGACGATCCGAGGTCATGGCGTTCGGTTGCGCCGGCCGCGAGGTTTCCGTGTTCGTACGCTCGGCCGCATTGTTCTCGCCTCGCGCCGCCGTCGCTCCGCGGTCTGCCGGGGGGTTGTACGGCGCACCGGCATCCTTGGCCTTCACCACGTTATCGTTGAACGCGCCCGCACGGTCCGTCGCTGCAATCGGAGGCTTGCCGTGATTGGCCGAAGCGCGGAGGTCCTGATTCCCGCGCGCAGCCTCCACCTGCTGTCGCTGCGCCGCCACGGCGTCCACGTGACGCTCGTTGCGCGCGGCTTCTTCCGTGGCGGTCGCACGTGCAGTCTCCCCACCGTTGCCGCCGTTGTAGCTCACGTGCGTGTTGTTGACGATGGTCACCTTATCCACGTACGTGTTGCGAAAGCCGCCGCCTACGTGCCAGACCGCTGTGTTATAGAAGAAGTGGCCGCCGTCCCACCGTCCGCCGACGAATCCGTTTCCGAAATATCCGAATCCGTAGTTGATGCCGCCGTAGAAACCGATCGTCGGTCCCCAATATCCGTCCGTGAAAATGAACGCCGCGCCGTTCCATCCCCAATAGCCCGGCGTCCACAGCAGGCCCGCATCGGGCGGCTCGACCCAGGTGCCCGGCACCCAGTAGTAATCGTCGAAATCCGCGTCCCAGGCCCAATATCCCGGGGTCCAGTAGTAGCCGTCACCGGGACAGGCCGGTTGGTCGTACACCGGGATGGCCGGCGGCGCGAAGCCCACCGTGATGCCCACTGCAACCTGCGAAAAAGCCGGAACCGACACAGCCAACATGACGAATGCCAGCAATAATGAACGCATGACCATCTTCTGCATATACGTCCTCCTTGTCCAATGCGCGTACTCCCTGCTTGATGGTAAACTCACACACCAACTGGAAGGATCCTACGAGACGGCGCTCAACCGAATACAGCCGATAGGTTAGGCGTCTGGAGGGACTTGCTGTACGGCAATTATGCCGTGCTGCGAGGCGGTTCGCTCGGCTTGCGAAGCCGGAATTGCGGGAATTCTCCTGGACACAACAGGCGGTCCTCGGCCGCCTGGAAAAGCGCCGACCGGCGACCGCCGCGGACCTCGCCCGCGCCGAAGGCGTCAAGCCCCAATCCATGGGCACGGCCCTGGGGTTGCTCGAGAAAATGGGACTGGTCGAGCGCAAAGCTCACCCTACGGACGGACGCCAGATCAACATCAGACTGACGGCCCGGGGCATCACCCTGCGCGGGAACACCGAGGAGGCGACGTACGCCTGGCTCTCGCGGGCCATCGCGGAACTCGACCGGCAGGAACAGATAACGCTTTTCAAGGCCGGTGAACTCTTCAAGCGCATAGCGGAAACGTCATGACAGCTTGCCGCCCAAATACAAAAAGGAATAACGCATGAAACTCGATCCCCCAAAAACGGCGCTTCTGACGCTGGATCTTCAAAAAGGAGTCTTCGGCCTCGTGCCGGATTCCGAACGCGTGATGAGCGTGGCCGCGAAAGCCGTCGCGTTTGCGCGGCAAAATCAGATCCGCATCATACATGTGGGTCTTGCGTTTTCCGAGGGACACCCGGAGATTCCGGATTCTGAATCCCCGTTTTTGCGGGTCAAACAAAACAATCTTTTCGTCAAGGGCACTCCCTCCGTGGAATTTCACGGCGATATTTTTCATCCGGACGACCTGGTGATCTACAAGCAGAGAGTGGGGGCGTTTTCGGACAATCATCTTGAGCTGGTCCTTCGGTCCC